>DCFV01000031.1:19219-29078 GCA_002314435.1 Acidobacteriaceae bacterium UBA1795 | reverse complement strand
GTCAAGCTCTCGGTCTATGAGTGCGGGATTGTGCCGGTCGGCGACGCGCGGGCGCGTTTCAGCGTGCGCTTCTACATGGTCGCGATGATCTTCATCCTGTTCGACGTCGAAGCAGTGTTCATGCTGCCTTGGGCAGTGATCTATCGCAAGCTGCCGGCAATCACAGGCAGCCATCTGTTCGGTTTCTGGGAGATGGTGGTCTACCTCGGCTTCGTGGGCGTGGGCCTCTTTTACATCGTGCGCAAGGGCATCCTCGACTGGAGCCAAGACAAGGCGGACCTGTAAATGGCAGTGGATACGCTGAAACCAACTCTCGCCGACAAGGACGCCGTACTTGCAGGGTTGCCAGACCATCCGGCACTCAAAGCAGTTCTGGCCTGGAATCCTCAGGCTCTGATAGACGCCAAGTTAGACAGGGGAGAACTTACTCTCACCATCGCGCCTGAAGAGATTTGCGCCGCAGTTGCAGCAGTACAGGCAGCCGGCTATAACGCGTTTGACGATATGACCGCGGTCGATTGGTTTCCGTCGTCGCCGCGCTTCCAGTTGAGCTACCACCTCAGTTCACACTCATTTAAGGAGCGCATCCGCCTGCGAACGCTTGTCGACGAGGCTAACCCGGCGGTTGAGTCCATCACCTCGCTGTGGCCGGCGGCCAATTATTACGAACGCGAGGTCTTCGATCTGTTCGGTATTCGATTTGAGAACCATCCCAACCTACGCCGCATTATGATGCCCGATGAATGGGAAGGCCATCCGCTGCGCAAAGATTACCCGGTGGAGGGCTACCGCTAATGACCGAGACCATCGGAACTCCTATTCTCGAAGTCCCCGTGGCCGAAGGCGCCAAGGACCAGCACATGGTCCTGAATATGGGTCCGCAGCATCCGTCGACGCACGGCGTACTGCGCCTGGTGCTGGAGATCGACGGCGAGATCGTGGTCCGGATCTATCCCGAAATCGGCTACCTGCATACGGGTATTGAAAAGACATGCGAGGCCAAGTTCTACCAGCAAGTCGTGCCGCTGACCGATCGGGTTGACTACCTCAACCCCATGGCCAACAACCTGTGCTACGCCTTGGCCGTTGAGAAACTGCTATCACTGGAGATTCCGGAAAAGGGGCAATGGCTTCGCGTTCTGCTGGCCGAGTTGACCCGTCTGAATTCTCACCTGATCTGGCTGGGCACGCACGCCATGGATATCGGCGCGCTGACTGTGTTTCTTTACACGTTCCGCGAGCGCGAAGAGATTCTGCGCATGTTTGAGGCCCTTGCTGGCCAGCGCATGATGACCAGCTATATCCGCATTGGCGGAGTATCGATGGAGCCGCCGCTGGATTTCTTTGCCCGCGTGCAGGCCTTCATCAAGACGTTCCCGGAGAAGATCGACGAGTATTCAAACCTGCTGACCGGCAACCCGATCTTCAGGAACCGCCTCAAGGGTGTGGGCTATCTGTCGGCCGACGATGCTGTCGCCTTTGGCGTAACCGGCCCGCCGCTGCGCGCTTCGGGTGTGGACTTTGATCTTCGCCGCGACATGCCTTACTCCGGCTATGAGAAGTTCCAGTTCAAGGTGCCTACCTCAACCGTCGGCGACTGCTGGGCGCGGTACGAAGTCAGGCTCGTCGAGATGCGCGAGAGCGTGAAGATCATTCAGCAGGCGCTGGACGGCATGCCTGAGGGTGCTGTCAACGCCGATGCTCCCAAGATCTTGCTGCCCGACCGCGAGAAGATGAAGACCCAGATGGAGGCGTTGATCCATCACTTCAAGATCGTCACAGAGGGTTTTGCGGTTCCGGCTGGCGAGGTGTATCAGGCGATTGAATCGGGCCATGGGCAGGTGGGGTATTACGTAGTATCGGACGGCACGGCCAAGCCTTACCGTGTCCACATGCGCTACCCGGGGTTCACGACCCTGCAGGCGCTAGAGACCATGTGCAAGGGCCGAATGCTGGCCGATGTGGTGGCCGTCGTTGGCTCCATCGACATCGTGCTGGGAGAGATTGACCGCTAGTGGCAGGACTGTACGGGGAACTGTGGGTGTCGCTCGCTTCTCTTCTGCGCAGCTACACTGCAGCCCTCGGGCTGAATGGGAACCGGCAGGCAACTGTGGAGTTGGGCGAGGCGCGCATCACTGTTCGCTACGCTGAAAAATGGCTGGAACTGTGCCGCACTGAAGCACACATCACGTGGTTACGTGAGAATGGGACCAGCGGAGAGCTTGAGTTGACGGAGTCCGGAACATTGCGATCGGGCAGCAAGGAAGAGGAAATGGATATGGCCGCTGAAGCCTGGGCGCGGGAGCTGATGCAATGACGAACGAAACCATGAGCGTCTTCTCGACCGAGTTGTCGGCCCGCTTTGACAAGCTGGTGGCCAAGTACCCGGTGCGACGCTCGGCCCTCGTGCCCATGCTGCTCTACGCGCAGGACGAAGTTGGCTACCTGTCGGACGCAGTGATCGCCGACGTAGCTGACCGCATCGGCATTACGGAGTTGGACGTGCGCAACGTGGCCACGTACTACTCGATGCTGCGCTTTAAGCCGGCGGGCAAATACAACGTGCAGGTGTGCACCAACATCAGCTGCATGCTTCGCGGCGGCTACGAAATCTTCGAGAAGTTCCAGGACGAACTCGGCATTGGACACAAGGGTGTATCCACCGACGGCGTCTTCTCACTCGAAGAAGTGGAATGCATCGGCGCCTGCTGCTGGGCCCCGGCCATCCAAGTGAATTACGACTTCCACGACGACCTGACGCCAGAGCAGGTGCCCGGCATCCTCGAACAGTACCGCGCAAAGGCCGCCCAGGGAGGGAAGAATGCCTAAGCTCGTCTCCCACCCGGATGAAGTAAAGATTGTCTCCAAGCGCTTTGGCCAGGGCGCGGCGAATATCGACAAGTACGTCGAACTCGGCGGCTACGATTCAGCGAAGAAGTGTCTGGCTCAGGGACCCGACTGGATCATTAATGAGATGAAGGCCTCAAACCTCCGCGGACGCGGCGGCGCGGGCTTCCCCACAGGTATGAAGTGGTCGTTCGTGCCTAAGCAGAGCGCTAAGCCAAAGTACGTGCTTGTGAACGGCGACGAGAGCGAACCCGGAACCTGCAAGGACCATCTGATCTTCCTGCACGATCCGCATTCCGTCATTGAAGGCACGATCATCGCAGGACTGGCCATTGGCGCGAAGCTTGGCTTCATCTACCTGCGCGGCGAGTATCGCTACCTTCTCGAGATTATGGAGAAGGCCGTGGCTGATGCCTACGAAAAGGGCTTTCTGGGCAAGAACATCTTCGGTTCAGATACTGAGTTCAACATCATCACACAGTCCGGCGCGGGAGCCTATGAAGTAGGCGAAGAGTCGGCGCTGATGGAGTCGCTCGAAGGCAAGCGCGGCGTGCCGCGCATCAAGCCGCCTTTCCCCGCTGTTGTTGGCCTCTACGGCGGCCCCACGGTCATCAATAATGCCGAGACGATCGCCACCGTACCGCATGTGATCGCGATGGGCGGCGAAGCCTTTGCAGCAGTGGGAACTCCGCGCAACGGTGGTACGCGCCTCTTTGGTTTAAGCGGTCATATTGCCAAGCCCGGCGTGTACGAACTACCGATGGGCTACAACCTGAAGAAGATGATCTACGAAGTGGGCGGCGGGGTACGCGGCGGGCGTGGTTTGAAGGCCGTGGTGCCCGGTGGCTCCTCGACGCCTGTCCTGCTGCCTGAAGAAATCGAAAACATCGGCATGGACTTCGACCAGGTGGGCAAAGCCGGATCGATGCTGGGTTCGGGCGGCGTAGTCGTGATTGACGACCAGACCTGCATTGTCGAGTTTGCGCTGCGCACCATCAGCTTCTATCAACACGAAAGCTGCGGCTGGTGCATTCCCTGCCGTGAAGGAACAGACTGGCTGAAGAAGGCGCTGACGCGCTTCCACGCCGGCTTCGGTGTTGCCAAGGATATCGACAACATTCAGTACCTGGCCGAGAACATGATGGGCCGCACCTTCTGCCCACTGGGCGATGCAGCGGCTATGCCCACGCTCGGGTTTGTGAAGAAGTTCCGCAAAGAGTTTGAAGACCACCTGAACGGCAAGCCCTGCCCGTATGCCAAGCACGCAGACTTGGCCGTTGTTTAGCGCGCTGGAGACGAATGGCTGACGTAACTTTCACGGTCGATGGAAAGAAGCTGACGGCTCCGGCCGGCACGCTGCTCATCGAAGCCTGCCGCAAGGCCGGCATCGAGATCCCCGCCTTCTGCTACTACCCCGGCCTCAGCCTGCAGGCTGCCTGCCGCATGTGCGTAGTGCGCCAGGAGAAGGTGCCCAAGCTGCAAACCGCCTGCACCACTCCAGTGGCTGAGGGACAAGTGTTCATTACCGAGTCGGCAGAGATTGCGCAGGCGCGCAAGTCCACGATCGAGTTGCTGCTCGGCAACCACCCACTCGACTGCCCGGTATGCGACGCCGGCGGCGAGTGCGAACTGCAGGACATGACGTTCAAGTACGGTGCCGGTGAGAGTCTCTATACAGAGGCCAAGCAGCACCGCGAAGAACAACAGTGGTCGCCTGCGGTCTTCTATGACCGCCCGCGCTGCATCCTCTGCTATCGCTGCGTGCGTATGTGCGGTGAAGGCATGGACGTGTGGGCCCTGGGCATCCAGAACCGCGGCGCCCGCGCCGTGATTGCTCCAAATGGCGGTGACCAGCTTGACTGCGAGCAGTGTGGCATGTGCATCGATGTGTGCCCGGTCGGCGCGCTCACTTCCGGCAGCTACCGCTACAAGACGCGGCCGTGGGAAATGAACCACGTCTCTACTGTCTGCACACACTGCGCGGACGGCTGCAAAGTCACGCTTGGCGTACGCCAGTCGAATGATGGTTCCACAATCATCCGCGCTGACAATCGCGACAAGAGCGGCATCAATGGCGACTTCCTATGCGCGAAGGGCCGTTTCGGCTTCGACTTTGTGGAGAGCGGCGACCGGCTGACTAAACCGCTGGTGCGGGATGCACAGGGCAAGCTGGAATCCGCCACCTGGGAGCACGCGTTGCGCTTTGCTGCTGCCCGGCTCAAAGAGATTCGTGATGCAAAGGGCGGAAGCTCGATCGGCATTATCGGCTCCAACACAACGACGAACGAAGAGAACTATCTCCTGCAGAAGATCGCGCGCACGGTGCTCGGCACCAACAATATCGACCACGTGCGCACCGCCGACTACGCGACGTTTTCACGTGCACTGGCTGGAAAGGCAAGTCGTACCGTGGGCCTTCGCGGCATTGCGGAAGCACCTGCAATCCTGCTCGTCGGCAGTAATCCGACCGACGAGCACCCGCTGCTGGCTTGGGAATTGCGCGCTGACGTTCGACTGAACCGCGCGCGTCTCTACATAGCCAACACGGCGGAGATTAAGCTGGAACGCCAGGCCAGGGCGGCGCTGCGCGTACCTCCGGCGGGCTACACCCAGTTGACCGGCTATCTCGCTGGCGGCAAGTCGTCCATCTCAGACACAACGTTCCGCGATGCCCTGCTCGCTGAAGAGTCGCTAGTTGTCGTCATTGGCCCGGAACTGAGCGGCGCAACTCTTCAATCGCTCATCGAGTGGGGTCTGGGCCGCGAGCATGTGAAGTTCGCTTTGCTCGGCGACTTCGCCAACTCGCGCGGCGCTGCGGACATGGGCCTTTCACCTGATCTGCTGCCCGGCTACGTGCCTGTTACTGCGCCGGGCGATTATGCGGCCGAGTATCCGAACCTGCCTAGGGCCCCTGGAAAGTCGCTGCCCGAGATGCTTTCCTCCAAGCTCGGTGCGCTGCTCGTGGTCGGTGCCGATCCTGTAGCACAGCAAAATGTTGCGCCGGATGTGCTGAAGAGCACCTTCGTCATCGTGCAGGATTTGTTCCTGACCGAGACGGCTGCGATTGCCGATGTGGTCTTCCCTTCCGCCAGCCTCTATGAGAAAACTGGCACAGTGACCAACACATACGGCGACTTGCAGTTGGCAAAGAAGGCTGCCGATCATGCCGGGGTGAAGACCGACTTCGAGATTCTGGTCCGGCTGGCCGATGCGCTCGGTGCGGACATCAACAAACTGGTGCCGTTTGGCAAGAGCAGCGTGACTGCGGATCTGGGCCAGTCGCGTGGCGCGCAGGCTGGCGAGGCAGATCGTCACGCCGTGTGGCTTGCCGCCCAGGGACTTGAGCCGAAGCTGAGCCCATTTGATCCCATCGCAGTACTGGATGAGATTGAACGGCTGGTGCCCGGCTACAAGTTGGACCGGCTGAACCTGTTCTGCGGAAACGATGTTGCCACGGAACCGGGCTTTGTGCCCGTCTCTGCGCTCACCGCGACCGCAACCATCGAGCCCGCGCACGATGGCCTTTTCACTTCCGGCCTGCTGAGCCGATACAGCCCCGCACTCAAGGATCTAGAGAAGCACCAGAGCGCGGTACCTGCAGTCGCCGTGGCAGATTGATTTCGTTGTTCGCTTTGAAAGGCTGAAGACTCTTGACGATTTTGCAGTTTTTCCTCTGGAGCTTGCTCAAGATCATCGTGGTCGTGGTGGTGTTCCTTTTGGGCGTCGCCTACACGGTTCTTCTGGAGCGCAAGCTGGTCGGACGCATTCAGAACCGTTGGGGACCCAGCCGCGTGGGCCCGTTCGGCCTGCTTCAGCCGCTGGTCGACGGCGCAAAGTCGTTTCTGAAAGAAGACATCATCCCGAGCGCTGTCAATCGGCCCCTCTACCTATTCGCACCGGTCATCGCGCTGGGCTGCGCGCTGATTTCCATCGGAGTGGTGCCTTTCGGCTCGACTGCGGTCAATGGTCCCGGCGGCTTCCACTTCTTCGAGATCGCAGACATCAACATCGGCTTGCTGGTCATCCTCGGCATCACATCGATCGGGGTCTATGGCATTGCGCTGGCAGGCTGGGCTTCGAATAACAAATACTCGCTGCTCGGTTCGCTACGCGCCTCGGCACAGTTGGTCAGCTACGAACTCGCGCTCGGCCTCTCCCTGGTGGGCGTGGTGCTGCGCGCAGGTTCGCTTAATCTGCGCGAGATCGTCGAGAACCAGTCCAAACACGGCATTCTCTCGTGGAACCTCTTCGGCGGTTTCCAGTTCGTTGCCTTTTTCATCTATCTGATGGCGGCATACGCCGAGACTAACCGCTCGCCCTTCGATCTTCCGGAAGCAGAGAGCGAACTCGCCGCCGGCTATCACACCGAGTACAGCTCGATGAAGTTCGCAATGTTTTTCATGGCCGAGTACGGCAACATGATCAACGTCGGATGCGTGGCCACGCTGCTGTTTCTGGGCGGCTGGACAAGCCCGTTCGGCAATCTGATTCCTCTTCCGCAAAGCTTTATTCTGCAGGCTCTTTTGCCGATCTTCTGGTTTACGCTCAAGGTTTTCAGCTTCCTTTTTCTTTACGTGTGGGTCCGCGGCACGTTGCCGCGCTTCCGCTACGACCAACTGATGAACTTCGGATGGTGCTACCTGATGCCACTGGCCATCCTCAACATTGTTGCCACGAGCCTCTGGCTCGCCTACAAGTGATCGCACGATGCATCTGATCCTGTTTGCACTTTTCGCAGCGCTTTGCCTGGCCGGGGCCGTGAACCTTCTGTTCCAGACCCACCCGATCAATAGCGCCCTTTCGCTGATCGTGGTCATGACCTCGCTCGCCGTGTTGTACCTGCTGCTAGGAGCCGAGTTCCTGGCCGCGGCGCAGGTCATCGTCTACGCCGGCGCCATCATGGTGCTGTTCACCTTTGTAGTCATGCTACTCAACGCCGGCCGCGAAGAACGCACGCTGGGCAGTCGCGCGTATTGGGCTGTGGGCTTTCCGGCAGTAGCGGTGCTGCTGGCAATTCTGGCTACGGTCGTGCTCCATATTCAGGGCCTCGGCAGCGCAGCCTTCGGTGACAGCCTCTCAAACCAGCCGGGACAGACTAACCTCGAACAGCTCAGCCAGGTGCTCTTTACCAACCTGCTGCTGCCCTTTGAGGTGACATCGGTGCTGATCCTCGTCGCCATCCTTGGCGCTGTAGCGTTGGCGCGGCACACCGAACCGGAAAGGACTGTGGGCAAATGACGCACATCCTCCAGCAGGAAGTTCCGCTCGCTTTGTATCTGCTCTTAAGCGCGGTTCTCTTCTCGCTCGGCATCGTCGGCTTTCTGATCAAGCGCAACCTGATCACAGTCTTCATGTCGATCGAGTTGATGCTCAACGCGGTGAACCTTTCCTTCGTGGTCTTTTCGCATCAGTGGCATGCGGTGAAGGGCCAGATCTTCGTCTTTTTTGTCATGATGGTCGCCGCGGCCGAAGCCGCAGTGGGCTTGGCCATCATCATTGCCGTCTTCCGCGCCCGCGCCACGCTGGCCGTTGACAGAATCGACCTGATGAAACTATGAACGGCTCTCTCCATTTGTGGTTGATTCCGCTGCTGCCCTTCGCGGGGTTTGTGGTAAACGGGACTATCGGTCGCCGTCTGCCCAAGGCACTTGTGACCGCGATCGCGCTGCTGGCGCCGCTTGCCTCACTTGCTGTGGTTCTGAGTGCTGTTGCATCGAACGTGGCCCTGCCGTACGTGGAAACCTGCCCTGTAGGCTGGATCAACGCCGGTACGCTGCGCATCGACTTCAGCTTCGTGCTCGACCATTTGTCGATGGTCATGCTGCTGGTCGTCACAGGCGTGGGTTTCTTGATCCACATTTACTCAGCCGGCTATATGGCTGACGACGACAGCTATTGGCGCTACTTTGCTTACCTGAACCTGTTTCTCTTCTTCATGACGGTGTTGGTGCTCGCAGGCAACGCGCTGCTGATGTTTGTGGGCTGGGAAGGCGTGGGCCTGGCGTCGTATCTGCTCATCGGCTTCTGGTTCCAGAAAACCACTGCGGCGGATGCAGGCAAGAAAGCCTTCATCGTCAATCGCATTGGCGACTTTGGTTTCCTGATCGGCTTGTTTCTCCTGCTGGCGAACTTCGGCACACTGACGTTCAGCGATATCAGTGCGAAGCTCGCCGCAAATCCAAACCTCGTTGGAGGCATCCTGACCGTGACGGCATTATGCCTCCTCGTCGGTGCCACCGGCAAGAGCGCGCAACTACCGCTCTACGTCTGGCTACCGGACGCGATGGAAGGCCCGACCCCGGTCTCAGCTCTCATCCATGCGGCTACCATGGTCACTGCCGGCGTCTACATGATCGCGCGCACGCATTTTCTCTTCGACCGCTCGCCGCTGGCGCTCACAGTTGTAGCGGTCGTAGGTGCGGCCACGGCCCTCTTCGCTGCCACCATCGGCTTGGTACAAAACGACATCAAGCGCGTGCTCGCCTATTCAACAATCTCGCAACTCGGCTACATGTTCCTGGGATGCGGCGTTGCGGCTTATTCTGCGGCGATCTTCCATCTGATGACGCATGCTTTTTTCAAGGCGCTACTCTTTCTCGCCGCGGGCTCAGTGATTCACGGACTGGGCGGTGAGCAAGACCTGCGCAAGATGGGTGGGCTCCGCAAACACATGCCCATCACATTCTGGACGATGACTGCCGCGGTCTTTGCGATTGCCGGCTTCTTCCCGCTGGCGGGCTTCTTCTCGAAGGACGCGATTCTGTATGCGGCTTTCGTGCAAGGCGGCAACGGACTGATCTTCTGGTTCGTGGGCCTGGTGACTGCGCTCCTCACGGCGTTCTACATGTTCCGACTTTGGTATCTCACCTTCTTTGGCGAGTCGCGCAGCCATCACGCTCATCCGCACGAAAGTCCGTGGTCAATGCTTGGACCGCTGGTGATTCTCGCCCTGCTTTCGATTTGCGGTGGCTGGGTAGGCATTGAGCGCTTTACCGAGTTCCTCGCGCCCTCG
>DCFV01000031.1:17522-18886 GCA_002314435.1 Acidobacteriaceae bacterium UBA1795 | reverse complement strand
GTGGCAGTAGCTTTCATTGGATGGTTCATCGCGCATCGCCTCTACCATCAGAAGCCCGATGCGCCCGAGCAAATTGCGGCCGCAGTGCCAAATGGCTACAGGGTGCTCCTGAACAAGTACTACGTTGACGAAATGTACGGCGCACTCATCGTCAAGCCGCTGCTGGCGCTTTCGAAGTTCTTCCTGGAGTGGGTTGTGGACTTTGCCATCCTTGGCGGCATGGCCTGGCTCCTGGGAGGCATCGCCACTTTCGGCGGCGCCATTCTGCAGCGCTGGCAATCGGGCAACATCCGCTCGTACGCTGCTTGGCTGGCGCTCGGCGCGGTGGCTCTGCTGCTCTGCGTGCTGGTGCCATGGACATCGTTCCTGGCCAACTACGGCATTCATCTTGGGATGGTGGGGCGCTAAATGAACGAATCGATTCTTACCCTGATCCTGCTCGCCCCGCTCGCCGGTGCTTTCCTGATTGCTGTGCTGCCTGACCGTGGCAAGCTGTCAGCGTGGATTGCGCTTCTGACCTCGCTGGTCACGTTCGTGTTTACGCTGCATCTGCCCGCACATTTCCTGAGCGGACAGGCTGGCTTTCAGTTTGAGATCAACCGGGCGTGGATCGAGAACCCGGCGATCTCTTACCACGTTGGTGTTGATGGGCTGAGTCTTTGGCTTGTCGTCCTCGTTGCCCTGCTCGCACCAGCCGGCGTCGTTGCCAGCTGGAATGCGATCCAGAGACGCCGCAAGGTCTTCTATATACTCTTCCTTGTTCAACAGACGGCGATGCTGGGCGTCTTCGTCTCGCTCGACATGATGGTCTATTACGGCTTCTGGGAACTGTCGCTGGTTCCCATGGCGATCCTGATTGCCATGTACGGCCGTAAGGAGGGACCTAAAGCTGCGCTCAAGTTCTTCCTCTTCACGTTCATTCCCTCGGCACCCTTGCTGGTTGCGATTCTGTGGCTTTACGCCAAGACGGGCACATTCAATTTCACCGAACTGCAACTCTACATCGCTAGCGGTGCGCTTCCCGTAGGCGCGCTATGGTGGGTGGCGCTCGCGTTCCTATTCGCATTCGCGGTCAAAGTGCCAGTGTTCCCGCTGCACGGCTGGCTGTCAGACACCTTTGCTGAAGCACCTGTGGCGATGGCCATGGTAGTCGCAGGCAAGCTGGGCCTATACTCCATGCTGCGCTTCCACGTAGGCCTGTTCCCGGTGCAGGCGCGGCAAATGGCTCCGCTGCTCATTGCGCTTGCCGTCATCGGCATTCTTTACGGTGCGTGCCTGGCACTCGTACAGCGCGACTTCTGGCGGCTACTGGCTTATGCAGCCGTTAGCCACCTCGGCTTGATTGTGCTCGGCATCTACGGGCT
>DCFV01000031.1:12203-17195 GCA_002314435.1 Acidobacteriaceae bacterium UBA1795 | reverse complement strand
GCACTGTTCGTGCTCTTTGGTGCGCTTGAGTTGCGCTACGCAACGAGCCAGATCAGCGCCTATGGAGGGCTGGCCGCGAAGATTCCGCAAACAGCCACACTCTTCGTCATCAGCTCCCTGGCGATGATCGGACTTCCCATGCTGAACGGATTTGTTGGCGAGTTCCTCATCCTCTCCAGCACGTTCACCGGCGTCAGCCGTGGCTGGGCTATTGCAGCAGCGGTTGGTGTGATCCTGGGAGCGGCATACATGCTGTGGCTGGTGCAGCGGCTCTTCTACGGCCCAGAGAGCGAAATGGCAACAAAGCACCCCGCCAATGATCTCCGCTTTGGAGAACTCGCCATCCTCTGGCCTTTCGCTGTGCTCATGTTGGTGATGGGCCTGGCTCCTTCGCTCTGGATCAACACGATTGAAAATCGCACCGGCCCGCCCACGCTGAAAGGTACAACCGCTTTGCCCCAAGCCAACCTGTCTATCGCTATTCCAGGGGAGGGCCGCTAATGAATCCCGGCGATGCATATCGCATTCTCCCCGAAATCGTTCTCACGATCACCGGCGTACTCGTCATGATGGTCGACGCAGCGTTGCCTGCAGGCGTTCCTCGTCGTGCACTTGGCTGGGTTGCTGCCTTCGGCACCGTGGGCGCACTGTGGTGCAGTGTGTGGCAGCTGATGCTGCCCGCAGGTACGGGCTTTTACTGCACGGTGGAAACAACTCCCTTCACCGTCTTCTTCCACGTACTGATCTGCGGCATTGTGCTCGCTGCCCTGCTCCTGTCGCTTGACGCGCTGCCTGCTGATACACATCACCAGGGTGAATACTATGCGCTAGTTGTTTTTGGCGCAGTGGGCATGTGTCTGCTGACCTGCGCCGTAGAACTGCTGCTGGTTTTCATCGCGCTGGAAATTTCATCGATCGCCACCTACGTACTGGCGGGCTATCGCAAGCAGACCGGCCGCGGGCCAGAGGCCGCCATAAAGTATTTTCTGCTGGGCAGCTTCGCCACGGCGTTTCTACTTTACGGCATCGCGCTGGTCTTCGGCGCCACCGGCACTACGCAGATCTACGAGATTGCCAAGGCACTCAGCGGCGCACCCAATCAACCCAACCTCCCATTGGTCGTTACTTCGCTGGCCCTGATGCTGGTGGGCATTCTTTTCAAGGTATCGGCTGCGCCATTCCACGTGTGGACCCCGGACGTCTATGAAGGCGCTCCGTCGCCGGTTGTCGCGCTACTGTCTACCGCGCCAAAGGCCGCTGCTTTTGCGCTCCTGGTACGCATCCTATACGAGGTCTACCCCACCCTGCATCAGGTCTGGACGCCACTCCTGTGGGCCGTAGCTGTGCTTTCGATGACCGTGGGCAACCTGGCAGCGTTACGCCAGCAAAATGTGAAGCGTATGCTGGCCTACTCTTCGATTGCGCACGCAGGCTATCTGCTTGCAGCCTTTGCCGGCCTTCAGCAGGAAGGTATCGCGGCAGCCAGCTTCTATACAGCCGCTTATGCCGCTATGAACGTCGGTATCTTCGCCGTGATCTCGGTGGTCAGCGGCTACGACGACGAGCTGCCTCTAATTCAAGACTTTCGCGGCTTGATCTACCGCTCGCCATTCCTGGGGGGACTGCTGATCTTCTTTCTTGTTTCTCTCATTGGAATTCCCTTCACCGGCGGGTTCTTCGGTAAGTTCTATTCCTTCTCGGCCGCAGTTGGTGGAGGCGCCATCTGGCTAGCCGTGATCGGCCTGTTGAACTCCGGTGTAGCAGCCGCCTACTACTTGCGCTTGGCGCTCACCGCAGCGCAGCACACGGAGGACCCGTCAGCCGAGGTCATAGCCCCCCCACAAGTGGGAGTCGCCGTTGGCGCAGCTTTTCTGCTTGCAGCAGCTGCCACGCTGGTTCTGGGCATCGTTCCGAACACCGCGCTGAAGGCTGCTCAAGCTGGCGCTCACACGCTCCGCCCGCTGCCGGTAGTGGTGGAGGTTCAGCCTATCACCGCTGCGAATCACGCGCATCCATAGCGCAAGGATCCGCTGTCTGGGTGGCGATAGCCTCCCAGACAGCACTGGCACGCATTGGCTCCGCCGCAGCGCGACGACGGTAAGATTTCACATTCGTCTCCAACACGCGGCTCTGCTCAAAGTACTCCACGGCCCATTTCCGCCCCGCCTGTCTCATGCAGGAGCCCAGTCGCGTGTCCCGAAGTAGTTTCAGCACAGCCTCCTCAACTGCGGGAGGATTTCCTGGCGGGACCAACAGTCGATTCACCTCGGGTACAACGGCGTAGCGCGCGCCTGTTGCGAGGGTGCTCACTACGGCCAGTTCCGTCGCCGTAGCCACCAGCACCGCGTTGGGAAACCCTTCCCGCCGAGGGAAACACAAACACATCCATCGCACGGTAATAAGGCGCAGGGTCAGCGACGAATCCGGTACAGACGGTCCTCGAATGCCGCGCAATGAGCATTCATAATTCCTCGTCGACGCCATCCACGGCAGCTTTCCACCAGCCACCAGAAGCAGACAGGCTGCGGCACGGAGCGCAGAATCCTTTCAAATGCCTCGACGAGTTCCGGGAGCACTCTGTCGCGCGTCAACCGGCCGCTAAATCGACAACCTTCGTGTCCTTCGGAAACACAAGAGGTCTCCGCATGTTGCTCGAACCGGGAAAAAAAGCGCACCGTATCCGCGCCGATGCTGCTGCCCGCGCCCGGAACTTGTGGCTTCGTGGACCGAGCCAGCCGCACGTCAAGGGCCTGCGTGCGGTTTCCAGCTAAGCACGGGAGGCCTCCGGCTTTGCTGGGGGATACTGACCGAATGGCAGTCGCACTGTGCCATTGCGGGTCAAGAAAAAGTAATCATTCCCTCTTACCTTTTGTTACTGATTGCGATACCAGTCTACGGTGCGCTGCAGCCCCTCACGGAAATCGACAATCGGCTGATAACCCAGCAGTTCGCCGGCAAGGCGGATGTCGGCCAGGGAGTCGCGGATGTCGCCGCTGCGCGGTGGCAGATAGTTTGGCTCCCCGCGATAGCCGATAAGCTCGCGGAGGATACGGAAGGTATCATTCAGCGTGATTCGGCTGCCTGTGGCGGTGTTCATCACCTGGCCGTTCACCTTCTCCGCCGGAGCCGAAGCGGCAAGCAGGTTCGCACGCACCACATTGTCAATATAGGTAAAATCCCGAGACTGCTCCCCGTCACCGTAGATGCTGGGTTGCTCGCCGGCCAGCATTTTGCGGCAAAAGATGGCCAGCACGCCGGAATACTGAGACGCAGGGTCCTGATGCGGCCCGAAGACGTTGAAGTAGCGCAGCACCACAGTCTCGATATCGTAGACCTGAGCGAACGAGCGCATGTAGTGCTCGCCGGCCAACTTGGCCACCGCGTAGGGCGAGATCGGATTGGGCAGCATCGACTCGTCCTTGGGCAGGGTTGGCGTGTCTCCATACGCCGAGGACGAGCCGGCATAGACCACGCGCCGTACGCCAGCGTCACGGGCGGCCACGAGCAGGTTCAGGGTGGCAGTAACGCAGTTGGTGTTGGTGCCCACGGGATCGGCCACGGAGCGCGGGACGCTGGCCAGCGCTGCCTCGTGAAACACGATCTCTACACCCTCACAGGCCTTTGCGCAGGCAGAGGGATAGGCGAGATCGCCCTCGATGAACTCCATCGCTTCAAGTCCGACCAAGTTTGCGCGCTTGCCGGTGATGAAGTTGTCGATGCCGCGCACGGTCTCACCACGCTTCAGCAACTCGGCAGCAATCGACCTGCCGATAAACCCTGCCACGCCTGTTACCAGATACTTTGCCAACGCTGTCTCCGTCCGTTGCGGATTTGCCTGCAAACGTCAGCATACAACCGGCCCCCGGTCCTCCGCTGCTGTCGTCTCAGGTTCTACAATAGAAAAATGACCATCGCAGTCCCGGGCACTCTGGATGCCTTGAAGCAAAAGATCGAATCGCGTCAGGCCCGTGTGGGCATCGTTGGCATGGGCTATGTGGGCCTGCCGTTGGCGTTGCTGTTCTCTGGCGAGCGCTTCCGCGTGAACGGCTTCGACATTGCCGCAGACAAAGTCGCCACGCTCAACGCTGGCGGCTCCTACATTGTTCGTATCCTCCCGGAGATGATTCAGGAAGCGCAAAAGGCCGGCTTCCACGCGACGGCGGACTACTCCGAGATTGACCAGATGGACGCCGTCATCATCTGCGTCCCGACACCCCTGAACGAGTATCACGAGCCGGACCTGAGCTATGTGACCAGCACGGTAATGGCGATTGCGCCACACCTGCGCGACGGCCAACTCATCGTCCTCGAAAGCACGACCTATCCCGGCACTACCGAAGAAGTCGTGGTACCGCTGCTTGAAGCTGGCAACCCCCGCGGCTTGAGGGTCGCGCGCGCGGCGGACGCCAGCGGTATCCACGTGGCCTTTTCGCCCGAGCGCGAAGACCCCGGTAATGATACGGTTGCCCGGCACGATATTCCCAAGGTTGTGGGCGGATGCGGCGCCGTTGCCGCCGAACTTGCTGGCGCCCTTTACGGCTCCATCTTCCGGCGCGTGGTGCCGGTCAGCAGCCCCTCCGTGGCTGAGATGACCAAGCTGCTCGAGAACATCTACCGCTGCGTGAACATCGCACTGGTGAACGAGCTCAAGCAGTTGTGTATGCGTATGGGCATCGACATCCACGAGGTCATCGACGCAGCAAAGACCAAACCGTTCGGTTTCCAGGCCTTTTATCCAGGCCCCGGACTCGGCGGTCACTGCATCCCCATTGACCCGTTCTACCTCTCGTGGAAGGCACGTCAGTTCGACTTCCGCACTCGTTTCATCGAATTGGCCGGCGAAGTCAACATCAACATGCCATACTTTGTCATCGATCAGCTCGCCGACGGGCTGAACCGCCATCGCAAGTCGATCAATGGAACAAAAGTGCTGGTCCTGGGTCTGGCCTACAAGCGCGACATAGACGATCTACGCGAGTCACCCTCGCTGAC
>DCFV01000031.1:0-11870 GCA_002314435.1 Acidobacteriaceae bacterium UBA1795 | reverse complement strand
GTGGGCCAGGGGCGCCACTACGCGCTCAACATGACCAACACGCCGCTGGAGAACCTCAGCCAGTACGATGCGGTCGTCATTGTCACCGACCACACGAGCTACGACTACAAGGCAATCGTGGCACAGTCGCAACTGGTGGTGGACACACGCAACGCCACCAAGGGTATCGAGGCGACGAACATCGTTCGCTGCTAGACCAATTCTCTTATCCTCCAGGATGCATCACGCCACGCAACGCAGGCCTGATGCATCCCCTTCTCCCTCCGAACCTCTGGGTGCTTGATTACGCGCAGTAGCGAGGTGTAGATGCCTCGCCGATTGAAACCCGGCACGGTCGATCTCTCGTCCCCAATTGACATTTGCGGCCGCGACGACCCGCAGCGCGATCATGTATCGTAATTGCGTTCGCTTATGACGCTCCTGCTCCCGACGCTGGCCGAACCGAGCTCCTTTGCCCTCGGAGAGAAACTGCTCTTCGCAGCTCTCGCCGTCGCCTCCGGTCTGCTGTTCGCGCACCGCTTTGTCCCCATCCTCCGCACCATTTTGCGCGCAAGGAAAGACGCAGACTTCCGGCTTTCCCCCCTTGGCCGCCGCGTCCGCGACCTTGTCTGGGATGTGATGTGCCAGGCCAAGGTGATTCGCCAGCGCCCACTACCCGGACTTGCCCACGCCTTCGTCTTCTGGAGCTTCTGTGCTTTCGCGCTGGTCACGCTCAACCACTGCGCCGCTGGGCTTGGCCTAGGCTTCCTGTCGCCTGCAGGCCTATTCGGACGCTGGTACTTTTATCTCGCTGCCGCCTTTGCCCTGGCCTGCTCCGCTGGAATCCTCGGCTTGTTCGTCCGCCGCTTTCTCGTCCGCCCGCGATGGCTTGGATCTCACGTCTCGTGGGAATCGGGCTTCATCGCGTTCCTGATCTTCAATCTGATGATGACTTACCTGGCCGCGTTCGTGGTTCCAACCGGAAGCCCGGCGGTGAAGGTTCTTTGGTGGGTACACACGCTCACCCTGCTGGTCTTTCTGCCCATCCTGCCACACACCAAGCACCTGCATCTGATCCTGAGCCCCGCAACGGTGTTTCTCTCGCGCGGAAGCTTCAGCAGGATTCCTCCCTTGGCGGGGGATGAGGACTTTGGTCTGGTCGCCGGAACGGACTTGACTCGTCTTGCCGCCCTGCAGGCCTACTCTTGCGTGGAGTGCGGCCGCTGCACGGAGCACTGTCCCGCGGCGGACACAGGGAAGCTCCTCAATCCGAAAGAGATAGTGCTGGGCCTGCGCGCCTATCTGAACGAGCAGGGTCCTGCGTCGGCCGAACCGATTCTGGGCAAATACAACGCACAGGAGGCCGTCTTCCAGTGCACCACTTGCGGCTCCTGCGAATTCCAATGCCCGGTCGGCATCGAGCATCTGCCGCTGATCGTTGGTCTGCGCCGCGGTGCGGTGAACACCGGCACATGGGAGGACGATCGTGGCGCCAGACTGTTCCTCGCACTCGAGCGCGGGACGAACGCGCTGGGCCTGCCCGCCGCCGAACGCGAAAAATTCATCCAGAAGCAGAACTTTCCCATCTTCGACGGCTCGCAGGAGTATTGCCTGTGGCTCGGCTGCATGGGAGCCTACGACCCAAAGGGGCGTGAGATCGTGGCTGACTTCGCACGGGTGATGAATTACCTGGGCACCAGCTATGGCGTGCTGCGCAAGGAGAAGTGCACAGGCGACCCTGTACGCCGACTGGGCAACGATCTCGTCTTCCAGCAGCTCGCAGAGTCCAATCTCGAACTGCTAGCACAAAGCCACGCGAAGAAGATCGTAACCATCTGTCCTCACTGTGTGCGCACCATCCAGGAGGACTGGAAGGAGTTCGGCACGCCGCCTGCGATTGAACACCACAGCGAATTCCTCGCCCGACATCTGAGCCGGTTGCCGCAGGTTCACAGCGACGAGAAGATTGTCTTCCATGATCCCTGCTATCTGGGCCGCTATCGCAACGTCTACGACGAGCCGCGCGCCGTCGTGGAGCACGCAGGCACGCGTGTGGAGGCAGCACGCAGCGGCGAACGAAGCTTCTGTTGCGGCGCCGGCGGTGGTCTTACATTCCTCGGCGAAGAGAGCGGCGAACGTGTAAGCCACGTGCGCGCGGCCGAGCTTGCCGCTACCGGAGCGGCGACCGTCGCGGCCGCATGCCCTTTCTGCAACAGCATGCTGCACGACGCATTTGCCGCGCAGGGCTCGGGCGCGCCCGAATTCGTCGACATCGCCCAGTTGACTGCCCGCGCCCTTCCCCAGCCGACTCCACCCGCAAACGGTTAAGATGTTCCGGAGTTTTTTGCTATGAAGATAGTGGTTGCCATCAAACAGATTCCCGAACGCGACGCAGCGGTTCGCATCGACGCGGCAGGCGCGTGGATTGACGAATCAGACATGCAGTGGGGGATGAATGAGTCCGACGCCTACGCCCTCGAAGAAGCCCTCCGGCTGAAGGAGGCGTACGGCGGCGAAGTCATCGCGCTCAGTGCAGGTCCAGAGCGCGTGAGCTCCACTTTGCGCGAGGCACTGGCCAAAGGCGCGGACCGCGCAATTCACGTGGATGCGAAAGACCTTGCCCAGCGCGACTCACTCAACGTGGCGCAACTGCTGGCCGCCGCGATTCGGCCGGAGAGCCCAGACCTCATTCTTACGGGCTTGCAGTCGGACGATCTCGGTTATGGCCTGACCGGTGTGCTCGTCGCCGAATTGCTCAGACTGCCTCACGCCTCGCTCATCCTCCATGTGGAGAAGACCGAGTCCGGCCTGAGCGTCAAGCGTGAGCTCGAAGAGGGCTGGTTTCAGAACATTGAGCTTCCCCTGCCTGCCTTGCTCACCATTCAGTCCGGCGGCAATAAGCTGCGCTACGCCACGCTGATGGGCATCAAGCGCGCCAAGACAAAGGAACTGCGCAACGTTGCAGCCTCCGATCTTGGCGTCGCTCCCGCGCAAACCGTCGCGCTCGAACGCATCGCTCTGCCGCAAAAGCAGAAGTCAACGCAGATTCTGACAGGCCCAGCAAAGGAAGCTGCTGTCGCCCTTGTGGAAAGACTGAAATTCGAAGCGAGGGTCCTATGAGCGGTGTCTGGGTGGTGCTGGAGGAACGCGCAGGCCGAATCGGCCGCATCAGTTGGGAAGCGGTGGCTGCGGGCCAGGCTCTTGCGCAGCAGTTAGGGTTGACGGTCAGCGCCGTGATTCCCGGCGCTCAAACCGAGACTCCCGCAGCCGAGGCCGCTACAAAGGCCATCAACAAGGTGGTGCGTCTGGATCACGCGCTGCTTTCGCCCTACACGCCCGATGGTTTTCTCGGTGCGCTCGAGCAGTTCTTCCGCGCCGTTCAGCCGGGCTATGTTGTGTTTCCGCATACCTACCAGGTGCGCGACTATGCTCCCGCGCTCGCCGCGCGCTTCGGCCAGGCCTTCATCGGCGACGTCACCGGTTTCGCCGATGGCCCCGTCTTCCATCGCCAGTTGTTGCAGGGACGCCTCACAGGCACATACCGCCCAGCGGGCAACGAAACATGCTTTCTCTCCGTGCAGTCGGGCGCCTTCCGCGCCGATCAACTCGCTGCGGGAAGTCCGCCGGTGGAAGTCTTTACGCCAGCGCTCGAAGCGACGCAGATCCGCACCTGGTCCTCCACGCCCTTCCGTGCAGCTGCGCAAACGGTCGACCTCTCCACTGCCCCGGTCATCGTCAGCGTCGGTCGCGGCATTAAAGAGGCCGACAACCTACCCCTCATTCAGGAACTGGCCAAGGCTCTCGGCGCGGAGTTGGCTGCTTCTCGCCCGATCTGTGATAACGGCTGGCTGCCGATCGAGCGCCAGGTGGGCAGCTCAGGCCAAACGGTCGCCCCAAAGTTGTATGTTGCCGTTGGCATCTCCGGCGCGATTCAGCATCTGGTCGGAATCAAGGGCTCGCAGTGCATCGTCGCAATCAACAAGGACCCCGATGCGCCCATCTTTGAAGCTGCCGATTATGGCATCGTCGGCGATCTCTTTGAGGTCGTCCCGGCGCTGATCGATGCACTCAAGGCTTCAGCCACGTAGCGGCACTTTCGCTTCTTCGAATCGGTCCAGCGGTTGCGCCGTGCGTGCCCGAAGCGATATGGTTCAGCCATCGCAGCACAACGTCTGTGTCCGTGGGGGCAAAGGGAATGTTCGTTCCTGAGTCGTACGTGGCAGCTCTTCTGCTGATGCTGCTGAGCATGCTTTGCTGGGGCTCCTGGGCCAATACACTCAAGCTCTGCCCGGGCTACCGGTTCCAGCTCTTCTACTGGGATTACGCGGTTGGCGTTCTGCTCGGAGCGCTGGTGCTTGGGCTGACCGTCGGAACTCACGGTTCCACGGGCAACCCGTTACTCACCGACATCGTCCAGTCTCCTTTGCATAACCTGTGGCTTGCGGCCTGGGGCGGCGTGGTATTCAACATCGCCAACCTGCTGCTAGTGGCCGCCATCGACATCGCCGGTCTGGCTGTTGCTTTCCCTATCGGCATTGGACTGGCCCTTATTGTCGGCTCGGTCTGGAGCTACATTGTTGCGCCTGCGGGCAATCCTCTCTTGCTGTTCGGCGGCATCGCGCTGGTCACAGTCGCCATTCTGCTGGACGCGGCCGCTTACCGCAGCCGTGAGAAGAATGCGCCGGCCACAACGTTGCGCGGCATTGTGCTCAGTCTCGTTGCCGGCCTGCTGATGGGGAGCTTTTATCCGCTCGTGGCACGCGCCATGAGCTCCGTACCCAGCAAGCCTGCTCTTGGCCCCTACGCCACCGCGGTTCTGTTCGCGCTCGGCGTGCTCGTTTCCACAGTGCCGGCTAACTTTCTGCTCATGCGAAAGCCACTCGACGGCAGGCCCCCTGTCCCCTTCAAGGATTACTGGAATGCACTCAACCGCTGGCATTTGGCGGGCTTGCTTGGAGGTGCGATCTGGTGTCTTGGCGCTGTGGCGAACTTCCTTGGCTCAGGCGCACACAAGGTAGGCCCGGCCGTCTCCTACTCCATCGGACAGGGCGCCACAATGGTCTCAGCCTGTTGGGGCGTCTTCGTCTGGCATGAGTTTGCAGGCGTGCCCGCCGTCGCACGTCGTTCTCTCGTTCTCATGTTCATCTTCTTTCTTCTCGGACTGGGAGCCATAGCGCTCGCTCCACTGTACTGAACGGAAAGCCCCGGCATGACCTTGAAACCCATTGTCGTCATCGGCAGCATCAACATGGACCTGGTGGCGCTGACTCCGCAGATCCCGCTCGCCGGCCAGACGCTCATCGGTACCGGCTTTGCCACCACACCGGGCGGAAAAGGCGCCAACCAAGCCGTGGCCGTCGCCCGCCTGGGCGCGCCCGTGTATATAGTCGGCATGGTGGGCGAGGATGTGTTTGGGCAAGCTCTGGTCGATTCCCTGCAGGAAGCTGGTGTCGCGACCGATTCTGTCTCCCGTGTTGACGGCCCCTCAGGCATCGCATCCATCGCCGTCGCGACCCGTGGAGAAAACAGCATTATTGTTGTTCCCGGTGCGAATGGCCGCGTTACGCCAGACTACCTCGACCGGCATGAAGCGCTGATTGCATCAGCCGGAATGGTGCTTTGCCAGCTTGAGCTACCGATGGGGACAGCGCAGCACGCCCTGGCTCTCTGCGCACGAAGCGGCGTACCCGTGATGCTCGATCCGGCGCCGGCCGCACCGCTGCCGGACTCCATTTGGCCGCAAATCACCTGGTTCACGCCGAACGAGACCGAGGCTGCGCTCTATGCCGACGGCGCTCTTTCTGCCGAAGAATCCGCTCGCCTGTTGCTTGCACGAGGCGTGAGCGGTGTGGTGCTCAAACGTGGAGCAGAGGGTTCCTATGTGGCCGTACGCGGAGGCGCTGCCCACTGGGTTCCCGCCTTCAACGCCCAGGCTATCGACACAGTTGGGGCAGGCGATTGCTTCAACGGCGCTTTTGCCGTTGCACTGACGGAAGGACTGGACCCCTGGGCAGCCGCGCGGTTCGCCTCAGCCGCGGCAGCCATCTCCGTCACGCGCCGCGGCGCGCAAGCATCCATGCCCACGCGCACCGAGGTCGATCAATTCCTCGCGCAACGCCTCTAAGCGCGCCACGCATCGAAGTGTCCTGTTCGCAAGGCTGCTGCCAGCGCGTCAATGTCAGGCGCAAGGGTTCGGTCCGCTTCGAGCCGCGGCACCACGGCGCGCACAGCCACATGCGCGTACTCCACGGCGCGGCTGGCACGCAGGGGCCGGCGAAACTCGATGCCCTGCGCGGCGCACATCAGTTCGATAGCTGCAATGCGCTCGGCGTGCTCCACAATCTGCCGCAGCTTCAGCGCACCGGTCATACCCATCGAAACATGATCTTCCTTGCCACCGTCGGTGGGAATGCTGCCCGTCGACGACGGGTGCGACAGCACCTGGCACTCGTTGATCAAAGCTGCCGCAACAATCTGCGCAATCATGAATCCCGACGACAATCCGGGATCGGGCGACAGAAACGCCGGAAGCCCCTCGTTGATGTCCGGATTGAGGAGCCGGTCAATGCGCCGTTCCGTAATGCTTGAGAGATCCGTCAGCGCCAGCGCTGCGTAATCAAATGCATAGGCCAACGGAGCGCCATGAAAGTTGCCACCGGAGATGACTGCATCTTCGTCCCCATCGGAGGCCGGAAAAATCAAGGGATTGTCGGTCGCAGAGCCGGCCTCTGTCTCGAGCACGCCTGCCACGTGAGCCAACACGTCACGCACCGCGCCGTGTACCTGCGGCATGCAGCGCAGGCAATAGGCATCCTGCACGCGTGTATCGTGCTCCCGGTGCGATTCGCGAATCTCCGAGTTCGCCAGCAAGCGAAGGAGATGTTCCGCCGCAGCGATTTGTCCGGCATGTGGCCGCGCACAATGAATGCGCGCGTCGAAAGCCGCCGGTGTACCCCTTAATGCTTCCAACGCCATCGCGCCGCCGAGGTCGGCCAACTGCACAACTCGCTGCGCACGCGCCACGGCCAGAGCGCCTACAGCAGTCATAGCTTGCGTGCCATTCAGAAGGGCCAGTCCTTCCTTTGCAGCCAGCTGGACGGGTTTGAGTCCTGCACGCTCGAGCGCTGCACTGCCAACTATCCGTTCGCCGCAATAGAACGCCTCTCCCTCACCGATTACGACGAGCGCGAGATGAGCCAGCGGAGCCAGATCACCACTCGCGCCGACCGATCCCTTCTCCGGAATGACTGGGTGCACGCCGGCATTCAATAGAGCCGCCAGCAGTTTCAATACCTGTAGCCGCACACCGCTGAATCCCTTGGCCAAGACGTTGGCGCGCAACAGTACCATTGCGCGCGACTCGCCCTCGCTGAGCGGCTGGCCCACGCCGCCTGCGTGGCTGCGCACCAGGTTCACCTGCAGTTCTGCCAGCTTCTCCGGCGCCACCCGTACATCCGATAGCTTTCCAAATCCTGTATTGACGCCGTACACCGTTTCGCCCTGGGCGACAATCCTTTCGATCAACGCGCGGCTGGCTTCCACACGTGTACACGCCTCAGGAGCAACCTCTACCGGTCGGGCACGCAGTGCAACGTCTTCAATCTCCCCAATCGTGAGCGGCTGACCATTCAAAATCAAAGCATTCATATCTTTGATGCTAGGCTCGCGGTCCATCACGGTCCAGCGAGTTCTTTAGGCAGACTTTAGGATTTGCAGCTTAATCAACTACAATCAAATTCCATGGCAATGGATTCCACGGCACTGATGGATACTTACGGCCGAAAGCTTCTAGCCGAATTACAGGCCAACGCGCGCCTAAGCACCGCCGAACTCGGCCGTCGCATCGGTCTTTCGCCCACCGCTACGGCCGAGCGCCTGCGTCAGATGGAAGAACTCGGTATCCTGCGGGGTTACACCGTGGAGATCGATCCCGAGGCACTCGGTCTGGAGGTGTTGGCTTTCATTCGTATGAGCTGTGGCGGACAGAACTACCATCGCCTCATCGACTTCGTACAGACCCTCGAAGAGGTCCGCGAGTGCCATCACCTGACGGGTGGCGATGACTTTCTGCTCAAGGTGACCACCACAAGCATGGCCAACCTCGAGGCGCTGATCGAGGCTCTGCTGCCCTACGGCAATCCGATCACGAGTCTCGTACTCTCGTCGCCAGTGGAGCACCGCCGATACGCCGTTACCGGCCAGCTCATTTCCGTCGCAAAGAAGCAGCAGCGGCGCCGCTAAGCACTGCTTAGCAACCCAGAATCCTTCGGTTCCTAGCCTGATCAGAATTTGCGCCTGCGAAGTCGTCGAAAGCCCGGTCCGTTACCGGAATAATGTGTTCGCGAATGAACTCCGCGCCCTCGCGGGCCCCGGCTTCAGGATGTTTCAGGCAGCACTCCCATTCGAGCACCGCCCACCCCGGGTAGTCGTACTGCGCGAGCTTGCTGAAGATCGAGCGAAAATCTACCTGCCCATCGCCTAACGAGCGGAACCTTCCCGGTCTGTCGATCCAATCCTGGTAGCCGCCGTAGACACCGCTGCGCCCGCTCGCACGGTACTCCGCATCTTTCACGTGGAACGCTCGCACGCGGTCATGATAGTGATCGAGAAACGCGAGGTAATCCATCTGCTGCAAAACCATGTGGCTCGGATCGAAGAGAATGTTTGCGCGAGAGTGTCCACCCACCTGCGCCAGAAAGCGCTCAAACGTGACGCCATCATGCAGGTCTTCACCAGGATGCAGTTCGAAACAAACGTCTACGCCTGTCGCATCAAACGCGTTCAGAATCGGTGTCCACCGCCGCCCCAACTCTGCGAATGCTTCGTCGATCAGTCCGGCCGGCCGCTGCGGCCAGGGGTAGAAGAACGGCCACGCCAGCGCGCCAGAGAATGTGGCGTGCGCGGTCAGACCCAGGTTCGCGCTTGCCTTCGCCGCCCAATGCAACTGCTGCACCGCCCACTCTTGGCGCGCCTTTGAATCGGCCTCCAAGCCGACGGGGGCAAATCCCTCAAGAAGCGGATCAAACGAAGGATGGCTAGCAACGAGTTGTCCTTGCAAGTGAGTCGAAAGCTCGGTCAAGGCCAGCCCTGTCGCCTGGAGCGTACCTAACACATCATCACAATAGGTACGGCTTTCCGCGGCTGTCTTCAGGTCGAACAACCGCGGATCCCAACTGGGGATCTGCACCCCGACGAACCCTAGATTCGCTGCCCATACCGCCATACCCTCAAGCGTGTTGAATGGCGCCGCATCGCTTGCAAACTGCGCAAGAAAGATCCCCGGCCCCTTAATCGTCTTCATCGGCTCGTCCTCCAACCCCTAGAACCTGACCCAACTCTTCTGTCGGCTGCTTTCGATCGCGCGCTCAATGAATCGCATTCCCCGCACGGCTGCATTAAGACCCGGCAGCGTCTCCGGTATAGGGTTGGCCGCGCCGGACTTCCATGCCCTGAGCACGCCGGCCCACTCACGATAGAGGACCGCGAAAGCTTCCAGATAGCCTTCAGGATGCCCGCCCGGCAACCGCGTCACTGCGCGGGCTCCGTCACTCAGATAACTGCCCGAGGCATGCCGGATTTCCTCCGGTCCATCGAGCCACCGGAGCCGCAGGCGGTTCGGATCCTCTTGTCTCCACTCAAGCGATCCTGCCTCGCCGTAAGCACGCAGCCGTAGACCGTTGCCCTCGCCCGACGCAATCTGCGAGGTCATTAGAACTGCCTGGGCACCGTTGTCCAGTTCCACCAACGCAGTACAGTCGTCATCCACGCGTCGCTCCGCGACCACACTCAACAAAGTTGCCTGTAACGCGGTCGCGTGGAGTCCGGTTACGTACTCCATCAGGTGAAAAGCGTGCACTCCGATGTCACCGATGCAACCGCCCGGTCCATTCAGCGCGGGATTCGCACGCCAGGCCGCCTGCTTCTGACCAGACATCTCAATGGGACGGCTGAGCCAACCTTGCAGATACTCCACCGCGACTTTCCGTATCGTGCCCAGTTCGCCACTTGCGCAGATCTCGCGCGCCTCACGCACCAGCGCATAGCCGGCATACGTGTGTGTCAATCCATACGGCAGCCTGGCCTCATTGACAATCTGTTCGAGTGAGAGCACCTCTGCATACGTTGCTGTTGCGGGCTTGTCACTCATCACCGGGAACCCCGCTCGAAATGCGGCCTCTGCCACAGGCAAGTGGAGATAATTCGGCGTTACGATAGCGACAAAGTCAATCGCATCGTCGCGTTTCCGCTCTGCCTCAAGCATCGTGCGGTAATCGGCGTACGCGCGATCCGGGTCAATCCGATACATCTCTCCAGCCGCTCGCGACCTCTCTGCGGACTGCGAAAATGCGCCCGCGACAAGCTCAATCTCTCCGTCGAGTTCTGCCGCCATCCGGTGCACAGGCCCAATGAACGCGCCGGGGCCGCCGCCCACCATTCCCATCCGCCATTTACGTTGATGTGCCATCTTCACATCCCCCCGCAAACTTCTACGCCATGACCGCGGGCTTGAGTCCCGGTGCAAGCACACGCAGCAACACCAGTGCTGCCAAATACGCGCACGACGAGTACACAAACAACGGAACAAAGCTGTGCGTTAGCTGCAGAATGTTTCCCGCGATGGGCTGAAAAATGGCGCCTCCGAGCGCGCCAGCCACCTGTCCAAAACTGACCACTGTGCCGACATGCTCGCGGGGAAACATATCGGAGGCGGTCGTAAAGATGTTGGCCGACCAGCCCTGATGCGCGGCAGCAGCCAGGCTCAGCAGGCCAACCGCCAGCCACACGGAGTGCAATCCACCGGCGACTACGATCGGCAGCACCAGGCACGCACACGTAAGCATCGCGGCAAGCCTGGCAGTTTTAAGTTCCACACCCAACCGCATATACCCCTTCGGCAGCCAGCCGCCATAGATGCTTCCCACCGACGACATGCCATAGACCGCAACGAGCGGCAACCCCAGATGGGATAGATCGAGGCTAAAGCGCGAGCTGAAGTACTGTGGCAACCAGAAGAGAAAGAACCACCAAACCGGGTCCGTAAGGAACTTTCCCACCATGAAACCCCAGGCCTGTCGGTAACGCAGCAGCTTCCACCACGCCAGCGATGCCGTGTCGGATGGGCCTCCCATCGTCTTGATGTTCGGCGTGCGATAGCGCACCGACCACCACACAATCCAAAGCGCGCTGAACAACCCCGTAATGAGAAACGAGGCGCGCCAACCGAAATGCAGCGCCACCCAAGGCACAGCGAGTGGCGCAAGAATAGCGCCCACGCTTGCGCCCGAGTTGAAGATGCCTGTTGCAAGCGCACGCTCCTTGGGCGGAAACCATTCTGCCGTGGCCTTGACGGCCGCGGGAAAGTTGCCGCTCTCACCCAGCCCTAGCAGGAAACGCGCAACCGACAAGCCGGCGATCGAATTCACCAAGGCATGTCCCATTGCGGCGAGGCTCCACAATCCGGTCACAATCGGGTAGCCTCTGCGACAGCCGAGCCTGTCCACCATGCGCCCGGCGAACACCACACCCAACGCATACGCAATCTGGAAGGCGGCGAGGACTTTGCCATATTGCGCATCGGTGAGGCGAATCGACGTCTCCACCGCCGGCCATCCAGGCAGCAGCGGATCGAGATGAAGGACAGCGCCAGACAGTATCGGCTTGAGAATCGACAGCACTTGTCGATCCATGTAGTTGATCGTTGTCGCCGTAAAGAGCATGGCGCAGATCGTCCAGCGCCCGGCAAGCGGCTGAGTATCGTTTGTTTCGGTCGGCTCAAGCTGCTTGCTCATCGGCTACCAGTCCGTTAACGTGCCATCGAGTTTGCGATTGACAGGCAAGTGAGCCCGCTGATACGGATACTTCGCCGCCAGGGTTTCGTCGAGATCGACGCC
>DCFV01000116.1 GCA_002314435.1 Acidobacteriaceae bacterium UBA1795 | reverse complement strand
GTGCCGTGCAGCGCGGCGTGCTTGAGGAAAGCGCGATAGAAAGGGATGTCGTGCGAGATGCGGTCGACGATCACCGAGTAGAGCGGCACCTGGTTCAGGCACACGGTGCCGGTTTCGACGAACTCCGCCTGCAACCCCTCGATGCCTCGGGCGTTAATGTGCTGGACGAGCGCGCCGGGGAAGCTGTTCTCCATGCCGAACAAGACGCCGATTTTCTTCATGTCTTCCTCCTGGAAAAGAAGCGCGCGGGGAAAGAGCCGAAACGACGCCGCGCTCGGGTTTCTGCCCCCAGTGTACGGCAGGCACGCGCCGGGGGAAGTGCCTGCAGAAGCACATGGATACGCGGTGCGCGGGGTAAGAGTGTGTCACAGAGCACTGCAGGCAGGACAAGCTGGAACTAAATTGTTGGCCGTCACGAGATCGGGAGGAACCAGTGAACTATCGGGTGTTGACCGTATCAAGGGAGTTTGGAAGCGGCGGAGGTCGAATCGCCAGAATCGTGGCCGAGAAACTGGGTTGGAAACTGCTGGACGGCGAACTGATCGATGCCATCGCAGCCACCGCCCACGTGGACCCGCGCGTAGTCAGTTCCTACGACGAGCACGTCGAGAGCTGGCTCCGGCGCATGAACCGCCAGGCGATGCGTGCCTCGGCTCTCGCAGGTGGTGTCATACCTGAAGCGGAAAAGCCCTTCGACCCCGACGTGGCCGCTGAACTCCAGCGTCAGATCATCGAACAGGCCTACACCGACGGCAATTGCGTTATCGTTGGCCGAGGGTCGCAGTGCATTCTCCAAAAACAGTGCGATGTCTATCACGTCTTCATCTACGCGCCGTTTAAGGAGCGCGTAAAGCGCCTGCGAACCCGTCTCGAGCCCGGCGTTAAGATCGAGCAACGCATCCACACCGTCGATGGCGAACGCGCACTCTACCTTCGCCAGCGCTTTGGCAGAGAGTGGAACGACCTGCACCTCTACGACCTGATGATCTCCTCATCTGAAGATGAGGAACGCACGGCTCGCGTCATTGTCAATGCCATGACCGGCAATTGCTGACCGGAAATCCGCGTCTGCGGTCCTCGCTATTCTGGCGGGGGCCGCATTTCTATCTTGGCCGCACGCTCCCCAGTTGGTTGCTCTGCGTCACCACGTTCAGGTCCGTTTCAAACGAAAGTTGCGCGATCAGGCCCGTGAACTTTGCGCGCGCCGCATCCCGCTGCTGCTCCAGCCCTGCCTGCTCCTTGCGTGCCGTTCCCAGATCGTCTTCGGCGCGATTCAACTCCTCCGCAAATCGCTTTGCCGCATCGTTGCCCTTGAGCGCGGTCAGGTTTTCGCGAGCGCGAGCCTCGTCATCGGTCAGCGTCTTCTGACGCTGCTGGTTGTCGGCCAGCTTGTGGTTCAGATCGCTCAGAGCGGTCTCGGCCTCGATGAGCGGGCGTAGCTTTTCTTCGAGTTCCGGCGTGTACTTGCTCACTTGAATCAGGAACGCGGTGTGGTCGAGATTGGGATTGATGACGACGGTCTCTGACAAGTTGGCACGCTCGCCCACTTTCAATTCGACGGACTGATTCGGATCGATTGCAACGCGGAAGCGGTACGCGATTGCCGTGGTTTCAGCGGGCTTGAGATCGGAGTCGAGTTCGCCGTTGGGGCGGCGCGGATGCTCGACGATCACCGTGCGCGCCTCGTCAGCTGCGTTCGCAACCGTGTACTTGCTCTCGGTAACTTCGCTGTTGGTCTCGACAAGCACGCCGTTGTGCAGTGCTATGTGGCGCAGTGTGCGCGTCTCGGCAAATCCGCCACGGTGCACTTTCACGGCCTGGTCGGTAGCGTATGAGAGCAGCCGCTTCTCGCCGGGATGGATGGGATCGAGCAGTCCCTCGCCGGCGAACGCGCCGCTCTCAAAGATGGAGAACGAGCCTGAGTCGAGCGTGAGCTTCGACGTGTTCTCAAGCCACACGGCGCGGAGCGGTTTGCGATTCTTCTCGCTCCACAGCGTGACATGCTCGGCGGGCAACTCCTGCTGCAGGATGGGCACCATGGCCGACTCATTCTTGTGGATGGTGACCGGCTGGGTGAGCGCGTACTCGAAGAAGTCGTCGAAGGCATTGGTGGAGACATCGCCTTGTTGAAGCGCATCGCTGGGACGGTAGACACCGCCGCTAAAGACGGAGCCCATCACGCCGCCCGATGAACCGGCCAACCCGGGGCTCACTTCATTCGCTTCTATACTCACAGTCTCAGAGGAGGAACCGGGGACCATCCTCATTGGTCCACCTATGGCCTTGGCATTCATCGGTATCCGAGACGGGGCCACCAACTGATTGTTCATCATCTCCGACTGCACATGAACAACATGCTCCGCCGCTTCATGCGTCTGCGGCGTAGTCTCTGCCGCGGTGGCGATGGGCACCTCTGGCCGCCTCACGTAGAGCGGCTGCGAGAGCGGCTGGATGAAGCTCTGCGGCGCGCCGGCGACGAGCGACAACTGCACGTTGTCCCAGTCCGCGCCTACGGTGTTGTCCACTACGGCCCAGCCCTGGACGATTGCGTTGCTCTTTGCATCGCGCGGAAACACGATGCGATACGTCGCCTTCCACACCGGAACCTCGCTGATGTAGCTCACGCGCAACTCGCGGGTTCCCTGCCCCAGCGCATCAAGAGTGAGATGCCGCAGTCCGCTGGCGTGTGTGGTCGAGAGCAGTTCGAGATAGCGATCGAGTTGACCCTGCAGCGCGGCGTCGACGGGCCGCACGCTCAACGCGGGCGTCAGTTCGATGACGCGCACCGCACCCGTCGCGCCCACCAGCGTGAGATAGAACTTATCGACCGTCGCGCCGCTGTCACCGCTGCCTTCCTTGACGCTGCGCGACTCGATAGACATCAGTCGTCCGCTGATGGTGCCGCCAGGGGCACCGGTCACTTCCACACGTTGACCGCGCAACGCCTGGAACAGCTCGGTCGAAGTCGGATCGTCGCTCATGCCCAGCGAGAGAGTCTTCAATTGCTCGGACAGCGGCGTGGTGGAGTTGTAGTTGACGCCGCCGATGCGGCCGCCGCCCTGGTCGAGCACGGTGAGCGATTGCAACACATCGTTGAGTTGCGGCGAGGTGAAGTCGATGGCGACGCGCTGGTTACCCATGACCGTGCCCGCGTGCTCAAAGTAGCCCACGCCGTTTTTGTAGAGCACGACCTTGCGTACGGGCAGGTCCTTCGTCGCCGTAGGCTGCGCAGCAGGCGCGGCGGTTCGGGCTTTTGCTGGGGTGGCAGACTGAGCTGCGAGGAACGAAGCGGAGACGGCACAGCAGAACGCAACGAGTACGAGGCGCACTGGACCTCCAAGGTTCGATGATGAACCGACTGCAATGCTATTTCCTTGGACCCCGGGCGGGCGGAAAAGGTTCCCGGGGGATGCGATAAAGTGGCGGTTTAAGCAATGCGCCCCAGCAAGGGCTGGTTTACTGCATGCAAGAGGACTATCCTTGAGATTGGAGCGCAGCGTAAAGCGCCGACGCTCTTCCGGGTGGCCCAAGCAGCGCAGGAATGCGCAGGCAGCCGTCCACGAACGAGGATTGAGCCGCCGGGGTAAAGATGTACACCCGGAACGGCGGGAAACTCGTCTGCGACCTGAACGTGCAGATTACAGATGGAGCCCTCCTGCCCAACCCAAGGAGGCACCAATGGAACAAAACCAGACCAGTTCTTCAGTCGCGAGCGATGTGCTGCACTTTGAGAATCAAACCAAGCTGACGCCGGAAGAGATCGCCAAGGCCGTTGCGCACCACAAGAGGCACCATCACGACGAGCAGCCAGACGCACAAAAGGCGCAGGCCAAAAAGCAACCCGGTATGAAAACCAAATAGCGACGCACAGCGCATGGTTCACCGGTGTCATCGCCATGCTGGCCATGGCGATGACACCAGCCACAATCGAGGAATGACGGTGGCGCTCTATTCGTCGCCGGTTTGCGTGGTCAGGTAGCGCTCGTAGCCCAGTTCCTTGATCTGATGCATCTGCGCTTCAAGCCAGTCCACGTGCTGTTCCTCGTCCTTGAGCAAACGGACGAACAGGTCACGCGAACCATTGTCCTTGTTCTCGACCGCGATGCGAATGGCCTCGTTGTACATGGCCACAGCATTCACCTCGAGCTTCAGGTCCGACTCGATCATCGCTTTCACGTTCGGCCCGATCGAGAGCGCGAGCGGCTCCATCTGCGGCGTGCCGTCCAGAAACAGAATTCGCTCCATCAGCGATTCCGCGTGCCGCATCTCGTCGATCGACTGCTTCTTCACATACTTTGAGAGCTTTTCGTAGCCCCAGTTTTCGGCCATCTCCGCGTGCACAAAATACTGGTTGATGGCGGTCAGCTCCTCGCGGAGCGCGTGATTCAGCTGCTCAATAACCTTCGCGTTGCCCTTCATGCGGCGCATTGTGGCACAGCCGCAGAGGCGCATGCAACGGAAAAGGCGCCAGCCAACTCATCAACTGGCAGCGATATGCCGCAGTTGCGCAAGGTGGTTCAGGTCATGGCCGGCCATGGTTTCCACAATGGTGCGGAAGGTCATGGTGCCGCGCTCGGGATGCATTACCGTTCTCTCGGCATGCACAGGCAGCGCTTTCACGATGAGCAGCAAGTTCCAGTGGCGCAGCGCAGTGAAAGCAGCGAGCGCTTGCGCCGCCGTGACGCCGCCATAGGTCTCCGCCCAGCGGTCCTGATCGAACGGCTGCAACACGTGCCCCTCTTCCGCCAGAGTCTGCCGCAGACGGAAGCCAAAAGCCAGATCGCAGTCGGCCAGATGCGCAACGGTCAGTGCCGGGCTCCACTTACCAGGCGCAGGCGCGGCAGATGCCTTTTGCGGGCCCATCGCATCCAACAACACCGACACAGCAGCAGGCGTGGAGCCAAGAATCTGCTCCAGTGGCCGGCCGTCAAGATACTTCGCGTAAGGGTTCAAGTCACTCATCGCTTGCTCCGCGCTTTGTGATCCGTGTTCACGGCTGTTCAAAGGTACTCGCGCATCTGCCGCTGCCATGTCGGCCAGTCGTGCGCGTTCCAGTTGTCCCACGTGTAGAGCTTGTGGGGAATCCCCTTCTCGCTCAGCACGCGGTTCAGGTTCTGGTTCTGGCCCAGGCACTGGTCGTCCCAGCCGGTGGCCAGAATATAAGTATTCTGCCGCATGCGATCGAGGAACCATGGATCGCTCAGGTTCGGCAGATAGTGCGTCGGCAGGTTGAAGTAGCAATCCGGGTCGTAGTAGCCGCCTAGGAAGCTGGAGATGTCGAACGCGCCGGACATGGATAGCAGGCCGCTAAATAAATCCGGATGGCGAAAGGCGATGTTGGCCGCGTGATAGCCACCGAAGCTGCAGCCCAGCGCAACAAAGTGCGCATTGCGGTTCTTCTGACGGACCAGCGGCACCGCTTCATGGATGAGGTAGTCCTCGTATTGCACGTGCCGTGCGATGCGCCAGCGTGGCGGCACGTTGCGGTTATACCAGCTCTCCATGTCCACTGAATCAACGCAGAAGAACTGCAGACGCCCGGCATCAACGCGATCCGCAACCGACGCGATCATGCCGCGATCTTCAAACTCAAAGAAGCGTCCCCCTGAGGTGGGAAACACCAGCACGGGCAGACCCGCGTGGCCAAACACCAGCATTTCCATGTCGCGCCCCAGGCGCGTCGAATACCACTTGTGATACTCGCGATTCATGCGTGCGTGCCTCGCTTGCCGGGGACCGGGTCTTTGGGAGAGCCGCCGGTTTCCTGATACTGTAACAGCCACGGGCGCCGCGCTGACGCCTTCCGGGAGGCCACACAGAATTTGAATCTGGAACCACAAGAGAGCGCGGTCGCGCACGACGGGTTGCTCGCCAGCGGCGAGACCACACCGCACCCGCGACTGCGCCTGCATCGCGGCTTCAGCAGCGTCTATCTTCCCGACGCGCGCGACGTGATCGTTTACCTGCCGCCGGGCTACGACGACGAGCCCCAGCGAACCTATCCCGTGCTCTACATGCACGACGGACAGAACCTTTTCGACCCGCGCACTTCGTTCATTGCCGGGCGCACCTGGCAGATGCGCGAGCACACGGATGCAGCGATTGAGGCAGGTGACGTGGAGCCGCTGGTGATCGTCGGCATCTACAACACCGGCGACCGCCGTGTGGCCGAGTACACCCACGAACGTGACTGGGAGCGCGGTGGCGGCGAGGCAGACAGCTACGGCCTGCTGCTGACGCGCGAGTTGATGCCGTGGATCGCGCAGCGCTACCGCGTGCGTACCGAACGCGAGTCGACCGGCCTCGGCGGTTCGTCGCTTGGTGGTCTGGTGACTCTGTTTCTGGGGCTGAGTCATGCGCTGCACTTCGGCAGGCTCGCCGTCCTCTCGCCCAGCGTCTGGTGGAATCACAAGAGCATCCTTGGCTACCTGAACGAGCACGCACCGCAACTTTGGGAGCGGCCTCGGCTGTGGCTCGACGTGGGCGACCGCGAAGGCGCGCGCACGCTGCGCGACGCCGAGCATCTGGTCCGCCGCCTGAAGGCCAACGGCTGGCGCCCCGGCGAGACGCTGCGCTTTGAGCGCGTCCACGGCGGCTCGCACGACGAAGCCAGCTGGGCCGCCCGCGTACGGCCGATGCTCAAGTTCCTGTATCCGGCTGAACGGTAACAGTTCAAAGGCCGAATATTGCTATGGGGACGATCGGGCCTGCGGATCGAGACGCGGAAATCCGGCGCTTGAGCCCGATCGACTTGCCTGAGGCCTCATTTTCGGCGATACTTAGGTGTTGAGTCTTGCGCAGGCCGGGCTTTCGGGTCTGGCCTTTCGTTTGGCTGGCCGCCTATCGGAATGAGCCGCCCCCCTAAGACCGCAACAGCATTGGACTTGAAAGGAACAGTATCGCCGTGGTCATGATTCGTTTGGCGCGCGTTGGCGCCCGCAAGCAGCCCTACTACCGCATCGTCGTGATCGAAAAGGATCGCGCTCGCAATGGCCGTTCCATCGAAGTGGTGGGCACCTATAACCCCCGTACCAACCCCGCCTCGGTGACCCTGAAGCACGAGCGCGTCGCCTACTGGAGTGGCGTGGGCGCGCAGATGTCGCCCACCGTAGCCAAGCTGGTGGCCAATAATCCGGCCCCTGCAACCGAGCCCGCGGCGGTCTAAACCCGCCGCAGCACCCCGTTCCACGCGAAGGCATCACGGTGGAGTGTATTCTTCTCCCCCGGAGAATGCACCCTTGCATCCGCCGAAAGGTGAAAAGCAGTTCACAGGGCGTCTTCGTCCCCGAATTCCCTGCTTCCTTGGTAGACACTTGTAACGCGCTGTCGCGCGCAATCAACTGCTGACGGCGGCCGAATGGTGTGCTACCATTCGCGCACGCATCCAAACGGAACGATTTTGGACGCAGACGGTCAGAGGCAAGTACATGACCCAACACGATATGGTTGCAGTCGAAGAGCTGGTTCGGGAGATTGCGCGGGCCCTAGTGGATCAGCCGGACGCAGTGGAAGTACAAGCCGTGGGCCGCGAAGAAAACACCGTCCTCAAACTGCGGGTGGCACCGCAGGATGTGGGCAAGGTGATTGGAAAGCAAGGGCGTACGGCACGCTCTGTGCGTACGATTCTGGGAGCCGTAAGCATGAAGCTGCACCATCGCTACACGCTCGACATCCTTGAAGAGGACGACAAGTCCTGACGATTGCGGCACACAGTCGGCTTGGGGCCTGGCGGAGTTGGCAATGACGGAACGGGAGCCCTGGACCTGGCTCGCGCGGATTCGCCGCCCACAGGGACGCCGAGGCGAAGTCTTTGCCGATATTCTGACCGATTTCCCTGAGAAATTTGCCGAACGCAAGCGGCTCTGGCTGCTGCGCGAAGTTGCGCCTGCAGATCAAGCACCACGCGAGGTGGAACTCATCGCCCACTGGCTGCACAAGGGCGGTGTGGTTCTGCACTTTGCCGGGGTAGACTCGATCTCTGCAGCCGAAACGCTGGCTGGCCTGGGCGTGGCCATTCCCCGCGAACAGCGCGTTCAGCTGGCCGAGGGTGAAGCCTACATCGGCGACCTGATCGGCTGCGCGCTCATTGATGTGGCAGGGGCCGAGCCGGTATCGGTGGGCACCATCTACGACGTGTACCGCGACGCCGGCCCCGCACCGCTGCTCATTGTGCGCAGCACGCGCGGCGAGGTGCTTGTACCCTACGCCAAGAGCTACCTGCGCAAACTGGACATTGAGAACAAGCGCGTGGAAATGGCTCTTCCCGAAGGGCTTGTCGATCTGAACTCCTAGTAGATGCACGGTTTGTAAACGCCGTGTCCAAATCTCTGACGATTGCCGCGAGCCGCGTCAAAATAGCACGCCCCACGCAGTGCTTACTGAAACGCCAGCGGCTTCCATGCTCCGTCGGCTTCCTTCAGCGCAAGCTGAATGGGCCGCGGCGGGCCCTTGGGTGGCACCGTCACCTCTACCCACAACTCCTGCCCCCCGGCCACCGGCAGCGGACTTTGCGCATGCTCGGCGATGTAGAAGTTAACCGGCTCGCGTAGCGTCATCTGGTCGCAACTGGCGCCTTGCCGTGCCCACACGCGCAGCCCCGCGGGCGTCTCTTCGCTGCGAGATACGCGCACCGCGATCAGTCGGTTGTCCTTAACGGCGAGGGTGGCGGGAAACTCCACAAATTGCGGACCGGCCACGGCAAACCGCCCGCCCCGCGGCACGCCGCCCTGGTCTCGATAGAACTCCGCCTCTTTGCCTGTGTTGAGCGTGCTTTGGCAGCCGTCCACGGTGAGCTGCATGCTCAGGTAGCGACCACGCATCACCAGCGCGGGGTCGTACATGGACGCACGGGTCCACACCCGTGGACAACGGGCACGCTGCCAGGCATATTTCGCAGCGATGGATGAAACAAGCGCCAGCTGGATAAGCAGCACAAGGAATGAAGCAGCAGAGAGCTTGAGGCCGGCGATCTTCATTGCTTCCACTCCCGTTCTGCTGCGGCAGAGGCCGGTGCGGGTGCGTCCATCCCGGCCAGCAGCATACGACGCATACGCTCCAGCGCCCATCCTCCGGCGAGGAACAACGCGCCCATGCCGATGAGTCCCAGCGAGCGGCCCACCTTGTCGAAGATGTCGCTGAAGTAGAACCACACCACGGCCAGCGCAAAGCCCAGGATGCCAAAGTTGACCAGCGCACGGCTCGCCTGCCGCACACCCCACCAGATAAGAAAGACCGCAAACCCCGCCGCCAGCACATGCGCCAGCAGGCTTCCCGCCCCCAGCTGCCCGCACATCGGCAGCACGAAGGCACAGCCCACGGCCGTCCCCATCGGCACGAGACTGCGGCGGAAGCGCAGCAATCCCATCAGTAGCGGCAGTGCGGCAATCACTCCCCAGGACCAGGTGATGGTCCAGGGCGTCATCGACCAGCTACTGCTCCATCCCCAGCCGTCTGTACGCATGCTGCCGGTGCCCACTACAACCGCAATAGCTCCAGCCGCAAACAGGATTCCCTGCGCCGCCTTGCGCTCGGACCCGAGAAAGAGCGTGAGGTAAAGCACGCCCCAGACGAAGAGAAAGCGGCCCAGGTAAGCTCCCTGCCCCGCATGGAGATCTGTTGCGTACGCAATCTCAGAAAACAGCCACGCCGGAAACAAGAGAAGTCCGAGTGTCTCCTGCGCCTCGTCACGCAGCAACACCCAGCCAGCTAGCGCGGCCACGGCCCACAGCCCAATCGCCGCCGGCCAGTGCTCCTCGATGTGGAAGATCTGCCCCACCAGGGCGATGGCAGCACCGATGGAGACGGTGCCCACGGCGTGCAGCGCGGTGGACATACCGTGATACGTATCCCGCACCGCACCGCCGCCCACGTGAAACACGGCCACCATGCCGAAGACCAGGGCCAGCCGCGCCGCCGGACCCAACTCATCCCAATGCGCGGAGACAAAAAGCACCACGCCGGATGCCAACAGCAGCGCGCCCAGAATGAGCGCCACCATACCCTGCCAGCGAAGGCCCGCCGGACGTTTCTGCTCCAGTTCCCACTGCCGGATGCGCTCGACCGTCCGGCCGTCGAGCACATCTGCCGTCTGCCATCGATTCAGAAGCGATTCAAGATCCGCCATAGCAATTGCCCAACAGTAAAGCACACCGGGAGCGACCGCGCAGTGAGATCTGCTTATATCATCAGTAGTAACGGGTATGCGCTTCGACATCGTCACCATTTTTCCGGGCCTCTTCAGCGGCATCTTCGAGCACGGCATTGTCCGCCGCGCACAGGCCGAGGGACGCGTGACGGTGAACCTGTACGACCTGCGCGCCTTTACCCACGACCGGCACCGCACCGTGGACGATCGCCCTTTTGGCGGAGGCGAAGGCATGGTGCTGAAGCCCGAGCCGCTGGCCGAGGCGATGGAATCTCTGGGAATTGCGCCCTGTGCCCGGCGCGCGCCCGAGGACGGCACTCGTGTGATTCTGCTCTCCGCCCAGGGCATTCCGTTTTCGCAGTCCGTGGCGCGCCAGTTAACTGCCGTAGACCGCGTGGTGCTGCTGTGCGGACGCTACGAGGGTGTGGATGAGCGCATCAATCAGCTCTACTGCGACATGGAACTATCCATCGGGGACTATGTGTTGAGCGGCGGCGAGCTGGCCGCAGCCGTCGTCGTCGATGCCGTCATGCGACTGGTGCCCGGCGTTCTCGGTAACGAGGCCTCCGGCGAATTTGAAAGCTTTGGCGTGCCCGATGCTGAGATCGCAACCGATGAAGCCGGTGTGCCACGCTCGCAGCACGGCGCGGGCGGCCTGCTCGACTATCCGCATTACACGCGGCCCGTGGAGTTTGGCGGGGTGGCAGCGCCTCCGGTGCTTCTCAACGGCGACCATTCGGCCATCCGCCGCTGGCGGCGCGAACAGCAGCTGCGTAAGACGATGGCCAACCGTCCCGACCTTCTGGAGAGGGCTGCACTGACCGATGAGGACAAAAGGATACTGGATTCGATAGGCTGGAAGAAGTATTAACAGATGAATCAATATTCATTGCAACTCGGAGCATGGGCTGAGTTGGCGCTCTGCTGGTTTGCCTGGCTGCTCGCGTCCGCACGCACGCGGGGTAAGGGGCCGAAACCGGTCCAGGCTTTCAGCGCGCCCGGAGCCTGGTTGGGCATTGCAATGAATGTGCTTGGGGTGGCCTGTCTCGCTGTGCCTTTCCGGCCGCAGGGTTATCACAGTCCCGTCTACACCGTCGTACCTGCCATGATCATCGCGCCGCTTTCCGTGGGGCTGGTTTGGAGAGCACGGCGATATCTGGGGCGCAACTGGCACGCCGGAGCTGTCCTGAACGTGGACCAGCAATTGATCCAGACTGGCCCCTATTTCGGGATTCGGCACCCAATTTATGCGTCTCTGCTGGGCATGGTGGTGGCCACAGGCTTTGCCTACACCTGGTGGCCCTTCTTCGTCGCCGGCGCCATTCTCAACCTGTTTGGCATTGAAATCCGCGCCCGCGCCGAAGAGAAACTGCTGGAACGATACTTCCAGGATGAATACATCGAGTATCAGGCACGCAGCCACGCGTTCTTCCGGTTCTGAGAGCACTTGCTTTCAGAAGGGCTTGACCGGCGCGGGCTGCTCGGGTCTCACGCAGCCGCAGGCGATCTCCGCCACGAAAAAGTTCTCGCCCCGTACAGGGGGCGCCAGCCAAACGACGCAGCAAGGCCAGCTGGCCCACATGCGTGAGCGCATCGGCCACCGGGCCCTGGAAGAGTCGTTCAACGGGGGCCTCAAGCGGCGCATCCGAGGTCAGGTAATCGTCAAAGGCGGCCAGCGCGGCAAAGAAGCGCTGCCGCTCGAGCGTCCAGCTAAGGGGCGTCGAGTTGTGCCAGGCAGGCTGGCCTTTCGCCATACTTAGCGCCCAGTCGAACAGGTCGCCCATGTGGGCGAGGATCTGATCGGGGCGCCGCCCCGCCCCGGCAAACGCTGCAAATGCCTCGTCGCTGTTTTCAAGCGCGCGCGTAGCGCGGATAGGCCACAGTGGCCAGGGTATGCCGCAGGAAGGCGCGCTTCTCGTCCATAATCGGCCACTATAAAGCATCCACAGGTGGGTAGTGTCCTGATTTGGCTTTGGGCGCTGTTACTCGCCTTCTCCTTCTTTACTTTCTTCAATGAAGTCTCTGGCATTTTCGCGGTCAGCCACCGCCATTTTGCTAGGATCAGGGTCATACTCGATCAGGTATCTCTCAAATTCAAACCGTTTGATCGGAGAGCCAAATACATCTCCGTAGGTCACCCAAAAAGAGAAGCCGAGGATTCTCTTTCCTGTGATGAGATCAGAAACAATCCTCTCGTCTGGCAACAGCCCAATGCTGAGCTGATATTGCTCCATTCTGAGTGCTCCTCCCGGCTCAATGATCGTTCCTTCATCAAAGGTGCGTGCTTCGGGAATTTCTGGATCGTGGTCCCATCTAAGATAGGCTCCGTATTGCTTCAAAAGTGCTGGGCTTTGTCCGAAATTCTTCAAAACAAGCGTTGGAAACGGATATCCATAAAAGAGAATTGGATTCTCCCGGCCCTTATCGACGACAAAAGAGAACTCGCACAATCCCAACCATGGAACGGAAATCCCCATAGCTGCCAAGGCTGATTCCTTGGCAGCATCGGCGGCAGTCTGAGCGGCTTTGACTGAACTCGCCAATATTCTCGTTTGGCATCCAACTACCACCAATGTGCCGAATCCCAAGATCACCAGCCACCAATCGGGCGTTTCGAGGGCTTTGTACCACCCTGGCGTGTTGGAACCGGATTTGCCCTTATATGCAGCGGCTTCGTTCTGTTGTTCTGACGCGGGTTCCACTCCAGCCGCATTCTCTCGATTTGTTGGGTGCAGGTTTGTATTGGCAGCCTTATTTGGCTGACCGGGCACACTGATCACTGTGAATGCGGCGATTGCGAGTATCGCCAAACGTTTCAGCATGATGGCGAAAATGTATCACAGCCAGAAAGGGTGCAGACTATGCGTGCTCCCGAATCTCTGGTAAACTAAGAATTCTGAGTTCAACGCAGGAAGAAACCATGTCAATTCATCCAGTTATGCAGCGCCTGGCCGACAAGCTGAAGCGCACCGATCTGCCAGATTTTGTCCCGGGCGACCAGATTCGCGTCCAGGTGAAGATCAAGGAAGGCGATAAAGAGCGCCTGCAGGCTTTCGAAGGCCTGGTCATTGCCATCAACCGCGGCCCCCAGGGCACCTTCACCGTCCGCAAAATGAGCTTCGGACAGGGTGTGGAGCGCATCTTCCCCTTCAACTCCAAGGTAGTCGACAAGGTTGAGAAGATCCGCAGCTACAAGGTTCGCCGTGCCAAGCTGTTCTACATCCGTGGACTGCGCGGTAAGGCTGCCCGTCTGAAGGAAGTGGATCGCGTCACCGCGAAGGCGTAAGCCTGCACGCACGTTTACACCCAAGCCCCCGGTTCCCGCAGCCGGGGGCTTTGTATTTTCTATACTGAACTCATGGTGAACGACCCCGTATGTGGCTGGAGGCTGGAGCGCGCCGCGCGCAAGACCGGCGCCCTGCGCATTGCCGGGGTAGACGAGGTTGGACGCGGGCCAGTGTTCGGCCCCGTCGTGGCAGCCGCCGTCATTCTGCCGAGAGACTGCCACCTGCAGGGCCTCACCGACTCAAAGAAGCTTTCAGAGAAAAAGCGCAATGTGCTGAATGTGGAGATTCGCTCGAACGCCGTCTCCTGGGCCATCGCCGCGGTGGACGTTGAGACCATCGACCGCATCAACATCCGCCAGGCTTCTCTGCTGGCCATGCGCCGCGCCGTGGAGCAGTTGGCGCTCTCGCCGGACTACCTGCTCATCGACGGCGTGGACACAATCGACTGGCCGTGCGCGCAACAGGCCGTCGTGAAGGGCGACGCAACGAGCTTTTCGATTGCAGCAGCCAGCGTGCTGGCCAAGGTTTACCGCGACCGACTGATCGTGGAACTCGACCGCCGATACCCCGGCTACGGCCTGGCGAATCATAAGGGTTATGGGGTACCAGAACACATGGCCGCGCTGGCACGCCTGGGCCCCACGCCACTGCATCGACGGAGCTACAAGCCGGTAGCGCAGACGCTGCTGCCCTTCGACTTCGACAGCTGAGCCTCAGTTCGGTACTGCCGACTTAGCTGGACGGTCGATGCACTAGAATTCTCCCGATGCATGGGGAGCTTGATCGAATGATGCGGCGTCGACTGCTGGCAGCGCTCTTCGTGGTTGTGTTGACCCTCTGTGGATGCGAAAACCGCAAGCAGAAACCTGATTCCACCAAGGGGAGAGTGACCGGGATCGTTCTATGCGCCGACACGGGCAAACCCGCCCGATTTTCCGTGGTCACACTGATTGCAGTCCCCAGCCGCGACACCACTCTCGAACAGGGCGATCCCTTCGCGTCAGTCGGCAGCACTCGCACCGATCTGGACGGAAGGTTCGTTCTCGAAGCGGTTCCGCCCGGTCAGTACTACGCGACAGCCACAATCGACGGCTATCAGGATCCCGAACGCGGTCTCGACTTAACACGCCTGGAGGCAAAGGCCAACGATGCCGAGCGTGCTGCCGATGCCATTGCACAGTGGAAAGAGTACCTCGTTCCCGTGAAAGTCTCAGTGCATCGCACCAGCGAAATCTCCATCATCATCGAGCGGGCATCAGAGATCGGCGGCACGGTACTCTATGACGATGGCTCTCCTGCCATCGGCGCGCATTTCGTGCTCTCCCGTAAATCCCAGGGCGGTTCCTGGAGCAACATCGGCGTCTCCCTGCTCAGTGCGTGGCAACTGCCCTCGGTCAGCGACAGCCACGGCCGCTTCACCGTATCCGGTATTCCTGCGGGCGAGTACAGGGTGTGCGCACTGCTGCCGACCGCCTCGCAAGACAATACCCTCTACGTCTGCCTTGGTAACGTCTTGCGCCCGAAAGACTCCAGTTCCGTCAAAGTCGCCGCAGGTGAGCAGTTGTCTTCGCTGGAGATCGTGGTCCCGTTGTCTGGCTTGCGCACCGTCTCCGGCTCGGTCACCGCTGCCACAGACGGGCATGCGATTCTCCACGGCACCGTACAACTCCTCTACACAGATGACCGGGAGTCGATGCGCACCGCCTCTCTTGACCAAGATGGACAATTCTCCTTCGAATTTGTCCCCGAAGGCACCTATCTTCTGCGCGTCTCCGGCGCCAACGATGCAAGAGCCGACGAATCCGGTGGAACCAACTCCGCCGTGTCCATTTCGCTCTACGGGGACAAAGAGTTCCCTCTTCAAGTCTCCGGCGACATTGACAATGCCGACGCGGTTCTCAACCGCGCCCCCCACAAACCTCGTCCCTGAGCCTGCTGCTCACGCCGCAGCCACAGCCACCCGCCGCCGCTTCCAAACCGCCAGCACGGGCCGCGCCGCGAGAAGCACCGTCAGCACCACCGTCATCGGCAACGGCGTCAGTACGCCGGTCTTCACCTGCCACCAGTAGTGAACGATGCTGCACACAGCCGCGAAGTAGACCAGCTTGTGCAGGCGGTTCCAGCGCTTGCCACCAAGCTTGCGGATGGCCCAGTTGGTGGATGTGGCCGTGAGTGGAAAGAGCAGCAACCATGCCAGCACGCCCACAGTGATGAAGCGGCGCTTCACAATGTCCGAGTTCATCGCGTTCACATCAAACGCTGTGTAGAGCGCGACCCACGTCATCAGGTGCAGCGTGGCATAAAAGAACGCGAACAGCCCCAGCAGCCGCCGGAATTTGATGAGCCAGCTGAGACGCGGAAACAGCTGCCGCAGCGGTGTGATAGCCAGCGACAGGGTGAGCAGCCGCAGCGTGGTGAGGCCGGTGGCAAAGGTAATGGCCGCCGTCGGGTCCGGCCCGAGCGAGTTGGTCACCGCGCCGTACACCAGCCATGCGACAGGCGCCAGGCATGCGATCCACGTCAGCGTCTTCAGAAGTACAAGAGTCGTGCGATTCATGCGTGTCGAGTCAACGCCTCAGTAGTTCGCCCGCAGATCCATGCCCTTGTAGAGCCCGGCCACCTGGTCCGCATAGCCGTTGAACATCAGCGTCATGCGGCGCTGCGCATAGAACGGCTGTCCGATACGGCGCTCGGTCTTCTGGCTCCAACGCGGGTGATCGACGCTGGGGTTCACGTTGGAGTAGAAGCCGTATTCCTGCGCGTTTTGTTGGCTCCATGTGGTGGGCGGCTGCTTCTCAAGGAAGCGCACAGCAACGATCGATTTGGCTGACTTGAAGCCGTACTTCCACGGCACCACGATGCGCACCGGCGCACCATCCTGATTGGGCAGCACCTCGCCGTAGAGGCCAAACGTGAGCAACGCGAGCGGGTTCATCGCCTCATCCATGCGCAGTCCCTCGGTGTAAGGCCAGAAGATGCTCGACTCGTTGGTCCACTTCTCCACGTGTTTGTCATAGTAGCTGAGAAACTGCACGTATTTCGCCTTGCTGAGCGGCTCACACTGTCCGATGAATTCTGAGAGCGAGTAACCAACCCACGGAATCACCATGCTCCACGCTTCCACGCACCGATGTCGATAGATGCGGTCCTCGAGCGGGCGAAGCTTAAGCAGGGTTTCGATGTCGAAGGTCTTGGGCTGTTTCACCAATCCTTCGACGCGCACCGTCCACGGCCGCGTGGGCAGAATCCCCGCATTCTTCACCGGGTCGCCCTTGTCCACGCCAAACTCGTAGAAGTTGTTGTAGTGGGTGATGTCATCGTAGCTGGTAAGCTGCTCGCCCGTGGTGGTCAGCGGACTCTTCACCGTCTGCAGCTTTGTGCCGGCGCGCGCGGCAGTACGCGGCGAGAGTATATCGGCCACGCGGCTCGCGCCCAGAGCGGCAGCGCCTGCGGCGGCTGCGCCGCGCAAAAAGCGGCGGCGATTCAGGTACTGGTCTTTCGATGTGATGGCGGACGAGGGGAGGTCCGACGGCTTGCCGATAAGCATGGTACGACCTCGCACGGGGGAAATCGTGACTGCACCCATTAGACTCCCACCCGCCCGGGAAGGTTACAGAAACCCTTCAGGCATTGTGGATAGTACCGGCGCCGCTCAGCTGTGCCGGCAAGCTTCCGCGCGGAAATGCAGTGGATTGCCGTACCACGAGGTGCGTAGGAATCCGCCATTCCCTCTTTGCGTGCTTCGGATGGTCCGGCTCAATGCCGGCTCGCAAACCCTCAACAGCGGCCGCGGCCAGATCGTGGCAAGCCATCTGCACAGTGGTGAGCGGCGGCAGCATGAACTGCGCAAGGTGGATATCGTCAAAGCCCACCACGGAAATGTCATCCGGCACGCGGTGCGTGGTGCGATAGAGCGCGTGCAACGCGCCGATCGCGGTCATGTCGTTGGAGCACATGACGGCCGTGGGCAACTCGCTCAGCGTCAGCAGTTGCTCCATGGCGGCGATGCCACCCTCCATCGTGTGCGTGCCTTCTACCAAGTGCTCGGGCGGAACCGTCAGGCCCAGTTCGCACATCGATTTCAGGAACGCTTCGCGACGCGCCTTGGGGGAGCGCTGCTGCATCGGCCCGCTGATGAAGGCCATGTGCCGGTGGCCGAGCGCGGCCAGATGCTGCACACCCTGGCGAATCCCTTCGGCATAGTCCGGCTGCACCAGTCGGATATTGGGCAGATCGGGCCCGGCATCCACAAACACCAGGGGAAACTCCCTCTCCACCAACTGCTTCACCAGTTCCTCTTCCACGCCGAAGGTCATCACCGCCACGCCGTCCACGTTACGCTGAAGCAGGCGACGCATCAAGCTCTCCGTGCGCGCCGGATCGTAGTTGGTGGAGCCGATCAGCACCTCGTATCCCTGCGCCACTGCCAGGTTTTCGAACTCTTGAATCAATTCCGGAAAAAACGGATTTGTGATTTCTGAGACGATGAGGCCCAGCAGGCGGCTGCGACCGGAGACCAGTGCCCGTGCCTGCGTATTCGGCAGGTAACCAACCTCTTCGATCGCCTTCCAAACGCGGCGAGCGAGTTCAGCGTTGACGGTGGGAATATTGTTGACGGCGCGGGAGACTGTGGCAATGGAAACGCCGGCGCGCTGCGCCACGTCACGGATGCTGGCAGTTCCGGGCCTGCGATGGTCGGAGGGGCTGCTTTTGGCTGGGCTCACGATGCAATGATATTACTCTCTTTTTCTCGTGTTTCTCAAGGGGCCGAGCGGCGGCCAAACCACGAAAAGAGGCGCTTTTGATTGAACTTGGCGGGCTTCTTCGAGTCTGCGCCAGGGGTGCTGAGGTGCAGACACAGGGAATTTTGGAAAGCGTTTGCTTTGCCGCTCACCTCCCAACTTCGCCAAATTCCTTAACGAACCAGATTGATGTACGCGAGCCGTTACACGTGCGAGTCGCGCCCTGCGGCCGTATCCAGCGCATGCTCCAGCAGGGGCAGCAACACCTGTAGGCTCTCTTCGGTGCCGCGCAGGCTGCCAGGCAGATTGACGATGAGTGTGCTGCCCCGCAACCCTGCAACTCCGCGCGAAAGCCACGCCCGCAGATTCTTCTCTGCTCCCCGCGCGCGCATGGCCTCGGCCAGTCCCGGCGCTTCACGTTCCAGCACGCGCCGCGTGGCCTCTGGCGTACGGTCGCGCGGGCTCAGGCCGGTGCCGCCTGCGGTAAGGATCAGTGCTGCCCCGTGCGCGGCCCAACCTTCCAGTTGCGCAGCAATCTGGTCTTCCTCGTCGGGCACCAACGCCGTAGCGATCTTCGCAGCGGGCCAGCGCGCGCGCAGAAGCGCCACTGCTGCGGGGCCGGCTGTGTCCTGCGCGAGGCCCCGCGAGCAGCGGTCGGAAACGGTGAGCACAGCAAGCAGCATAGCTAGTTTCCCGCGAGCACATGAATGGTGCGCAGCCACGTCTCCACCATCCGCGGCCAGGCCGTCACTGGCAGTTCGGTGGGCCGCAGGCCATAGCCGTGCCCGCCTTCGGCGTAGACGTGCAGTTCCGCAGGCACCTTCACCTGCTTCAACTGGAGAAAGTAGTTGGTCGCATTCTCCACGTGCACCGGATCGTTCTCCGCCTGCACAATGAAGGTGGGCGGCGTGTCCGCCGTCGGATGAATCTCAGGATTTGTCGCCATGTTCTGCTCTTCCAGCGCCAGATAGCCCGGATACACCACAACGGCAAAGTCTGGCCGGCAGCTGAGCTTGTCAGCATCATCCACTGCATCGTAGAGACGCTTGTCATAGTGCGTGCTGACAGCCGCGGAGAGATGCCCGCCCGCCGAAAAGCCCAGCACGCCCACACGCTTCGGGTCGATGCCCCACTCGGCCGCATGCTGCCGCACCAAGCCCACTGCGCGCTGCGCATCCTGCAAGGCCGCCGCGGACTTGGGATACGGACCCGTATTCGGCACGCGATACTTCACCAGCACACAGGTCACACCGGCTGAGTTCAGCCAGTCGCACACCTCGGTGCCTTCAAGATCGATGGCGAGAATCTGATAACCACCGCCGGGAAACACGACCACCGCCGCGCCCGAGTTCGCGCCTTTCGGCGGGTACACGGTCAGCGTGGGCGCGGACACATTGCCGAGCCGTACAAGCGGCCGCCCCGCGATCAGATTATCCTTCGCCGTGGTTGTGTCCACTTCGGGCGGCAGATTCGTTGGCGCGCCCGGCGCCGTGCCCGGCCACAACGGCAACGTCACGTGCCCCGGCGCAGGCTCCCATGCAGACTTTTGCGCGTTCATTGATGAAGCCGCACCCACGGCACACAACAACCCCACCGCAACATAGAACAATGATTTCATGCCCAGGCCCTCCGCCTGAAAAAGTTCGCTGCGATGATCGCAGTCCGGGCGGCGACTCTGCAAACGACCTGCTTCCCTTACGGCTCCACGCCCGGCGGCACCAGCAGCGTCAGGGTTTCGCGTGCCATCTCCATGCGCGCGGGCAGCCGCCCCAACACCTCTCCATCGGCCTCTACATAGATGGGCCTTTTGGAGCCATTACGCGGGCGACACTCCACCGTCTCTGCCTCAATCAGTTCCACATTACGCGAAAAAGTGTGACGCCCCGCGATGACCGCCAGCAGGAAACGCATATAGCGATAGCGGTTGCGGGTCTTAAAGCTGATAAGGCTGAGCGATGAACTGCGCACCGAGGCGCCCGGCGCCAGCCTGCCCAGCGCACCGCCAAACGAGCGCACACGCACCGCCAGCAGTTGCGAAATCTCCTCAGCATCCACGGTGCGGCTGGGGAAGCGCGTGAACCGCGCCTCAAACAGCGGAAAGGGATGCGTGGCCCATATACGAAACGCTTCGAACATATAGAGCGCGTAACCCAGCCGGCGCTTCAGCTCCGCATCCATGCTCTTCATCAGCAGCGCATCGGCGCCCACGCCCGCAGCCACCGTGAAGTAGCGCGACCGCTCCGTGCCTTGCGCATCGAGATAAGAGATGCGCCCCACGGGCACTGCCATGGGAACCGCGGTGAGCAGCGTGCGCACCGCCAGCACAGGTGACGCACCCAGTCCCAGATTCTGCGCCAGCGCGTTGGCCGTACCAAGCGGCACTACGCCCAGCGCCACATCAGTACCCACTAGCGACTGCAGCACCTCGTGTACCGTGCCGTCGCCGCCGCAGGCGAGAACCGTGTCATAGCCGCCGCGCACTGCAGCGCGGGCGAGCGCGCGCGCGCTACCCGGAGCATGGGTCTCGAGGGCCTCGGCTTCTATGCCTGCCTCGCGCAGCACGGCGAGCACGCTTTCAATCGCGGCGGAGCGCCGCGCAGAAACTTGTCCTGAAGCCGGGTTGTAGATCAGCGCAACGCGACGCATCGGATATGAGGCCGGCGCGCATACGGCCCGCCAGTCATGATTATCCATCTTCGCAGGAGCGGGCGAGTTCGCAGCTCGGAAATGCCGCTTACTCTGTGCCGGGCATCCATTCCGGCACCGGCCGCGTCTCTCCTCGCCCGTGCTTCAGCACTGCACAGGCGATATAGGCACGACGAGCGGATCGTTGTCTCGGTCGGTGACCTCAACCAGCGACGCCAGCCGCTCGGCCAGCTGAGGCGTCCAACAGTCCTCAGGTGCGCGCCAACTCCAGTTGCCATAAGCCACGGCCGGTGTGTTCATGCGTGCTTCCGAACCCAATTCCAGCAAATCCTGCGCTGGCGCCACGGCGATTTCAGCCGTGCTGGCTGCCACCGCGCACACCAGCGGCCAAGCCTGCAGCGGCGTGCTCTTGACCACAGGCACGCGGCCCACGTAGGTCTCGGCCGCGATGCGCTCGGCAGCGGGCGCCGTGCTCAACCAACCCACCGTGGTGTCGTTGTCGTGCGTACCTGTGTAGGCCACCGTGTCTGCCGTGTACCGGTGCGGCAGATGGATGTGCGCACCCTTGTCGCTGAAGCCAAACTGGATGACCTTCATACCGGGCATCCCCAGCGCCTGCCGCAGTGCATCCACCTCTGGCGTAATGATGCCCAGATCCTCAGCCACCAGCGGCAACGGGCCCAACGTCGCCTCCAACGCGCGAAACAGCTTGAGTCCCGG
>DCFV01000113.1:47489-69880 GCA_002314435.1 Acidobacteriaceae bacterium UBA1795 | reverse complement strand
GCCGCCCATTTTCTTCCGGAGTTCTTGTCGTGATCGTCTTTTCCCGATTTCTCCTGCCTCGCCGCCTCTGGCTCACCGCCGCCCTGCTCTTCCTCTGCGCAGGGTCCCTGGCCGCCCAGGCCACCCGACGTATCCCCCTCGCCCTCCAGCCAGACGACGTCCTACCCACCGGCAACGAGTGGATCACTCTGCCCGACATCCGGGCCTCCGACGCTGCCCTGACCACCTTCAACGCCCTCTCCATGCGTGACCGCGGCCTGCTCCAGGTCAACGGCGATCAGGGCGGCCCCGTTCTCGCGCCCTATTTCCAGGCCGACGGCAAACCCCTCGACTTCCGCAACCCCGCCTGGGAGGTCATCGAGTACTGGATTCCCACCGCCCGCCTCACCGTGGACGGCCTCGAGCTCACCGTGACCTGGTGCGCGCCGCCCGGCTCCCGCGCCGCTTTTGTGCGCCTCACCGCCACCAACCGCCGCGCCGCCGACGTGCCGGTCACCCTCGGCCTCCGCGCCGCCTTCGGCAGCCTCAGCCGCGTCACCTACCTGCCTGTGGCCCTGCGCGGCGAGCGCACCGTCGGCCAGGCTCCGTGGGTCTCGCCCGGCGAGGCCTTCAGCTACATCACCGACGACACCCACTTCGCCTGGTCGCTCATCCATCCCGGCGCCGCCGCCGACGTCTCCGCGCCGCCGGTCACCGCCGTGCCCGCCGCCAACGCCAGCCGCACAGTCGATCTCGCCCCCGGCGCTACTGCTGAGTCGCTCTTCGTCCTCGGCGTCGGTATCGAGGAGTTCAGCGCCGCCCACAACGCCCGAGCCCTCCGCGAACTCCTCGAGCGCCACGGCTCCGACGCCATCCTCGACCAAGCCGCCGCCTGGTGCCGCGCGCGCACCCGCACCACTGGCCAGCCCGATCTCGACCTGCTCATGAACCGCAACTTCCTCTTCACCGAGCTCTACGCATGGGGCCGCACCATCGACACAGAGCAGCTCATCGGCGTCACCTCGCGCAGCCCGCGCTACTACGTCTCCGCCGCCTACTGGGACCGCGACGCCATGCTTTGGAGCTTCCCGGCCCTGCTCGACATCGACCCCGCCTTTGCCGCCGAAGCGCTCAACTACGCCCTCACCACGCAGCTCCGTAACACCGGTACCCACAGTCGCTTCATCGACGGCGTGGTGCTCGAAGACGGCTTCCAGCTCGACGAGGCCGTCGCGCCGCTCGTCGCCCTCGCAAGCTACGTCCGTCAGACCAACGACACTGCCTTCCTCGAGCGACGCCGCGACGCCGTCCTCTTCCTCCGCGACCGCCTCCTCTCCCGTTACGACAAGGAAACCGGCCTCTACTCCTCGCTGCAGGACCCGCAGGACGAGTTCCAGCTCCTGCCCTTCATCACTCAGGACAATGTTCTCGCCTGGAAAGCCCTCACCGGCCTCTCCGATCTCCTCGACCGCCTCCACGACCCCGCCGGAGCGCAGCAGATGAAGGACCGCGCCACCCAACTGCACGCCGCCATCCTCGCCCACTCCATCTCTACCGAGGCGCCTGGCGCCGACGGCCCCATCTTCGCCTCCGCCACCGACGGTCATCACTTCGTCTTCACCGAAATGCCTCCCGGCTCGATGATGAAGCTCGCCACCCTCGGCTTTGTGAACGAGGACAACCCCGTCTTCGCCCGCACCTACCGCTGGCTCCATTCCAGGAACTACAAGTACTCCTACAGCGACGAGCCCTACGGCCTCCCGGGCAGCTACCGCCTGCTCTTCACCACCTCATGGCCCGTTGCCGACCACCTCATGCTCAAAGCAGGCCACGGCCAGGCCCTCAAGATCCTCCGCTCCAGCAACTGGGACGGCGGCATCATCACCGAGGGCGTTGACGCCCACACCGGCCGTATGGACATGCAGGGCCGTGCCTTCGCCACCGCCGCCGGCTACGTCGCCCACGCCATCTGCCAGTCCGCCTGCACCGACCGCGAAAAATAGCGCGTGTCATCCCGCCCCCTCGTCGCGCATCCTATGCATGACGAGGGAGCCAGCCTTTCATCGCTGCCGCCCATTGACCACGAACAACTGAAAACTGATCCCTGGCCGGGAGGCCCCACATGCCCTGCGACCCCGAAGAACTCCGCCACGTCCCGCTCTTCCAGTTGCTCGACGACGATGAAACCCGCGTCCTCGCCGCGCAAATTGAAGTCCGCCGCTTTGCGCCGCGCCAGCGCATCTTCAAGGCCGGCGATTCGGCTCAGCACGCTTACGTCGTCCTCTCCGGCTCGGCCCGCGTCACCACTCTCGACGAGGACCTGCAGGAGGTCGTGGTCGACGAGCCCGTCCACGGCGACATGTTCGGCTTCGCGTCCATGCTGCAGCAGACCGCCCACCAGACCACAGCCGCCGCGGTGGAGGAAACCGCCTGTCTCGAGATCGGCCGTGACGATATCGAGCAGCTCATCCTCGACCGCCCCGCCGCAGCCATGGACATGCTCACCGTGCAGGCCCGACAGTTCCACGCCTCGCAAAAACTCGTCCGTAGCCGCGCCGGCCGCAACCCCAACGAAGTGATCGAAGAACAATCCACCTTCGGCCAGCGTCTCGCTGACTCCGTGGCCCGCTTCGGCGGCTCGTGGCTGTTCATCATTCTCTTCGCCGCCACGCTCATCACGTACTCTTCGACCAACATCATCCTCAAGGGCCGCGCCTGGGACCCCTACCCCTTCATCCTCCTCAACCTCTTCCTCTCCATGCTCGCCGCCATCCAGGCGCCGGTCATCATGATGAGCCAGAACCGCCAGGACGCGAAGGACCGCCTGCGCAGCGAGCTCGATTTCGAAGTCAACCGCCGCTCCGAGACCGAAATCCAATCACTCTCGCGCCGCCTCGCCCTGCTCACAGAGAAGGTCGAAGACGTTGCCGACCTCGTGCGTCCGCCTGCCACGCACAATCCACCGGGCTGCAGTCAGACTCCGCGCAACTGACCCGCACTCGGGCAACCCTTCGTGCTGCGCGACTTCATGGACCGTTTCAACAACGAGGGCGTGATTCCCGTCCCGCTCATGGAAGTTGAGCTCATCCACAGCAAACAAGCCCGCCTACCGTAGTCCGCAAACAAAGAGGGGCCGCCGCAGCGGCCCCCTTTTGCATCTCTTCTGCTATTTACTCTTCCCCACGTCCAACCGCAGGAACCGCGCCGCGTTGTTGTAGAGAATGTCGCGCTTCTGTTCCGGCGTCAGGTAGTCCGCGTTCTGGATGATGCTGATCGAGTAGGCCATCAGCTTGGGCCACTCCATCTGGTCGGTGCCGAACATGACTCGATCCTCAAACCCGGCCTCCACCAGCCGCTCGATGTAGCGATTGACCTCCTTGATCGGATAGCTCCAGATCAACCCGGCCACATCCACGTACACATGCGAGTTGGCCTGCAGCAGCGTCAGCATGTTGTCGATCATCGGATAACCGGCATGCATCACCTGCACGCGCAGCTTCGGGTGTCGCGCCAGCAGTTCCTCCAACAGAAGCGGGTTGCCCATCGACCCGCGAAAACTGGGCATCGCGACGTTGGCGCGGCCTGAGCCGCCCGTGCCCATGTGGATCGCCACCGGAATGTCCAGCTTCTCCGCCAGTGCAAAGTACTCATCAACCGACATGTCGCTCGGCGAAATCCCTTCGTACTGCAGACCGATCTCGCCCATCACCTTGAAGCCGCCTGAGGTGAAGTCCTTGTTCAGTTCGTCCAGTGGAACGCGCTTGCCCGGCTCCATGCCCTCATTAAAGCTTGTGCCCGGAATCACATGCCCCGGCATCGCATCCATCCACTTCTTCACGCTCGCCGGATCGCCAAAAACCACCGCTGTCACGTTCAGCCGCTTCATCTCCGCAGCCATGTCCTTCAGGTACTCGCCCTTGGCCGAGGGATACAGCTTCGGTGTGCACTCGTCCTGCGCCCAGCCGAAGGGCGCCTCCTTCGTTGCAGGATCGGAGGCCGTGAACTTCGACGTATTGGGGCACATCTCCCCCATCCCCGGAAACGACTCGTCCATCGCATGCACGTGGACATCGATCACCGGCGGCACATCCGTGCCGGTGTTCTGTGCCCGGCCACGCGTGGCACTGAAAAGAAAGATCGCAAAACACCCCATCACAATTGCGGTATTCCGTACACGCATGCCCATTAGGAATCTCCTTTTGCGGGAAATACTACGCTAGCCGCTACACGTTGCGACAGACCGGAAAATGCGAATTCAAAGGCGCCTGTTCGATAGTAGCCATGCGCAGATCTGCGCTTCAGACAAACTGCTGAATGCACATCAACACAGTCGCCGCTTCACCTGCAATGCAGACCGTGGAGTATGTTGGTTCTTCCGTCCCCTCGGTAGTTCCACTGGCAAAGGGCCCGGGGCCGGCCGTCGTCATGCCGGGGCGCGAAGATCCACTTGCCCTCGGGCGCACGCTGCGGTGCCAAGCCTGGCTCAGGTCTCGCTGTGCCGAACTTCAAATGCCAGGAAACTCCCGAACGTATTACCCTTGACGCGCGTATCCAAAGCTATTCGGCGAAGACTCGAGCGCCCCGATCAAGCATTCAAACCGAATCCAGACCCACCTGCACAGAGAGCCACATGAGCCCACGTTATCTCGCTTCTATTCTTTTCTGCCTTTCCGCCGCTTCAGTCGCCCAACAATCTCCTCATAGTCCAGAGACCGCCCCGCCGTTTCGGCAGCCGGGCCTGCCTATTGAAGATCGTGTTCGCGACCTGCTGCAGCGAATGACCGTGAAAGAGAAAGCTCGGCAGCTCGATATGTATGCGGGCGTGCCCGACCTGGTTGACCAGGCTCTCGACAAGACCCACGCGGCGCAGAATGCGAAGTTCCAAACGCACACCGCCGAGAAACTGTTTGGTACGCTCGGCGTGGGGAGCATCCACGATCTGTATCCGAGCGCTGAGCTCTCCAACCAGATGCAGCAGTGGATCATCGCGCACTCAAGGCTCGGCATCCCCGCTCTATTCATTGAAGAGGGCCTGCACGGATACAGTGATGGCACTGTCTTTCCTGCTCCGATCAACCTCGCGGCAACCTGGAATCCAGCTCTCGCCGGGCATACCGGCGCAGCCATCGCGAGCGAGATGCGCGCGGCGGGCGTGGATATGGTGCTCGCTCCGGTGCTCGATGTAGCACGCGAACCACGCTGGGGCCGAGTGGAAGAAGACTTCGGCGAAGACCCCTACCTGACCGGACAACTCGGGCTGGCGTATGTGGAAGGTGCCCAGGGTGAATCATTACGCAGTGATCACTCCGTGATTGCGGTGCCAAAGCATTTCGTAGGTCACGGTTCCCCCGAGAGCGGTCTCAACACCTCTCCTGTTCACATCGGCGAGCGCGAACTGCGTTCCGTCATGCTCAAGTCCTTCGAGCCGGCAATCCGTCAGGGGCATGCGATGGGCGTGATGGCCGCTTATCACGAGATCGACGGTGCGCCAGTTATCTCCGATCCGGACCTCATGAACTCCGTCCTCCGCGGAGAGTGGGGATTCCAGGGTTTCGTGCTCTCCGACCTCGGCGCGATACGGCGTCTTTGGGAAGATCACCACACCGCCGCAAATGCCAAGGACGCCATCGTGCAGGCCATCAACGCCGGCGTCGATATGCAGTTCTATGACTTCAGCCACGATGAATTCCAAAACGCAATCGTCTCCGGACTGCAGGACCATACCCTCTCGCCGGTTGCTCTGGATCGCGCAGTGTCCTCAGTCCTCAGGGCCAAGTTTGCTCTTGGACTTTTCGAGCACCCCTACACAGACACATCGATGACTGCGCGCGTAAAACGCAGCAAAGAGCACCTTGCACTCTCGTTGCAGTCGGCAAGAGAGTCCATGACGTTGCTCAAGAACGACAGCCACCTGCTGCCGTTATCCAAAGCGCTCAAGCGCATCGCACTCATTGGGCCAAATGCAGCCGTCGCACGATACGGAGATTACGAAGACGAGAAGAACGGCCTGCACATCAGCATTGCCGACGGATTGCGTACACTCCTGCCGAATGCCGCAATCGCAGTCGAAGATGGCGCCGACGTTCAGAAGGCCGTCAGAGATGCCCGCGACGCCGAGGTGGTCATCCTCGCGCTCGGAGAGTATCAGGGCATCTCCGGAGAAAGCTTCGATCGGCAGAGTCTCGATCTACCCGGCAGCCAGGAGCAACTCCTCGAAGCGATCGTTGCAACAGGCAAACCTGTCGTATTGGTTCTGGAGAATGGCCGCCCGCTGACGATCCCGTGGACTGCGGAACACGTTCCAGCAATCCTCGAAGCCTGGTACCCCGGTGAGTTCGGCGGTCAGGCCGTCGCGGAGACGATCTTCGGCGACAGCAATCCAAGCGGAAAGCTCACCATCACGTTCCCCAAAAGCATCGGCCAGCTACCTTCCTTCTACAACTTCCACCCGTCCAAGACCGACAAGTACGTAGACGGCGACCGCAAGCCCCTTTTCCCCTTCGGATACGGCTTGAGTTTCACAAGCTTTCGATACGACAACCTGTCGGCTGTTGCTCCCGCGCAGGCAAAGGACGGCGACGTCGCTGTAACCGTAACAGTAGCGAATACCGGCACCGTAGAGGGCGACGAGATCGCGCAACTCTACCTGCACCACGACGTAAGCAGCGTGGAAGTGCCGGATCGCGCTCTTGCAGGCTTCGCACGTGTACACCTGAAACCGGGCGAATCAAAGCGCATCGAGTTTGCTGTGAAGCAGAGCGATCTAGCCGTTTGGAGCAGGAATCATCAGTGGGTCGTCGAGCCGGGCACCTATACCGTGTTTGCCGGCGGCTCCTCCGATGCAACGCTCGCGACGAAGTTCACGATCCCTCGATGAAGCAAAGGATCAATCGGAACACTATGATTCGAACGCCCGAGATCGTCGCCGCATTGCAGCCACCCCGCAAGTGACTACTTGACATCTCGGGACGACGAATTTGCACGAACACTCAAGGGGCTGAGTTGCATCCGGCGATGGAGGCGCACCTCAACCCCTTGCGGATCTTCCCTGAAGAATCTGCCTACCGGCAGCCTGCCTCAAAGCAGAGATTCTTGCTGAAGAACGGCATCACGTGGTTCTGGAAGCGATCTGCTACAGCACTGGTGTGCGTGCCCGAGTACACTTCAAAGCTGTTCGCAATTCCGTATTTATCGAGCACTTCATGCAGCGTGGCAGTATCCACGCGCAAGCCATCCTGATCGCCAACGTCGATTGCAATAGCGCGGTACTGCCGCAGGTTGCCGATGTATTGATCGATAAACGCAAGCGGAGCGTTGGCCGCCCACTTGGCCAGGATGTCAGCCTGCACTGCACCGTCCTTAGTTGGCAGATCAAGATACAGCGGCGGATTCTTTGGATCGGGCGACCACGCTGCAGCCGTGGCAAGCTGGGCACGCTCAAAGAACCCAAGCTTCGCGGAATCCTCTGCCGTCTTCACTGTCTCGAGCTTCTTCTCGAGGTCCGGATTGCTGGGACCGGCAGGTCGGGCCGACATGCAGCAAGGGCTCATGATGTAGAGGCTGCCAAAGACGTCGGAGTGCTTCATGCCGATGCGGCTTGCGCCATAGCCGCCCATCGAGTGGCCAACAAGGCCGCGGCTCGTCCGCTCAGGAATTGTGCGGTAATGCGCATCGATATACGCGACAACGTCGCGGGCGATGAAATTCTCGAAGTCTCCAGTCGTGACCGAACTCGAGTACATGGAACCGTTGTGCATCGTCTTCGAGTCGGGCAAAACGACGATCATCTCCTTTGCACCCTGGGCAAACGCGCCTTCGATCGTTTGCGGCACATGAATCTCGTGCGTCCACTGCTCGGCGCCGATGGAGTAGCCGTGCAGCGCATAGACGACCGGATACCGGCGATGCTTGTCTTTCTGATAGCCGGGCGGCAGGAAGACGATCACATCGCGATCAACAGCGTCGCCCTCCAGGTTGCCCTCCAGAGCCGCTCCATGAATCTTGATGTGTTCCAACGTCACTGGCTTTGCGCCTGGCATCACCGCAGGAACAACGGTGGCAACCTGGGCCACAAGCCCTGCTCCCATGGCAACCGCCATCGAGAGTGCCGTTCCGTAAAACAGCTTCTTCTTACTCATCGACGCCCTCGCTCGCAACACTCAGCTACCCCCCAATCGAGATCTTCCGCTCTGCGTTGAATTCAACGGATGCCCACAGCACATTGAAAGGTCTTTCGATCATCGCCACGGGCGGCGGCCACATGCTCCCATATCGATCGGAGCGCACAGTCCTTGTCATGGCTCCAGTGAGATGACCGTCACCGACTTTGGCGCAACCGTCAAGGACAGCTTGCCGCCTTTCACGCTTGCGGAGACGGCTTTCGGCACAACACTGTTGGGCGCCGCAAATGTGTTCACGCTGTCGACAGCGGCCGCGGTCAACGTCTCTCCCTTCGCCGACTTGACCATCATCCCTGATACGTCCGCATCTATATCTGCAGGCTTTTCAGGATCAAGATTCGTGATCTCGAGCCACACCCTGCCCGACGCGTCCTTGGCAGCAAGAGCATCCACGCGCGGCAGCGTGATTCCATCCCGATGGAGCGAGCCTGGATCGAAATCAATCGGAATAAACGTCGCGTCCTGGAACGGAACATACATCTTGTAGACGTAGTACGTTGGTGTGAGAACCATCTTCTCCTTGTCCGTCAGAATCATCGACTGCAGCACATTGATCATCTGGGCAATGTTCGCCATGCGCACGCGATCGGCATGCCGCGCAAAGATGTTCAGGTTCAGCGACGCCAGAATCGCGTCTCTCAAACTGTTCTGCTGGATCAGGAAACTCGGATTCGTGACCGGCAGCGGCGCAAGCCACGCGCCCCATTCGTCCACCACCAGCGCAACCTTCTTCTGCGGGTCGTACTTGTCCATCACAGCTTCCTGCTTGCGCAGAAACTCGTCCATGAAAAGCGTGGATTTCAGCGTCTTGCCGTAATCCTCAATACCGAATCCCGTCGAAGGCATCGACGGCGGCCACCCGCTCGCCACCGTGTACCAGTGCAGAGATAGGCCGTCGATATTCCAGCTCCAGTCGTGATGCTCCCAGGCCTTCATGACGGTCTCGGTCCACTCGGTCTCGGGAACACCCGGGCCGACGGCGATCTTGAGCATCTGGTTCGCGCTCTGCTGCGCAGGATTATCATTCCGAACGAAGTGGCTATAGATCTTGAGCTGGCTCAGGTAGTAGTCGGGCGCCATGTTGCCCCCGCAGCCCCAGCTCTCGTTTCCGATACCGAGAAAGCCAACCTTGTATGCTTCGGGATGCCCATTGGCGGTGCGCTCTTTAGCCAGCGCCGTCGGTTGCGCGGCGGTCATATACTCCAGCCACTCGGCCGCCTCCTGCGGAGTCCCCGATCCGACGTTGACCGAGACGTAGGCCTGGCTGCCGATCTGCTGGATGAAGTCCATGAATTCATCCGTGCCAAAGCTGTTCGTATCCACCACCCCGCCCCACGCGGAGTTGAGCGTAGCCGGTCGCTGTGCAGCGGGGCCCACTCCTTTCCGCCAGTGGTACTCATCGCCGAAGCAGCCGCCCGGCCAGCGCACGTTCGGCACTTTCAACTCCCGAAGTGCGGTCACGACATCTTTGCGGATCCCACGCGTATTCGGAATCGAAGAATCCGGTCCAACCCAGATGCCCTCGTAAAGTCCGTGTCCCAGATTCTCTGCAAACTGGCCGAAGAGGTTGCGATCGATCTTCGCTCCAGCCTTGGATGCATCGATGGACAAATGAGTATTCTGCGCGGTCACGAGCGGCGCGCTCGAAACCAGCAGCACAAGACAGATGCGAAGGACGAACCGAATACCGCCGATCTTCATAGGGACTCCCAGCGAGAACGCCGCGGGATCAGACAATCAATTCGCGTAAACGTTCCCCGAACCTCGGACTATATAGAACCTCTCTGGCTGCGGACAAGTCAAATAAATCGCTTTATTCATTTCGATTTCATCGATGGATTCTCGCCCGCATCAGAACCAGCTCCCAGAGTGCGCATATTCAAATCATTTCCGGCTCGCGGCTCATCCCCAGCAACTCCGCCAGGGCATTGGCCTCCGCGTTGCTCGCGCTCAATTCTCTGCAGACAAGATTCAGCCGCACGTCCCGCGTCTTACCGGCCGCCAATGGAAGTGCAACAAAATCACCCCTGTCGAGTTCGGTCTGGATGCGGTACCGCGGCAGCCAACCGAAACAAAGGCCGCTCCGAACCGCTGCAATCGCCGATTCGATCGCGCCAACCGAAAGTACGCGCTGCGCGGCGGGGCGCGGCTGCTGCTTCAGGATCCCGGATGCCGTGCCTTCGATGGTCACCAGCATGTGTTGCATCAGGTCAGAGCGCGAGAGCCTGCGCCGGATCGAGTGCAGAGGGTGGTCGCGGCGCGCAACTGCGATTATTCCGATTACAAGAATCGGCTTGACGAACAGCTCGCGCGAAATCAATCCGGTCACGCAGAGTTGCGCGTTGTGGAGCGAAAACTCCGAATCGGCCGAAAGAAACGTGCCCTGCCGAAGCTTCGGCTTAACGTGTGGGAAACTGTGCGAAAAACTGGCCAGTGCCGCAAACAGGCGGTCGTCAGGAAAGATGCTGTCCACGGAAAGCCCGACCTCCGCGGCGCCGCCCGAGGCCATCAAACGTGCGCGCTCCTCGAGTTCGTGGAACCCGGCCAAATGAGGTTCCGCGTCGGCCAGCAGCACCCTCCCCACTTCAGTCAGCTGTGCTTTCCTTCCGCGGATCTCAAACAGCCGGACACCCAGCTGCTCTTGAAGGCGCCCAATGGCATAGCTGATCGTCGATTGCGACCGATTGAGCTTTTCGGCGGCGGGCGCAAATCCCCCCAACTGCACCACGGTCTGAAGGATCTCCCAGGCATCCAGCGTCGTATCCATGGCCTGAGAATACATCGGATAAATCGATGTACTTAGTGAAAAAATGCGGCTATTATTCGAGATTCTCCGTCGAGTACCATGCCGCTGTCAGGAAAACTGTGGCCCGCGGCATAGATTTCCGGAGCCGGAGAACGATTTCCCGGCGGCATAGTCGATCCCGGTTGCACCAGGTCTCCGAGCCGATTCGTGGCCCGGAACCTTCAGGGGAAGTGGTGCGGGATCAAGGGGACCCAATGAAGAGAATTGGCATCGCACTATTCCTGCTCTCGAGCTTTTGCTGTGCACAGGCCACCGGCGGGTTCAAGCCCGCGTTCACCAATGTATGGGGCGCGGCGTATCCCCGCGTCGACGACAGTGGAAAAGCCGAATTCCGGGTGAAGGCGCCCGACGCAGCCACTGTGAAGCTCAATTTCTGGAGCGGGCCGAAGCTTGACATGGTCAAGCAGAACGATGGCTTCTGGACGGTCACCACTCCGCCCCTTGTTCCTGGATTCCACTACTACACGATCATCATCGACGGCGCAGAATTCAGCGATCCCGCAAGCCACTCCTTCTTCGGTGGCGGCAAAGACACGAGTGGAATCGAAATCCCTGAACAAGGGTCAACTTACTATCTGCCCCAACCAGTCCCGCACGGCGACGTCCGTGAGATCTGGTATTCCTCCAAGGTCACCGGCAGTTGGCGGCACGCCCTCATCTATACGCCGCCGGACTACGACACGCAAACCAGCAAGCGTTATCCCGTGCTCTACCTGCAGCACGGCGGCGGCGAGGATGAGACCGGCTGGATCAGGCAGGGCCATGCCAACTTCATCCTCGACAACCTGCTCGCAAGCGGAAGTGCGAAGCCCATGATCGTCGTGATGGCTTACGGTTATGCGAGGCGCTCCGGCCATCCCGATCCTGACCTGACCGGGAAACCCTTCGGCTCGCCCGAAATGATGAAGGCGATGCAGGAGATGGCGCAGGCCTTTGAAGACGATCTGACGCAGGAACTGATTCCCTTCGTCGATAACCACTTCAGGACTCTGGCGGATCGCGATCACCGTGCCATGGCCGGTCTATCGATGGGCGGCATGCAAACCTTTCAGGTCACCTTCGATCACCTCGAACTGTTCTCATACATCGGCGGTTTCAGCGGTGCCGCTGGCCCGATGGTGCTCGGCAACGAGAAGCTCGATCCGAAAACTTCATTCCGCGGCGCGCTCGCCGATCCAGATGCCTTTGCGAAGCGCGTGCATCTGCTGTGGCTGGGTGTGGGCACCGACGAACCTCCGATGATGAAAGCCGGACTGGAGCGGCTGCACACATCGTTGGATGAGGCCCAGATCAAGCACGTGTTTTACGAGTCACCCGGTACTTCGCATGAGTGGCAGACCTGGCGCCGCGACCTCAAGGATTTCGCGACCCGGCTCTTCTAGTCGCCAGGAATCCGCAAAAAGTTCTGGCGCCCGCCATTGATCTTGCCTCCTGAATACTTGGCCCGAATGCCCAACCAGCATCCGGGCCGTTCTTTGGGCTCTCAGCAAGCTGGCAACGGCTCCGGCAGGACAATCGATCATCCGCCGTCAGTCTGCGCTCTCCTGGAGTTCATTCCGCATGGTTAATCCGATGATCGGAATCTCAAAATTCACCGCTCTGGTTGCTGTTTCCATACTCATGGGGCAAACCCGGATGTGCGGCAGCTGACCCCAGCGCATCCTGCATCCGTAACGCCGTCCGGGCAGACTGCTAAAACTCCTGCGTGGTGCAATTGCTGTCTATGCTTTGCTCAAAAGAACAGATTGAACACGATCCCAATCGCGCTAATCTGTCGGTTGGGCGCTTTGGAAGTGTCGTTCTGGTGCTCGTAATATGGTTCTATCTCTGAGTGCTTTCGGATGGGAAACGGGCAACCAACAGTCTCAGCAGTCCTGCTGAATTTACTGTATCTGCTGTCGTAATAGCCTTCTGCGCGAAGATACGGGGCGAAGTGGTAGGACTTGATCGCAAACTCCCGCTCTGCTGTTAGGCGATTTCGATATCTCCAGGACGAATCACCTTCGATAAACCTGAGATCGACCCTGTTTCTGTCCGACACAAGTACGTCCCAGCCGAGTGGGTAGCGTCCTGTCGCCTCCATGATTCCGCGCTGCTCTGTCGGGGAAGACGTTGATGGCATGTACCGGTATCCCGCCCTGAGCATGAGAAGCCTGCTCTTCGACTCATCCAGATCAAACAAGATGAACCGTTTTGCCTTGCGCAGAGGCTTTACATAATAGTCCAGATTTGGTCCGACCTCGGCATCCGATCCTGAACGACCCTCTCTCGTCTGAGCGGCAAAGAACGAAATTCTTACGTTCGAATTCAGCTTCAGGAAGGCGTCGATCTCGGGCCATCCCTGGGCCGAACTATTCTGGGCCTCCGCTGCCGAACCCGCGATTGTGAGAAGGAGCCCCAGGCACACAAGTTGCCAGCAGCGCGTCGTCCAGGCTCGACAGGGTTCTCTCACGAACGAATCCTCGCTCGTTCGGAATCTAATGGAAGTGACGGGGGGAGAAGAACTGCAATTTATGCCAGTGAACACGCTTTATGCCGCAACCTGAACGGCAGTAGGCGATGGGATCAGGTCTCCAAAAGCAAGTGATTGACCTTAGCCTTCCATCGCGGACCAGATTGCATGTTTCACAGCTTGAACTAGCAAAACCATCAGATGCGGGCATTGTTCCCTGTTGCTAACATTCCCCAAAACGTCGGCGATCGTTCCGCGTAGGGAGCTTGTCGTGTCCAAGTGCCACAACTCAAGGGTTTGAGTCGCCAACTCCAACTGTCTCAAAGGAATAGCTTCTGTGTCGAGGTCCCGCTCAATCGAACGTCAGGAACGCGCTGGGTGTGATCACTCCCAAAAGGAATTCGCTAAGCGCCATTACATCTGGCCTTTGCAAGCTGGTGGAAGCGAGCTGCCGCTATGTCAGCTCTCCACCTTGGCAATACTGACAACCTGAAATGGCATGAAGGAAGGAAATCATGGCCCACGGTAAATCACTGAGAATCGTATCGATCACCTTTCTGGCGCTTCTGTTTGTGACGCTTTCGAACACGATGGTCTCCGCCCAGACCAAGCTGGAAGGCATCATCAAAGGACGAAGCGGATCGGAAATCATCCTGCAGACGGCGGATTCACCAAAGGTCATCGTGCTGCTGACGAACGACACCGATGTCGCCCAGGTAGTGGGCGCGCTCAAGGCCCGCAAGAAGGAAATGTCCATGGCCGCCCTCGTTCCGGGGCTCCCGATTCAGGTCGAAGGGAATATGAACGCCCAGAACCAGTTGGTTGCGACCAAGATCAGGTTCAAGGGCGACGACCTGGAGCAGGCGCAGGCCATTCAGGCGGGTCTGGCCGAAACCAGTCAGCAGGCGCAGCAGAATAAGGAAGAGATAGAAAGACAGAACGCAATGCTGAAGGAGCAGCGTGAACTGATCGCCGCGAATACCGCGCGCTTCGGCCAGCTGAACGATTACTACATTTATGACGAAGTCACCGTGTACTTCGCCAACGGCAAGACGAAAGTCGATTCCAAGTACAACCCTCAACTGGTAGCGCTGGCGGAAAAGGCCAAGAACGTCAAAGGCTACATGATCCAGGTAAAGGGCTATGCGTCCGCGTCGGGCAGCGCTTCATTGAACCAGAAGCTGAGTGAGGACCGCGCGAACAACGTCACGAACGTCCTTTTGCAGGATGGTCATATCCCGCTGACGAACATGCTGGCCCCGGGAGCGATGGGCGAGAGTCGCCAGGTCACCAAAGACAAGACCGCAGATAGCGACGCCCAGAACCGTCGTGTCGTGGTCCGGGTACTCCAGAACAAGGCCATCGCGGGAATTCAATAATGCGCGCCCTCGCTTTGCCGCATCCTGCTCCGACGGCCATGCCCGCCGGAACAGCAAACAAAAGACAGCGAGCACAGAACGGAGCTCAACGCGATGCATAAACATTATTTCGGGATTTTGATTAGGATTGCTCGACGCTATCGCCGCGCCTTGATAAACGATCGCACGTTGACCGCAATCGTCTGCTGCTTCTTCCTGTTTTCCGCCCCGGGATTCGCTCGTTGTGCATCGGCGCAAGCAGCGGATCAGGGCTCGCCAAGTAAGGCTCCCGCATCTCCGGCTTCGGGTGAGGCTTTGCGAAAAGCCGCTCAGAATCCAATTGCCAGCTTGATTAGCGTACCCGTCCAGAACAATACCAACTTTGGAATTGAGCCTGGCGATCGAGTGCAAAACGTACTGAACATTCAACCGGTGATTCCCACGGGAATCAGCAAAAACACTAACCTCATCATCCGCTGGATTACTCCCATTACATGGCAGCCGCTACCCGCTGAGAGTCCGGCGCCAGAGGTCGGCAAGTACGGATTTGGTGACATGCAGCCGAGCTTCTTTCTTTCCCCCAAGAAAGCAGGGAAGCTCATCTGGGGCGCGGGACCGGTGCTTCAAGTACCGACCGCGACGGATACGAATCTGGGACAGGGAAAGTTTGGGATTGGGCCCACGCTCGTGGGCTTGGTACAGCCCGGTTCGTGGACGGTGGGCGCGCTTGTAAACAATGTGTGGTCGGTTGCCGGTTCGGGCGGACGTCCTGACGTGAATCAGATGACGCTGCAATATTTCATCAACTACAACCTGAAGAAGGGCTGGTATCTCGGGATGCAGCCGATTATCACCGCCAATTGGGAGGCGAGCGAGAACCGTTGGGTGGTTCCGGTGGGTGGCGGCGTCGGGAGAGTGATGCGGCTTGGGATGCAACCGGTGAACCTCCAGCTCGGGTTCTATGGGAATGCTGTTCATCCCGCAAACGCATCGCCATGGGGTATGCGAGTGATGTTTGTGCTCCTGTTTCCAAAGAAGGCCTAACTGCCGGAGGCATGGTGCGAGAACGATCCGCCTCGTTACCGGCGCCACGTTCGGTTCGCCATTGCCGATGCCAGGTTCATAAGTAGAGGCGGTTCGGATATGCCGACAATGCGTCTGTTAGCCGTTCTCATTGCGCTTGTCACCATAAGCGCCGCTGCCCAGGACTCCGTGCACGCAACCGATGAACAAGCAGCCTCAGCGGCGCAGACCGCGAAAGACTCGTTGCCCGATGCGCCTTCCTCGCAGGACATCGCCGCCACACCCGGGAATCAGCTCAACGTGAACTGGCTCTATGGTTCCTATGTTCCCAAGGAAGTCCCGCTCGAATCATTGAACGCGGACCGCCGTTTCAAGCTTTATGTTCGTCAGACTTTCACAACCTATGGCATCTACATCAAAACAACCTTCTTTGCGGTTCGCGATCAGATCCATAACACCAATCCCGAGTGGGGAGACGGTCTGGAAGGTTTCGGCAAGCGGCTTGGTACTCGACACGCCGAATTCATCATTCAAAACTCAGTCATCTCACTGGGCGATGGACTGCTGGGATGGGAACCGCGCTACGATCGTTGCCGATGCAGTGGATTCTGGCCTCGTACCCGCCACGCCATCTCCAGAAACTTCGTTACCTACGACCGCACGGAGAAATCCTTGCGGCCACAACTCTTTCCCTATGCTGGCGCGTTCACCGGAAGCGTCACGACGACAGCGTGGGAGCCAGGCAATCCCAATTGGCAGGTGAAGGGATATCAAGCCGTGATTACCCAGATTCCCGTGGGAATGGGAATCAACTTCATCGGAGAATTCGCACCGGAGATCTCCAGGGTGCTCCATAGGAAGAAGAAGTAAAGTAGATCATTCGGTGCGCTTCACACGAGCTGTTGCGCGCGCACAGCAGCTCTTCCACGAATACGAGCGTCAAATTCGGCATCCCCCCCGGCTGCAATTATATTTGCAGAGCGCAGTTACCTAAGCGGCGCTACGCGTTGCATGTGCTGCCAAGCCGAGGCGACTACCCGAAGAAACTACCGAATTTGAATTTCTGTCATTGCGACTGGACTGCGGTCCAGGACGCGTCAGGGTTGTACTCCGTCAGGCTCAAAGCCTTGGTAGCCGTGTCTTCACCCAGATCCGACTGGTAAACTACTCCATCTTGTCCCACCACAAAGGACATGACGCCGCTGTATGCATATTTTGCCGGGTAGGCAAGGAGAGCGAATCCGCTTTTCATTTCGCCGTTCTTTACGTAGCTCTTTTTGCCGCCAGGCGCCGCGGCTCCCTGTGCCGTCAGTATTTTGAAGTGGTAACCCCAGAACGGTTCGGATGCCGACTTGTTCACATCGTAGCCTTCCTCACCAGCTTGGGCGACTAGGTCACCCATTGGGCTGCGCAGTTCCCCGCGCTTTCTCTCCCAGTAGAGACCCTCGTGGCTGCCTGGAGTGCTCCGAAGGTGTTGAGCAAAAATGCCTGCTGGCTTGCCGTCGTGGGGTTGACTGGCATATTCCGTCTGCATGTCGACATAGGCGCGGCAGAGGTCGATGACACCGAGTTCATTCCGCCCGATTCGCCGAGCCAACACCTCTTCCTTCCCTGCGTTGGAGTCGAACTGCCACTCGTTACCGATTTTCACCAGAGGGACTGGAAAGGGCCATTGTTCGTCGCCAATAATCAGTTCTTTGCTGTCTGCGCTGCGTGGCGCCCAACGCCATGACTCCTCCATCGCGAGTGCCATCACTTGGCGATCGTCTCGATCTGAGACCGGATCTCCGGATTGAACGGCCTCCATGGCATCGCGCCCAAAGATCGCCTGCAGCTTTTCCATGTCTTGCGTTTTAAACGCCTGCTGCAGTGTCGTCGCCGCCTCATCCGGCGTGGCGAATTTCATCTGCGAAGACTTCTTCTTGCAGGCCGGCACAAGCAGCACAACCAGCCCAAGAACCATCAACGGAACAACCTGCTTCACGGATCGCATATTCGTTCTCCGAACCTGTCTGGGTTATTAATTTCGTCACCCACCGCTCCAACTACCTCCTGCTTCCCCGGGTACCGCCTCGACTGGAGGAGAGACTCGAGCTGCCCCGCGCACTCTCGGCCCGAGTGCTTGCACCGCTCTGATAGCTGGAAACGCCCCCGGAACTCATTCCGCTGCGTTGCGACGAGGTCTGCCCGCTAGTGCGGCTCGAAGTAGCGGCTGCAGTTTGACGCTGCGGTTGACTGGTCGCTCCCTGCGATTGCACAGAAGCTCCGGTGGATGCCCGCGCAGATTGTTGTGCCTGCGCGCTGGACTGACGCTGAGCCTGATTAGCCTGCGAACTCGATTGGCGCTGATCCTGATTCGCCTGGGATGTGGACTGACGCTGAGTCTGGTTCGACTGTGCGGCGGATTGGCGCTGCGAAGAATTGTTCTGATAGTTATCCTGGCGCTGAGAGGCATTGTGCTGATAGTCCTCTTGGCGCTCATGGTAGTAATCTTCGCGATGGTCCCAGTATTGGTCATATGCGTGGTAGTAGGAATTGTGAGAAGCGCCGATAATTACCCCTGTGGTAAAGGCAAGAGCCGCCGCTCCAGCAACTGCTCCACCGCTTGGGGGTGGAGGAGGCGCTGCCACGTACACTGTCTGCGGATTGTAAGTCGGGACGTAAATGACTTCAGGATTCGCCGGCTGAATGACGATCACCTGCTGACCATTGGTGGTGGTCTGTGTTTCGACTTTCTGCTGAGACGTGGACTGCAGATTGCCAACCGCCTTCGCCTCCGCGCGCAGCCGCTGGATCGAGTCGAAGATAGCATTTTTGTCGGCCGTGAACGCCTGGCCAAGCGCCTTCGTCCAATCCGGCTTCTGCGCCATCATCTGTACAACCTGAGGGAACGGCGCCAGAGCAACGTACGGTGCACTGAAGCCTGCCTTCTGGGCGGCATCCTGAAGCGCGCTCCCCTTGAGACTGGCGTTCTTTCCCAGCCAACCCGCAAACGACTTGACCGTATCGACGTTCGTGGACGCAGGCATGATTTGGAAAATGAGGGCATCGGGATAAAGCGCGATCGGGGCCGTCAGTTGATCGATCGACTGCGTCGAGCTCGCCTTTCCAGTCGCCTGCTGCGAAAACAGCCTTCCCGGAGAAATGAGCGCCGGGAAGAAGGTAAGCAGTGACACCACCAGCCAGAAACGTACTCCGGATCTCATCGGATTACTCCTTGGTTGCACAGTGAAAGTGTGCCGATATCGATGCCTGCCGAAGCTCTCTCGATCATGAACGGCACGTCCGATCCGCTCTCGGCAACTGACCGGTCGGCCCGCGCGTGTTGACTCTGGAGAACTGCGCGCGCAACTTGGCACAGGCCGCGCATTGCTTTACTGAGCATCGGCCGAGGTCGATCCTAGGACACTCAATGCTCCAGAGAAACTATCAAAAATAGCAGTGCCTGCCACGCAAGTGCACGACCGGATTCGAGCCAACCGGCCCTCCTAGTCGACAAGACCGGGTCCTTAATCTATTGATTCGAAGATGCGCTGGCGGATCGCAAAGCGCACGATGGCAACCAGTTTGAGGCTTCGCGCCCGTATCGGACCTGACCTTCGTGCCGAAAGAAGAGGGCGCATTCAGGCGCATGGCCACGCTGAACGGCGCAACATTCACGGGCTAAGACGCATCGATTGGATTGATTGTCGCAGTAAACTACACGATATCCTCGTCCTCGGCGGCAGTCCGGCAGAGAAGATCGAAAACATCGAGAAGGTCGATATCGTCTTCAAGAATGGCGTTGGTTACAACCGGGACAGACTCATCCAATCCGTGAGTGGTCTGGTCGGCCTGCTATAGAGAAGAAAAGCACCAGAGCCTGAAGCGGACTACTTACTCCAGGACTCCATGCGTGTCTGCCTGAACCAGGAAATACCACTTCTCTCAACGGGTTCTACTCGCTGAACGGCACCCCAAACGTAAGTAACGCTGTGTGAGGCGGACGATGCTCTGCCCCAACCAGGCGCGATTGCTTTCCCATGGCTCTCCAGATGCCCAGCGCGATTGCGTTCATAAAGAGCAACCGGATCTGGTCGCGGCTATTGCCTCGCTGGCTGTAGACGCTGAGGCTCGTCAGTAGATCCGTCTTGTCCGAGGCGATCAAATACGGCCCCATGCTTACAGACGGCGCATTCTGAACATCCTGCACTTCGTCGGCGCTTTGTGCAATCACCGTGTAGTTCAGGGCCCTTCGCGTACGCTCTGCCGCAAGGCGAAACAAGAGGTCGTTCGACGTAGGGTTGGATGCCATTATCAATCTGTTCTCCTTAAGTAGGCCTGCCGAAGCAGCTCGATGTAAATATACGGGATGCTCAGGCTATATCCGGAGCATGAAACGCAAACCAGTAATACCGTCGCCAGCAGAACATGCAACGAACAGGCCGCAGCGCAAACATGCTCAGCAGGCCATCGAATGGGCGGAGTTCAGCAGCCTTGAACTGCACCGAGTTGCAGCGAGGGCATTCATGCCGCAGCCAGAGCAGATGCGGCAACCACGCAGGCCAGGTCCACTGAGCCGTGTCCATTCTTTTCTTCCTTTCGCTCGCGTTATAGTCCGCTTGTCTTGTCTGCGCTGGAGTGCGCATCGAGCCACGCAAGCAGTGCGCGGATGCTGCCCGTAGCCATGGCCACGCAAAAGTCAGCAGCTCCGTAGTAGAGACGAACTGTGTCCCCATCTGCGCCGATGGTCTGGCCGCAGGGAAACACGACATCCTTCACGTCTCCACTGCGCTCGTAGGGTGCCTCGGGACCGAACATCCACGAGTCCCCCCGCTGCAGGCAGATTTCAGGCTTCTCCAGGTCAAAGAGTGCGAGTCCCAGGCGATAGATGCTACCCGCGGCAGTCTGGCGCACGCCGTGATAGATCATCAGCCACCCCTTTGGTGTCTCAATCGGCGGCGAGCACAACCCTATCTTGTTCGCATCCCACCAACCCCCGCGGCGTGCTTCCAGGATGACTCTGTGGTTGCCCCAGTGCCGCAGATCAGGCGAGTACGAGATCCACATATGCGCGCCGGTCGGCGTCACCGGGCGATGGATCATGGCCCAGTAGCCGTTGATGCGTCGCGACAGCAGCGCCGCGTCCTTATCTTCGGGTGGCATGATGACGCCCAACCGTTCGAAGCTGCGGAAGTCCCGAGTGAGTGCGAGTGAGACTCCCGGACCGCCTCGCGCGAATGAGGTATAGGCGACGGCATATTGCTTGAGTTCGGGAACGTAAGTGATGCGCGGATCTTCGATGCCCCAGATTTCTTCAGGGAACTCGCGCGGATTGGCCATCAGCGTGGGTTCTGGATCAATGTGCCATCCGTCGATTCCGTTCTCTGAGCGCGCTGCGCACAGGTGTGACAGGCCGGTGTGGTCCTCAACGCGGCACAACAACAAGGTATCGCCATCGAACAGCCGCACAGCTCCTGCGTTAAAGACACTATTGATGGAGTACGGCCAGTTGTCCCGTGTCAGAATCGGGTTACCGCAGTAGCGCGTAAACAGGGGAAGCTCGCTGCAGGCGCCCGGCTTCAGGCGCACTGGTGCGTTGAACTCTTGCTCTACAGCCGAAGAAGCGTTCCGGTTCAAAGATAGGCACTCATTTCCTGATGATGTTCGTTTGCGTTTACTACCGTCTCTCCCCGCATTGCGAGGAGAGCCATCAGGAAGGAAAGCGTCGATTCCGCCCCCTGATTCTCATTCACCCGGTCAGGATGCAATCCGTCTCTGCAACCGCCCGTTGCCGCATCGTAAAGAGGAACCTGCAGATCGTTCTTGCCGAGGAACCAGCGGAAGATACGCTGTGCTTCCTCGAGCCAACGCGTCTCATGCGTGAGTCGATAGGTCTCAATGCAGGCGCAGATCGTAGCACACGCTTCGACGGGCTGCTGATCGAAGCGAGCCTTCTCTTCTCCCTCGGTGAAGAATCCGTTGGAGCCGATTGGAACAAAGACTTCTTTATCGCCGCGATGCTGCGCCGCTACCAGCCATTCGAGCGACTCAATTCCCGTCGCGATCATCTTGCGGTTTCCGCTACGCCACCCGGTCAGGATGAGCGACTGCGACAAGCGTGCATTCGAGTAAGCGAGACTCTTTTCAAACCAGTGCCACGTTCCACTGCTGCTCTTCTCGTAGATCTCCAGCAGTCGATTGGCAAGCAGGTTCCGCGCGCCCTGAACGGTCCTGTCGCCAGGGAACCAATCGAGGTAGGCCTGCATGCCGAGAATGCTGAAGGCCCACGCGCGCGGACTCGAAAACGTGAGCGACGCAGGCATGGCCGCTTCAAATAGTCTGCCAGCTGCGCCGCGCAATCCAGCATCGCGTGAGTGACCGAGCACCGTGCCCAGTGCCCACAGAGCGCGGCCGTGGCTGTCTTCAGAGCCTACGTCCTCCAGCCACTTGCGATCGTAGCCGAGAAAGTTACGGAACCGCCCAGTGTCGGAATGAAAGGCGAGCCACAGAAAGGCCAGGTAGCGATGCGAGAGCTTTGCATAGTCCACCGAGCTGTCGTAGAGAGTGGCCTCGTTCAAGACATTCGACACGATGAGCGCACGTGCGTTGTC
>DCFV01000113.1:43472-47152 GCA_002314435.1 Acidobacteriaceae bacterium UBA1795 | reverse complement strand
GTCATGTTGAGCAGGTGCGTCACCTTCAGTTCCGGCAGCTCGTTCGACTCGCGCAGTGCGAGATCGTCCTTCTGAGCGGGCCTGGGCCGCAGACTGCGCTCGAAGCGCGCACGCTGAAAGCTTGCCATGTAGGCGCGTGCCGTCCTGGGCCATGTGGTTGCGCGCGAGTAGAGATAGGCGCGCTTACGCATGGCATGGCGCTCCGCGTCATTCTCCAGCAGCCGGAGCACCGCGTTCGCGATCGAACCGGGATCGTCGAATGGGACAATCACGCCTCGCTCCTCTGCCAGCAGTTCCTTCGCATGCCAATACGGCGTGGAGATGATGGCTTTTCCAGCGCCCAGCGCGATGGCGAGTGTGCCGGAGACGACCTGCGCCTCCTGCCGGTAGGGCGTGATGTAAATGTCCGCCGCGCCCACGTGCTCGATCAGCTCCTCCGCACTCACAAAGCGGTTGTTCAGGATCAACTGCGACGACACGCCAAGTTCCTCAGCCAGTGCCTTCAACTCATTGCGATATCGCTCTCCCTCACGCCGGCGAATGTGCGGATGCGTAACTCCAGAGACGATGTACACCACATTCGGATGCTGCGCAAGGATTGCGGGCAGCGCGCGGATCACATTCTCGATGCCTTTGTTGGGAGACAGCAGGCCGAAGGTCAGCAGTACGGATTTTCCTTCCGTGCCGAAGCGGTCCTTGAAGTAGTTGGGGTCCATGAAGTGCATCTCCGGCACTCCATGCGGAATAACATCGATCTTCTCGCTCGGAACTGCGTACACGTCGCGCAACAGCTCGGCAGCCAGCTCGCTCATCACCACCATACGGTCAGAGAGCGCCGCAATCTCTTCGAGCACCGCCCGTTGGTTCGCATCCGGCTCGCGCAGAACCGTGTGGCACGTTGTCACCAGGGGCATCTTCAGTTTGCGGAGAAGCGTCAGGATGTGGCTGCCTGTGGGGCCGCCGTAGATGCCGTATTCATGCTGCAGGCACACAAGATCGTTGCCGTTGAAATTCAGGAAGTCGGCGGCACGCTCATAGGAGGCCACGTCTTCCTGCTCAAGTTCCAGACGTACCTGTTCGGGGTAGTCGTAATGCGAATCCGGATCGTTGACCGGGATTGCAAACAGCCGCTCTGGACCATACTCGGTCCCGAGAGCCGCGCAAAGGTCCGCGGTGAAAGTCGCAATGCCGCACTCGCGCGGAAGATAGTTCCCGACAAAGGCAACGCGTGTAGGCAGAGGAACTGGCGGAGCGTTCATTTCAATCGGGGGCAACGGCAATGAGACACCCCTGCCTGCCGGTTCTTCCGGATTCGTCATTTCATGGAAAGACATTTTGTCCTGCTTTCGTTGCGGCCTGCTACTCTCCGCGGCGGAGGCATTCAGATCAGGAGGGTCTTCTACATCGAGCTCCGCTGATTGTGGATCGCCCCGGACTCCGCGTCAGATCTCGTCGGTGTAGTCCACGGAAGTCTGTTGCTGAACCTGGCGTGGCTGCAGCGTGACGGTTGCCATATGGAAGCCCAGGTAACTAGCTACCTGAACCGAATCGAGTTCAGCTGCATTGAACCGCCGCGCGATTCCACCGAGTGCATGGGTCAGAGCGCTGGCTGTCGCACTCTCGCGGGAGTTCCCGAAGCCTCTGCGGGCGCAGGAATCCTGGATCCACATGAAGTGCCATCCGGCCTGGCGAACCATGGTGTCGAAGACCGGCGCATCGAGATCCTCTAGTCTCGTCCAGCTGTCGCCGACAGGCTCCCGGTCCGGGTCCAGGCGATTCGGCAGGACGCATCCCTTGCGCAGAAAGACGGAGTGCAGCCTCACCCTTGCGCGCTTTTGGATGCTACCGGCACAAGAACAGGCCTCAATCCGGGATCACTCGCAAGCGGAGCAATCTCCTGATCGGCCAGGCCAGATTGCCGGGGCGATTCTATCGTTCCGTGCTCTGGGGTTGAATTCGCGTGTCCGGATTCTTCTCCCGAAAAACCGGTCGCGTCTGGCTGGCTTGCGGGCCGGTACAAATGGATTCCTCTTTGATGATTGGGAGAAAGGTGATTCTTGACATCGCTTTTCTTGATGAGACTCATGGCTATTCCAGTCGTGCGGTTGCGTACCTGAACGGTGCTCGTCCGAAGCGAAGCCTGGATTGCCGAAGGCGAGAAGCGAAGATCAAACTACTACTCTGAGCATACGCTCTAATCTATGCGCGTGCCGTCTTTAATTGAGGCGCTGACCTGAAGGCACTTACGAGCTGTCTCCCGCGTCATCGCATCTTATTCGTCTTCGCAGGCTGCTTGTAGTTGTTACATCACAAGCCGATAAGATCGGATGAATCGAAGGTGCTGTTCGTATATGGCTGCTCATCCGTATTCCTGCCTCGGTGGCAGAGGAGTTTCACACCCCCCCGGCTTCCCTCATCAAGAACAGATGAGCAGCCAATCGACGCGTCGCATGCTCGGTGATCAGGCAAGATCGAAGCGATCCAGATTCATCACTTTGTTCCATGCAGCCACAAAGTCATGCACGAAGGTTCGCTGCGCATCGCTGCTCCCATACACCTCAGCAAGGGCGCGGAGCTGTGAGTTTGAACCAAAGACGAGGTCAACCACAGTTCCTGTCCACTTGGGTGCGCCTGTCTTCCGATCGCGCCCCTCCAATACGCCCTCAGACGTCTCGGACTTCTGCCACTTCGTTCCCATGTCCAGCAGGTTCACGAAGAAGTCATTGCTCAACGTCTCAGGCCGCTTGGTGAAGACACCGTGTTGGGTGTGGTTGAAGTTCGCGCCCAGCGCACGCAGGCCGCCGATCAGAACGGTCATCTCCGGAGCGGTGAGGGTAAGCAGTTGCGCCTTGTCCAGCAGCAAATAGGCTGCCTGACTCTCGAGTCCCTTGCAGACATAATTGCGGAACCCGTCCGCCTTCGGCTCCAGTACGGCGAAGGACGCCACATCGGTCTGATCCTGCAAGGCGTCTGTGCGGCCCGGCGCAAAAGGAACCTTCACGTCGTGACCCGCCTTCTTGGCCGCAGACTCAACGGCTGCGGAGCCCGCAAGCACAATCAGATCGGCGAGCGAGACCCTCTTGCCGCCGGACTGCGCACCATTGAACTCCTTCTGGATGGCTTCCAGCTTCGAGAGCACCGTTGCCAGTTCAGCCGGCTGGTTCACCTCCCAGTTCTTCTGCGGCTCAAGCCGAATGCGCGCGCCATTGGCTCCGCCGCGCTTGTCGCTGCCGCGGAAGGCCGCAGCCGATGCCCACGCAGTCGTAACAAGCTGGGAGATCGACAGACCGGAGGCGAGCACCTTGGCCTTCAGTGCTTCGATGTCCTTGGCATTGATCAGTTCATGGTCAACGGCAGGGACCGGGTCCTGCCAGATCAGCACTTCCTTCGGCACCAGTGGGCCAAGGTAGCGCGTGATTGGCCCCATGTCGCGGTGTGTCAGCTTGAACCAGGCCCGGGCAAACGCATCCGCAAACTCCTCCGGATGCTCCATGAAGCGCCTCGAGATCTTCTCGTAGGCCGGGTCGAATCGCAGCGAGAGGTCCGTGGTCAGCATGGACGGCGTGCGACGCTTGGACGGGTCGTGCGCATCCGGCACCGTGTTTGCGCCAGCGCCACCCTTCGGCATCCACTGGTGCGCGCCGGCCGGGCTCTTCGTCAGCTCCCATTCGTAGCCGAAC
>DCFV01000113.1:34351-43220 GCA_002314435.1 Acidobacteriaceae bacterium UBA1795 | reverse complement strand
ATTCGTAGCCGAACAGATTCGAGAAAAAGTCCTTGCTCCACTTGGTTGGCGTTGTCGTCCAGATGACCTCCAGACCGCTGCCAATGGCGTCGCCCCCCTTACCGCTGCCGAAACTGCTCTTCCAGCCCAGCCCCTGTTCCTCGATCGGCGCGGCTTCCGGCTCGGCACCAACGTGGCTCGCAGGACCAGCGCCGTGCGTCTTGCCAAAGGTGTGCCCACCGGCGATGAGGGCAACCGTCTCCTCATCGTTCATCGCCATGCGGGCAAAGGTCTCACGGATGTCGCGTGCCGCGGCCAGCGGGTCAGGGTTGCCATTCGGGCCTTCCGGGTTCACGTAGATCAGGCCCATCTGTACCGCCGCCAGCGGATTCGCCAATTCACGGTCTCCGCTGTAGCGCTCGTCCTCGAGCCACCTGGCCTCACGACCCCAATCGATGTCCTCGTCCGGCTCCCACACGTCTACTCGGCCGCCGCCGAACCCGAATGTCTTGAAGCCCATCGACTCGAGTGCTACGTTGCCGGCAAGAATCATCAGGTCCGCCCATGAGATCTTGCTGCCGTACTTCTGCTTGATCGGCCAAAGCAAACGGCGTGCCTTGTCGAGGTTGACGTTGTCTGGCCAGCTGTTGAGTGGCGCGAACCGCTGCGTGCCATTGCCAGCGCCGCCGCGTCCGTCATGGATACGGTACGTGCCGGCGGAGTGCCAGGCCATGCGGATGAAAAGCGGACCGTAATGACCAAAGTCGGCCGGCCACCAGTCCTGAGAGTTCGTCATAAGGGAATGAAGGTCCTTGATTACAGCATTCAGATCAAGGCTCTTGAACTCTTCGGCGTAGTTGAAGTCACCGCCCAAGGGGTTGGACAACGAGGAGTGCTGGTGCAGGATCGAAAGGTTCAGTTGTTCGGGCCACCAGTCCCCGTTTCCCTTTGCCCCTGCTGCTGTATGCGTGAGCATGCTGCCCGAGTACGGGCACTTCGATTCGTTCGACATGATACCTCCTATCGGCGCCTGCAACTCACAAGCTCGTTCAGTATAGGAGCACTGCATGGATTCAAACGAATCATCAAATCAATGGCGTCGATAGTTTCCATCAATCGATGGCGAATCTCACACTGAGGCTGTGACGGGGTACGGCAGAACAGACTCTTTGCGGTGCCATTGCAACATCCGCTACGCGAAGTCGCCAGTCTACCCTCTCCTCGATCAAGCCGATCTAGGTGGAGAACTGGCTCCGCGGGCTCAAGTGGCGGGCCGGTCAACCGGCCAGTTCCGGGACGAAGAGCAAGATCCCCACCGGAACCGGCTTCCTCACCGGCCGCGACTCGGTCTGGTCTGCCAATCTGTTTCTGGGCGGCCGATTCCTGTTCAGGCGAAACCGCATCCCCAGGTTGCCATGCGCATTCGCAATGATCGCCATGCCTCGATATTCGCAACCATTTAGACTATTAGTCGTCAGGGAATTGTCCGGGCCTTCATCGCGGCAGGTTCAACGGCCAGTTGGGCACTCCCTTCAAGGCTACGATCAATCGACTACGCGGAAAGAACACCATGACCCCACAGCCAATTGAGAGCCCCACACGGACCCAGGACCTTGTCAACCTGGAAAACGAATTCGGAGCACACAACTACCATCCGCTCGACGTGGTGCTGGAACGTGCTGAAGGCATTTGGGTTTATGACGTTGAGGGACGGCGTTACCTCGACTGTCTCGCAGCCTACTCTGCGGTCAACCAGGGACACTGCCACCCCGAGATCCTTCGCACTCTTCAGGAGCAGGCCAGCAAGATCACCTTAACCTCGCGTGCATTTCGAAACGAGCAATTGCCCCTTTTCTGCAAGGAACTCCACGACTTGACCGGCTTCGACAAGGTGCTCCCGATGAATTCGGGCGCTGAAGCTGTGGAGACCGCAATCAAGGCTGCGCGCAAGTGGGGTTACAAGGTAAAGGGCATCCCTGAGGACAAAGCCGAGATCATTGTCTGCGCTGGCAACTTTCATGGGCGCACCGTCACTGTTGTGAGCTTTTCGAGTAACGAGCAGTATCGTGATGGCTTTGGTCCCTTCACGCCGGGCTTCAAGATCATTCCCTACGGCGATATTCAGGCCCTGCGCAACGCCATCACCCCGAACACCTGCGCGTTTCTTGTGGAACCGATTCAGGGTGAGGCTGGAATTGTGATTCCACCCACGGGCTACCTTCGCGAAGCAGCAGAGCTCTGCCGGCAAAACAACGCCCTTCTCATGGCGGACGAAATCCAGTCCGGTCTGGGGCGCACAGGCAGGCTCTTCGCGTACATGCATGATGGAATCACGCCGGATGTATTGATCGTAGGCAAAGCCCTCGCGGGAGGGTTCTATCCAGTTTCGGCAGTCCTCGCGTCTTCCGAGATACTCGGTGTTTTCCATCCTGGAGAACACGGCAGCACCTTTGGTGGAAACCCGCTGGGCTGTGCCATAGCCAGAACCGCTTTGCGGGTGTTGATTGAAGAGAAGATGGTTGAGCGGTCCGCAGAGTTAGGGGCCTACTTCCTGTCGAGGCTTCAGACCATTCAAAGCCCGGCAATTAAGGAAGTCCGCGGTAAAGGGATGTGGATCGGCATCGAACTCAAGGGGATGGCCCGTCCCTATTGCGAGGCGCTGAAAGAAGAGGGAATCCTCTGTAAGGAGACGCACGATCACGTGATTCGTATCGCGCCCCCTCTCATCATTACGCGCGATGAGATCGACTGGGCCTTGGTGCGAATTGCGAAGGTTCTGGAGCAGTGAGGGACGGAAGAGCCGCAAGAATACCCCGGAATTTCGCGCCCGACTCAAACACATTGCATTGAGATTCCGCGGTTGTGGCATGCGAGAGCGTACGGAACTGCGCGGGCTCACAATTGCCGACTCGGTTTCACAGTCATTCCAACTCGATTGGGTTTGCAGATGCCCCAGATGCAGGTCGATTTCAGAGAAGCTCTTTCAAAAAGAGCGTTGAGCGTTTTCGACGCCCACATGTCGACCGGTCGTACCCCGTGTCCTGCTAAGTGTTTCAACCAACATATATGCGCCTGCTTACAGCCTCGGATGTGGCACTGCCCCGCAGCCTGCCAGAGAAATGCATTGGGAAACAGCGGATAATATGTTCGTGACAGGTGAGAAGCAAGGGTGGGTCTATCGGGTCTGCGGAAGTTCGAAGAAGTACGACGGTAGGAGAACCGGAAGAGTGAATTCAAAGGCCGGTGACGCGGAGAGCCCATGAGCGGGAATCGTCTCTTAGCTCTAACCAGCGTTCTGCTCCTGCTTCTGTTCGCATGTCGCGATGCGCGAACGTCGGGCAAAGTTGGGGCAGCCACGATGGAGGGAGGTAGCGCGATGTCACTTGCGGTTACGACGACAGCATTCTCTCCGGGCGGTGCAATTCCCAGGAGCTACACCTGCGACGGGGCTGACACCTCGCCCAACTTGTCATGGTCGAAAGCTCCTGCCGGAGTCCGGGCGTTCGCGTTGATAGCCGACGACCCCGACGCCCCGGTCGGCACATGGACGCACTGGCTCATCTGGAATATCCCGGCGCAAAACTCGGAATTACCGAACGGTGTATCGAAAGTCGAGACCCTCGATGACGGCACTCGCCAGGGCAGGAATGACTTCCGGCGCATCGGCTACGGCGGTCCGTGTCCGCCACCGGGCAAGCCCCACCGTTACTTCTTCAAACTGTACGCGCTCGATGCAAATCTCGACCTGAGGGCGGGAGCGACCAGAGATGAACTGGATCGGGCGATGAAGGGACACGTGCTGGCGCAAGCAGAACTCATGGGTAAGTACGGGCGGTAACGCTATTGCGTGCGGAAGGATGTCTGGGGCAGCTTGCGAGCAATTCTCTCGGAAGAACTGTGGAGTTCCAATCGCCGTCAGAGATTCGTCGCGGGGACTCCCGTCAGTCGGTCTGCTTTCCCCGCTCTAGCTTGGCGGCATCGTAGCCCTTGACCGCTAAGCGGCCTGTAATTTCGGCATAGAGCTTGTCGTCCAGCTTCGCAGTACGGCTCAAAATCCATAGGTACTTTCGGCTTGGTTCGCCGATTACGGCGTACTCGTAGTTCGGACTCAGCTCGATAATCCAATAATCACCAAAGAACGGCCAAAAGAATGTCACCTTGAGCTTTGAGCCGGTTTTCTGGTCAACCACCTTGGCCCAGCCGTTCGATTGAGTGAGCTTACCTTCGCGAGTCGTGCATGTATTCACCACACTAATCTTGCCGTCAGAACGGAGGGTGTAAGTCGCCGTAACGTTGCGGTCACACTTGCGCTCGAAGCGGTTTGGGTACTTTGCAATCTCGTACCAACGCCCCGTGTAGCGGTTCAGATCGACCTTCGGGACTGATTGAAGAGGAACCTGCGCAAATGCGGTTTGAAACACAACGAACACTCCAACCAATGCGAGGCCAACATAGATGAGATTTCGTGGAGTCATCTGACATCTCCATTGCATGACTAGGTTTGCGAGAGATTGCGCGCTGTCGGAAACAATTGCAGGACCAACGAGGTAGTCGAAGAGAAAAGCTAGGCGATTCGCCTCATCCATAGTGTAGGAGTTGGCGAGACAGCGGTTCATTGACGAATCGTTGTAATACTCCGCCGAGGCCGCGTTTGCGAGGGCAAAAAGGCGAGTGAATCAGGGATTGGGAATGAGACCTTGTGAACCACTCACTGCACGCCCTGTTCATAGTCAACATAACTCTCAGAGGATTGCTCTTGAAGTCGCCCTTGATGAGCCGGCGATTCATGATGGTCATCACTTCTCGACCATTCCCAGCTGCCATATCCATAACCAACATGCCATTACAAGTTGAGTTCTACACTCACTGCGATGCGCTGTCTTCCAGTCTCACGTAGTACACGACATGATCCAATCCTGCTTGTGGCGGTTGGCGCTGGTGTGTCGTTGCCATCACATGCAAGAACGCAACTCTTTTCTTCGTGTCGTCAGGTACCCCTCTGTGCTGGGTGCCTCGTGATATTCAAAGGCATCATCCAATTTCCTTTTCACCGACACACGAAATTAATCGCTGAGTAAGAGATCGTGAGACGGGCAAGGCTGGATCGATCGCGAAACGGCCTCGCCGTAATACGAGGCGCAACTCACAAAATGGGGATCAGCCTGAGAGCTTAACGACCATCTTTCCAATGTTCCCGGCTCCGGAATGAAGAAGTTCGAGGAAGGCCGCGGGGGCTGCGTCCAGTCCGTCTACAACGGTCTCACGGTTGATAAGCTTTCCAGATTTCAAAGCGGGGATCGCCTCCTCCAGAAACGCGGAAACATCCTTGAAGTAATCCGAGACGATGAAGCCCTCAATGCGCAGGCGCTTGCCGATGACGAGAATCAAGTTGCGCGGGCCGGGCACCGGCGTGTTGTAACCAGCGATTCCGCCACACATGGCAATCCGGCCAGAGTTGCGTAATGCGCTCAGTGCGGCTTCTAGTTGGGGACCGCCGGTGTTGTCGAAGTAGACATCGATCCCGTCGGGAGCAGCTCGCTTCAGATGTTCGTGCGGGTCGCCGTCGCGATAATTGAAGGCATAGTTGACCTTGAGCTCTTCGCGGAGGAAGCGAACCTTCTCTTCCGAGCCGGCACTGGCGATCACCATGCAACCGTGCATTTTGGCTAGCTGGCAGGCCGCGCTTCCAACAGCGCCCGCTCCTCCAGAGATAAAAACCGTCTCGCCATGCTTCAAGCCTGCGATGCGGAAAAGACCAACCCATGCCGTCAGGCCGGTCACGCCCAGAATTCCAAGATAGGCCGAGGCAGGGGCTACTGCCGTATCGACGATTTGCAGACTCGCAGCCGGCGCGACAAAAGCGTCTCGCCACCCATAAAAGCTCTGGACGTATGCGCCTACGGGAAACTTCTCATCCTGCGAAACGATGACTCTTCCGACAGCACCACCTTCCAGCGGTTGACCGATCTGAAATGGCGGAACGTAGGATTTGGCGTCGTTCATCCGCCCGCGCATGTAGGGATCAACGGAGATGCATACGTTGCGCACAAGTACTTCACCGGGATCAGGGTCACGAACCTCGACGGTTGCAAACGAGAAATTGTCCAGGGTAGGTTCACCCTGAGGGCGGCTGGCAAGACGAACTTCACGGCTTTGAGTTGGCATGGCTGTCGGACACAAGAATAGCGCGACCGGCTCGGCAGAGGTCCACCGGGGGCAGCACCCCTGAAAATCCCAGCGTGACACAGAAGTAGTCACCGCGCAGGACGACGCCCGCAGCATTGGTCTGCAGGTGCAATCTGCGTGGGCTATCGGGAGACTGTGAACGAAGGAATCCGGCCTGTTACGGACAAAACGGCCCGTTCGGACTTCACATCGATCGATGCGGCTCTTTCGCCATTTCGCTTCCAGTGGAGAGGATGGATCGTCTGGGCCGCAACCGGCTGCCACGCTGCAACAGACGTATTTCTGGCGAGGGGTGTTGTCCGGCCTTTTCCTTCTTCTGGCCACTCCAGTAGTGCCCGCTTCCAAATTTGCTCATCGGCCACCCCCTATTGATCGAAATCATGAGGCAAATCTTGCGCTGCGAGCATATTGTGCACCGCTCGCCTCCATAGCGCAACCACCAGTCAATCGCGTGTTCGTTCGTCGCACAATTCATTGACCTTAGTTCGCATACCTTGAATATCGCCCATCTGCTGTTCGTCTCATCGAGTCTTCAGGCGTTCACGTTCTTCCGCTGCAGGTCCTGAAAGACACCACCAATGGCATGTCCCGGCACTCAGTGGTCTGCCCGATCCTTTGCATCAGTGTTGCTTCTTCACTGGCTCCAACATCACCGGGCACTCCGATAGGCTGGCTCTCGCACCTCGCATTGAATCGGCAACTCCAATACACTGAGTGGCCGATGAGGTTCGCACGAAATGCACTGCGACTACTCCGGCGTTCCCGATGATCGCTGGGCGTTCACTACCAGGGAGCCACGACTGCAATAGGGTGCCGCCTCCGCGCTGGCCGCCGCATCGCTGTCGCTCAAAGGCTGGGACGACACACTCGCCAAGGAATGCCTGGATACCGCCCTCAAGTTGTGGCAGGGCGAACACGCGCACCCGACGGTTACGCAGTATCCGTCCGACTGGGGCTTTCCGACGAGCTGGGTTGGCGAAATCGCACACAATGAGGAGTGGAAATCCACCGTGCAGCTGCTGATCGCTACCAACGGCGGCGAGGAATACAAGAAGCATCTCGCGGAGATGTTTCCCGCGATGCAAAAGCGCTTCGGATTCAGCGGCTGGATGGCCGTTCTCGCGCTGCCCTACATGGACGCGGACTTCAAGCAGCAAGTCGAAACGGCAGTCCGCAACTACAAAGCTGATCTCGACAAGGAACTCGCTGCGACGCCGTTCGGCGTGCCCCCGAGCCTGCAAAGCTGGGGAGGCTCAGCAGAGGTAGTCGATCTCGGGGTGCGAATGTACTTCCTGCACAAAGTGTTTCCCGAGATCGTTGGTTCGGAATACACGCTGCGTGCCGCCAACTACATCCTCGGCACGCATCCAGTCTCGAGCACGTCGTATGTGCCCTCCGTCGGAACCGTCTCGAAGCTGAAGGCCTACGGAAACAACCGTTCAGAAAATACGCTTATTCCAGGCGGCGTCATTCCGGGCTACATCGTTATTAAGCCCGACTTCCCTGAGTGCATCGATGACTTCGGCTTCCTCTGGTTTGAAGACGAATATGTTATCGACGTCGCCAGTCGCTGGGTACTTGCCGCAAACGCTGCGAATGCGCTGGTGCAGTAAATCTGCTGTTGCCTGCTCTCCATTGGAGGAAGGGAATGATCCTCCCGATCACGTGTGTTGAAGGGAGCGGCTAGGGAGCGATAAGGGGAGAGAGATGCAGCAGCGGAGGAACTCGATAAAGTTCTCACGGGGATGCTGCCTGATCGGCCCTGGGGAAACTGGGCCAACTCTACCAAACCGTAACTCATTTGTTCTCAAGCAAACTGATGCCTCAGAAAGCGCACAAAATCCCCAATTCTGTGGCTTCAGCAGCCTGATCGAAGCCGAAATTCGGACCGAAAGAAGAGGTCGTTTTGGGAAAGAGGTCAAAGGTTCGATTCCAACGAAAGTTCCCAAAATGCATCAACAATGCCTTAATCCGAGGGCTTTTGAAGAATCTCCGAACCTGAATCGACTCACAGAAGAAGGTCCTTTTGAAATCGAACCCTCGCCAATTTCCCGATTGGAATCGCGGTCAACACAGAGCAGAGTCGTTCTCCTATAAGAAAGCGTTTCAAGTTGTCACGCAGGCCAGCGACAGGCGTCACAGACAGCCCAACACTGCGAGGACTAGATAGGGGCGGCTGTGTAGGGAAAGATTCTCCTCCTTTAGTTCCACACCGGTCAACGCATCTGCGCGGTGAGAAACAAGGCCCTCGAGCGTCCCTGCACACGTCGTGTACGGTCGTCCATCTGGAGGGCGTTATGGCCATTTTGAAACAGGATGCGCTTGACTATCACTGTGGAGCACGGCCGGGTAAGGTGGAGGTCGTTTCCTCCAAGCCATGCCGAACGCAACGCGATCTCAGCCTTGCCTATACTCCCGGCGTGGCTTGGCCCTGTCTTGAGATCCAGAAGAACCCGCAGGACGTATTCAAGTACACCGCAAAGGGCAACCTGGTTGCGGTGGTCAGCAATGGGACTGCTGTCCTGGGGCTGGGTGATATCGGAGCGATGGCCGGCAAGCCCGTGATGGAGGGCAAGGGTGTCCTTTTCAAGAGATTCGCTGATATTGACGCGTTCGACATCGAACTGGCGACTCACAATCCCGACGAGATTATCAGGACGTGCCAGTTGATGGAACCTACTTTCGGCGGCATCAACCTGGAGGA
>DCFV01000113.1:8258-34097 GCA_002314435.1 Acidobacteriaceae bacterium UBA1795 | reverse complement strand
TCAACCTGGAGGACATCAAGGCGCCCGAATGCTTCTACATCGAGGAAACGCTAAGGCGCACAATGAAGATCCCAGTCTTCCACGATGACCAGCACGGCACGGCCATCATTTCCGGAGCCGCTCTGGTTAATGCATTGGAGTTGACAGGTAAACGCATCGATGAGGTCAAGGTCGTCATCAACGGCGCCGGGGCAGCGGGAATCGCCTGCGCCCAGCACTATATCCATCTCGGCGTGAAACGCGAAAACATGACGATGGTGGATACCAAGGGCGTGATTTTCAAAGGGCGTACAGAGGGGATGAACCCCTACAAAGAGCGGTTTGCGAGGGACACACCGGCGCGAACTCTCGCCGAGGCCGTCAAGGGAGCTGACGTCCTGCTGGGAGTCTCAGTGAAGGGTGCCTTTACACCGGAAATGATCGCGTCATTGGCACCGCGGCCCGTAGTATTCGCTATGGCAAATCCAGATCCGGAGATCACCTACGAAGAAGCGAAAGCCATCCGCGACGACATCATCATGGCCACTGGTCGCTCAGATCTTCCGAACCAGGTCAACAATGTTCTAGGATTCCCGTTCATCTTCCGCGGCGCACTCGATGTGCACGCCACCACCATCAATGAGGAAATGAAGCTGGCCGCCACGCATGCGTTGGCAGCCTTGGCAAAGGAAGACGTACCCGACTCAGTATGCCGCGCGTACGGAGTTGAAACCCTGAAGTTCGGGCCTGACTACATCATTCCCAAACCGTTCGATACGCGCGTGCTGGTTTGCGAAGCGGTGGCCGTTGCCAAAGCTGCAATGAGTAGCGGCGTAGCGCAGAATTGCGTGGATATTGCGGAGTACCGCGAGCAGCTCGAAAAGCGGCTCGGCAAGGCCCATGAACTCATGCGCCTGATGGTTCACAAAGCCCAGGCCAATCCCAAGCGTGTGGTGTTTCCAGAAGGCGCGCACCAGAAGATTCTCCGTGCATGTCACATCCTGGTGGAAGAGAAGATCGCCATTCCTGTGCTCTTGGGTCGCACTGAAGAAATCCAGCGTAAGGCCCACGAGTTGGAGGTGCCACTCGAGGGTGTAACGATCATAGAGCCAAATAAAGTCCCGCGGCGGCAGGAGTATGTAAGCGAGCTTTACCGGTTGCGGCAGCGTCGCGGTGTGACTCTGAGCGCTGCCGACGAGTTGATGAACGACAACAATATTTTTGGGTCGATGATGGTGCGTATGGGCGATGCCGATGCCATCGTTGCGGGTGTCAGTCAGAACTATCCCGATACGATTCGCCCTGCCCTGCAGGTAATTGGCGTACGCGAGGGCATCCACAAAGTGTCTGGTCTGTACCTCATTATCACTCGGAAGGGAGATCTGTTTTTCCTTGCCGATGCTACGGTGAACATCGAGCCAACGGCGGAGGATCTCGCGGAAATCGCTCTTTGCGCCGCGCAGGAGGCCCGCAGATTTGACGTTGAGCCACGGGTTGCTATGCTCTCCTTCTCCAGTTTCGGCAGCACTCGGCATCCCCTGTGCGAGAAGATGCGCCGGGCCACAGAACTGGTAAAGTACGCCGATCCGAAGCTGATCATTGATGGGGAAGTGCAGGGTGACATAGCAGTCAGTCCTCAGAAAATGGAGGCGAATTTCCCATTCTCATCCTTGAAGCGCGGAGCGAATGTTCTGATCTTCCCCGATCTTGAGTCCTCCAACATCGCATGCAAGCTTCTGGCGGGCGTAGGCGGAGCAGAGGCTGTCGGACCTATCCTCATGGGTATGGCGAGGCCAGTTCATCTATTGCAACGGGGAGCTGAGGTGGAGGATGTCGTCAACATGACGACAATCGCGGTCGTGGACGCACAGGACATAGCAATCTCCACGGCCAGGCAGTTGGCCGTGGTAGGAGCCGCGTAAATCGCGGGAACTCTGCAACACGAGCAGTGGCGCACGGGCGACCGCGCGCCACTGCCTTCCGGGTGACGCTCACCTGCTCATTCTTGCCTGGTCATGCCGTCTTCTTCGGAACGGCAGCGATATCGGGCAGCCGTGTGCCATTCCCCGGACCTTGCAGTTTCTTGCATGGCGATGTCTGACGCCCCAGATGCAAATAGTCCAACACCAGGCTGCGCTTGAGGAGTTGGAGTGCCTTCGCGGGATCTACGCCCTTGGGGCACACACGCGAACACTCGCCGGCGTAATGGCAATGGGAAACTCCGGATTGCGCGTCCGTCACTGCATTGCGCGCATGGCGCCCCTCATCGCGCGTATCCGCATCATAGCGCTGCGCCGCGGCCAAAGGCATTGGACCAAGATAGCGTGTGTCCGTTGCAAGGGTGGGACATGCGGCCATGCAACAACCACACAGTATGCAGTAACTGAATTGAAGGTAGCTCTTCAGTTGCTCAGTAGACTGGTAGAACTCTCCCGCCCAGAAATCGCTTTCAGCTTCATTCGCATGCAGGATGTAAGGCTCCACAATGCGGTGCTTGTCAAACATGCTTTGTAGATCAGGAACGAGGTCACGGATTATTGGGAAATTTGGCAGTGGCTTAACGGTGAGATTCGCATTTGCGATGTGGAGGATCTGGGTGTTGCAGGCCAGCGCCGGCCGGCCATTAAGAAGCATGCCGCATGAGCCGCAGATCCCCATCCGGCACGAGTACCGCCAAGCCAGCGTTGCATCAAGGTTGTCCTTTATGTAGTGCAGACCGTCAAGAACGGTCATGCCTTGACGCACGGGCACCTGGTAGCTCGTCACGAATGGCACGCGATCTCGTTCGGGGTTGTACCGCGTAACATGGAAGGCGATCTGTCGGACGGCTTTGCCGGCTTCTGCCATGGCTAACCTCCTGCACCCGCAAGTGCAATCCGATGCGCCACCAAGGCCGCCCATGTACCCAGGCCAAATAGTCCCAGCCCTATAACGGCTAGGGCAATGGTGATGGCTTTTTCAGTTGCGGGTTTCAGCGTCAATTCGAACACGATGGTCCGGAACCCATACAGACCGTGATAGAGCGCTACACCGAGAAGGAGGATATACGCGAAGATGAAGAATGGGTTCTCATCGCGAAAGAGACTATTTCGCATGGAGCTCGGTTCCGTGCCGTAGGGGGCAAACCAGTGTCCGGTCCCCGCCATGTGCATGATGAGCATGTGCATGCCGAGGACGAAGAGGAGCACCACTGCCGCAGCCATGTGCCAGGTCCAGGATCTCGTTCCGCCCATCTCTCCTCCTACTTTGTCAAAGCCCAATAGGCGCCGACAGCTAAAAGTCCCAGGGTCAGGAACGCCATGCAAACCAGCAAAGGGCGTTGGACGTTGAGCGATGTCTTATAGGGGTAGACTGGTTCCATGGGCTTGCCAATTGCGAATCCAAGCTCCACAAGAACTAGCCGAAGGCCATTGCTGGCGTGATAGGCGAAAGCCGCGAAGACCAGGTATTCCATGAATCTGAAAATGGGTTGATGCATGAATCCGTGTCCGGCCCAGAGATATATGCCTTTGACGCGCAGGCTGGTGACGAGTATATGGAGCAAGAAGTAGGTGAGAATTCCAAGGCCGGTGATTCGATGCAGAATGTAGGCATAGCGCTCGACACCCCAACGCCCACCGCTGAGCCAGCCCGCGATCCCGAGCCGGTTATCGTATCTCTTGATCTCCGCCATATTCGCCTTTCTCCGAAGGCTGGCACTGCACACTCTCTTAGTACTTCCGCTCAACAGGTCTCCAATTAGTGACCGTCACCGGTTTGTACCGCAAGTCCGGTGTGCCTCCGGTGAAATAAACCATGGAGTGTGCCAAGAACCTTTCGTCGTCGCGCTTTGAGAAATCTGTGCGAGCGTGGGCTCCGCGAGATTCCTCGCGCGCCAAGCCCGCGACGAGCAGCACCTCGGCCAGGTCGAGCATGTTCTCGGTCTCAAGAGTCTGAACGAGGTTTGTGTTGTAAACCAGGCTCTTGTCCTGAATCGAGATTCCCTGGAATCGCTGCTTCAGCTCAACAACTTTGCCCAGGCCCTCTTTCATTGACTCGCCGGTACGGTAGACGCCCGCGTGTTTGTCCATCAGGGCTCGGAGTTCCACGCGGATTTGCGCAGGATTCTCTGTTCCGCTCTGTTGGAGCAGGCCGCCAAAAATGCGCAGTTCTTCGTCGTGGAACTTTTGCTCTGAAACCTCGCTGAACGACGACCCCGCTTGCAGATATTTCGCAATCTCGCCACCGGTGATGCGGCCCCACACAAGACATTCAGCAGTCGAATTGCAACCCAGCCGATTGGCACCGTGCATGGAATGGCAAGCTACCTCACCGGCTGCCCAAATATTCTCAACCCTGGTTCGCCCGTCAATGTCAGCTTCAATGCCGCCCATGGAGTAGTGAGCTACGGGCCGGATCGGGATCGGCTGGGTGATCGGATCAAGCCCCAGGAACTTCATGCATACTTCGCGTATCAAGGGCAGGCGATCGTTGATCCGTTCCGCGCCAAGGTGGGTCAAGTCGAGATGGATGAAATCGAGTCCATCAGCTTGCGAGAAGCCCCGCCCCTCGATGATTTCCGTCATCTCCGAACGGGAAACAATGTCGCGTGGCGCCAGCTCCATCATCTTTGGCGCGTACTTCTCCATGAAGCGCTCGCCTTTGTTGTTGCGCAGGTAGCCACCTTCTCCGCGGCAGCCTTCCGTCATCAGGATGCCGGACGGCACCAGGCCTGTCGGGTGGAATTGCAGGAACTCTGGATCCTCCAGGGCCAAGCCCGCACGGTAGGCAATGGCCTGTCCGTCACCTGTGACGGTTTGCGAATAGGTGGTGAATCCGTACAGATTTCCCAGTCCGCCAGAAGCGATCAGGAGGGTCTTGCCTCGCAAGACCAGGAACTCACCAGAGGGTAGATCGTAGACCGTGATACCTGCGAACCGGTCGCCATCGAGAAGTAAGGAAGTAACGAAACACTCGTCGTAGCGCTTGATGTTGTTGTACCTGAGAAGCGTGTCATACAGGGCGCGCATTTCAAAGAAGCCGGTCTTGTCTGCCGCCATACAGGCGCGCGGAAACGAATGCCCGCCGAAAGGCCGCTGCATAATACGGCCATCCTCCCGGCGCGACCATGGCACTCCCCAGTGTTCCAGGAGCCGGATCTCATCCGGAGCGGCTTGCACAAACCGATCGACAGTGTCCTGATCCGCAAGAAAATCGGACCCCTTCACCGTGTCCCATGCGTGCAGTTCAAGGCTGTCGCCTTCCTCGGGACGCATGACTGCACCCGTGCCCCCCTCGGCGCACACCGAATGGGAGCGCATAACTTGCACCTTTGACACGATACCGATGTTGGCTGCACCGCGGGTTCGTATGCTGATTTCCAGCGCAGCACGCAATCCTGCCAATCCAGTTCCCAGGATCAAAACATCATGAGTCGCTCCGCGCATCATCTGCATGTTCATGGATCGCTCACTGCCCCTTCTGGCGAAGACCCGGCACCGACGTCCGATATGAAATCAAATGCCTACGCCCGACCGGGTCAATCTGCTGTGATGCCGATCATTCAGGAGCGTGATAAGGGCATAGCTCACTCTGGAAGCGGCCATTTCCAACGTTCCTCTGTTCTTCCAGTGAGCACTGATTCCAGTTGCTCACAAGCTGTGACTGACGATCGGGGTCTCGATTTCGTCAGCTTCGGCTCATCCGCGGTTTATGCCGCAAGCATTTTCCCGGGGAAGGTGAGTGCGGATGGGCTGGCCTGTGCTGCGACCGATGGCACGGAATAGCGGACCCATGGGGTTGCTATTGAAACTCCAGCATGGGCGCTTACGAGGATGTCTCAGGGCGTTCGGGAGCTGGACCAGTCAAGCACCCAGGATGTGGCAACCGGCAACGGCGCCGATTACCGGACCAAGGCAATTCTTGAGAGAGATTTACGAGCCCCTTCTGCAAGGCAAGAAATTGAAGCCATCTATTGGTGGAGGGCTGTCTCTATCGAATGCTTGAAGTTGGTGCTCCAAGCATAGTTTTTCGAAACTATATCTTTCACGCCCCGTTCAGAGCCGCGAAAGGAGCGCGATTCGCTGAAAAAGCGCTTTAGACCAGGAAAGGTCGTGAATGAACATCAGAAGCAGTCGCACCGGAGTTTCCCGCATGCACAGCAAAGATGGGCCAATGCAATGGTCTCATCCGCCTTTGCGAGACAGGTCTCCATCACATATTCGCTCATTGTGCGATGCGAGATCGCAGCAGCAAATTGAAGTTTTGCTTTTAACGACTGGGAAAACAGCACATCCAGTTTCTCCGTGTGAGGTTCAGTAACCAGAGGCTGACTTACCATGGCATTGTCCTTTCCGTAGTGAGCCGGAATCTGTATTTCAATAGCAGATTCCGAATCACAATTCTAGGCCGATTGGCGCAAATTGCAAGACCAACGCGGTAGCCTCAAGGGAAAAGCCGAGCAATTCGCTATCAAGGAGTTCATGGCAAACATCAATTCTCTTGATCAATTTGACGATGCGCAAAGAAAGCTTCTCTTTCTTACGACGTGCGTGTTCGCCTTGATGCCCGCGAATGAATCGTTCCACGGTTTACGTCGGCGCGTGGTGAATCGCCGGGATTCCTCCTGACCTTCTCCCGGAAATCTCAGCCAGGGAAAACTGGGGTTCTCTCGTCATGTGCAGGAGAGGCCCCGGATCAAGAAGGGCCGCTTCACCGAAGAGCCGATCATCGGGATCTTGAAGCAGCACGAGGCGGGATTGATGGCGACGGTTCTTTGCCGGGAGCATGGGATTAGCGCGGCCTCGTTCCATGGCTGGAAGTCGACGTACGGCGGCATGGACGTGAGCGATGTGCAGCGGCTGCGTCAGATGGAAGATGAAGCCGGCGGCTTAAGCAGTTGGTTGCCGATCTGAGCCTGGATAGGGAAGTGCTGAAGTCGGTGATTTGAAACAACGGCTGGAGCTTGCCGGCCGGAGAGAAGATGTTGCGTTCGCTCAGGCCGCGCGTGGTGTGAGCGAACGTAGGGCTTGCAAGCTGCTGGGCGTGGATCGAGCCAGCTATCGATATGAGCCGAGGCCGGATCGGAACGCGGAGTTGCTCGACGAGTTGGTGAAGCTCGCCAGGCAGAAGCCGCGCTATGGCTATCGACGATTGCATGCGGTTCAGACCCGCGAATATCAGACTGATCAATCGTCGCTCATCACTGCCCAGACTGCTGCTCGCTTTGTACTCGCGGAAAGGCAACAACTACTGCAAAAACGACCCCACCGATCGTACGGAGTTGACACGGTCACTCCATATCAGGGCAGGTCAATCCGTTACACCGCCAAACCCGTGGATTCGCCGATGTGTTAGGCGAGGCATCCGGAGTTAGAAAGATCGGCCAACTGATCGCCCAGAATCTGGGCATTCGATGGCTTATTAATAAATGCCCTTCTCCGTGGCGGAACTTGAGTCAATCCGGTGGCGGTTAACTGTGCATCCAACAGGATGCTACCGGCTGTATTTGGTTGCATCGGGTGGCTGCACTCTGCTGCATCCAACCTCTATGCGCGAAGTGCCCTGGACTGCAGGCTTACGCGCAAGGCGAGCGCTGCGGGGACAAGGTTGATTGCTGTGCAGAGACAGGCAGTCTTCCAGAACCCGAAGACGGGAATCAGATAGCTGCTCAGCAGGAGTGCGCCTGCGCAGCCTCCCAGCAGGTCAATGGCGTAGAGCTTGCCTAGTCCTGACTGGCCATCGCGGCCGTGAAGGTAGATGTCCGCGGCAATTGGAAATTGGTAGCCACCGAGCATTCCCGACAGGGCGGCTAATGCGGGGAAGACTAGCTGCGCTGCGAGCCATGTTGTGGCCGAGCCGGAGACCCCGGACAGCAGGCTTACCGAGAAGATGAGCATGGGGCAGGACAGGGTGAGTAGCAACTGCGTGGTTGCCATGCTGCGGACGGCATTACTGTGCGAGCGAATGCGACGGACGCCGAGCCAACTGCCGAAGGCTATGCCTGCCATGAACAGGCCGATGAGAATTGCAAGCTGCTGGTAAACGTAGCCGTAGACAGACTCGAACGCGAGCAGAAGGAAGATCTGCAGAGCCATCAAGGTGAAGCCTGTGGCCAACGTGCAATACATGGCGGCAGAGCGGGGGCGCTCCTGATGAGCGGGGGCAAACGCGATGAGCAAACCAGAGAGCGAGAGCACGAGGAGAGCTGCGCCGAAGATGCTGCGGAAGGAGACATGCGCTGCGGTGCGGTACCAGTGCAAGAAGCCTGACCGGAATTGTGAACTCCAGAGGACAACGTCGAAGTAATAGGCGATGGGCGCGAAATCGCGATTGACGGGCGTGGATGCGAGGGGCCGCAATTGCTCATCAACCTGCGACATGCGATCGAGCGTCATGCGGTAGGGGATGAAGTATTCGCGGACATACTTTGTGTTGAGGCGCCGGGCCTGTAGGCGGGCGATCAGAACCTGTGGGTCTTCTGTAAGAACATCGGGCTGCATCGCGCCGAAGAAGTGGATCGTGTCTCCGGGAATGACGGCGATGTAGGGGAAGACCTGATTGAGCGTGTGCTGAATGCAGCGCAGGAAGTCGGCCAGGTCGGGGCTGATGTTCTCCTCAGAAGAGTGCAGGGCGAGGGCGAGCAGTCCGCCCGGCGCGAGGTGATGGCGAGCGGAGAGAAAGAACTCCGATGTGTAGAAGCGGTTCAACTGTGCGGTCTGCGGGTCGGGTACCTCGACGATGACTGCATCGAATCTGTCGCTGGTTGTTTTGAGATAGCGGCGGCCATCCGCAAGGTGGATATGGACACGGGGATCCGAGTTGGCAGCAGCCGCCTGCGCGGGGAAGAACTGCTGTGTTATGTGGATGAGCGCGGGGTCCAATTCAACGTAGTCGATTTGCTGGATGGAGGGGTGCTTCAGGGCCTGGGCGATGCTGCCGTTCACGCCGCCGCCGATCAACAGGACCCTGCGCGGCGCTGGATGCTCCAGCAAGGCATAGTGAACGGCTTCTTCGGCGGCGTTCTCATCGGGCGCGCTGGCGAGGATCATGCCGTTGTCGTAGATGCTACGAAGATCCGCAGTTTGAGTAACCGCAAGGTTGCCGTAGATTGTGTCACGGGACTCGATGAGATGAAAGCCGTGCCAGAGACGCGCCAGCGCGGAGTTGTTGAGTGACGGCGCAACCACCAGAAGCAGGGGAATCGCGATGACTGCCGAAAGGCCAGCGCATAGGACGACCTGCCTTCGATTCATCTGCAATGCAAGGACGGCCGCCATGCAGAGGTTGACTAGAGCCACGATGGTCGCGATCTGGAAGGAGTCAAGATAGCGCAGCAGCACGATGCTGGCAACAAGTCCGCCGATGGCGGATCCGGCGGCCTCGAGCAGGTATGCGGATCCGGCGGCCATGCTGGCTGAGACATGGCACTCGGTTTCGTACAACCGCGCTGCGGCCACGAAGAGTGCGCCTGCGACTACGCAGAAGAGGCCTAGGCATACGAGCGAGACGAGCAGCATGGGCAGCGGTCCAACCAGTTCGCCGGGCACGGTCTGAATGAAGGATTTGGAGGCGCGCACAATCCAGATCGCCGGAAGCAGGCTGGCGGCCAGCAGACATTCGAGCACGATGACCGGCCGCCGAGCGTTGCCAGAGCCCAGGGCGAGACTGCAGAGCCAACTTCCGGTCGCGGTCCAGGAGAGCCAACTGGCCAGTGTGATTCCCAACGCCATCTCGTTGCCGTTGAAGACAACGATCAGCTCGCGCATGAGCACGATTTGTCCGATGACGGCGCTGAGCCCGATCAGCACCAAGGCTGTTCTCACAGCAGACGCCGGTCTTTGTGCGGAGTCCATGATGACTGGCCTGGCAACTCATTCTACCCGAGCGGAATTAGAGTCCAGAGACAGTCGAAAAGCAAATTGACTTCAGGGGCTGAAGACTACTTTCCGATGCAGAAGGTGGAGAAGATTAAGTTGAGGATGTCGTCGGGGGCGGTTTGACCGGTGAGGGAGTCGAGGGCCCAGAGGGCGCGGTAGAGGTCGAGCAGGATCATTTCGTGCGGGATGTTGTTGGTGTTCGCCGTGGCTGCGTCATTGAGCGCGGCGCGGGCGGTGGCGATGGCCTGCTGGTGGCGCAGGCTGGTGAGGGGACCGGGCTCGGGCTGCGCGCCGCCAGTGGCTAGCGAGACGATTTGATTGCGCAGGGTGGCGATGCCTTCGCCGGTGAGGGCGGAGGTGGGGACCGCAGTGAGGCTTGCCCAATGAAGAAGAGCAGCGAGTGCGTTGGGGATGGGTTGCGCGCTCTCGACTTGTGCGCCTTCGGTTTGCGCCAGGTCGTACTTGTTGAATGCGACCAAGGCGGCGCGGTTCCGGAGTGAGGCGAGCAGGCTGCGCTCTTCGTCGTTGAGGGGCTGGGTGGCGTCGAGGACGACGAGGACGAGTGCGGCGTCGGCGAGGGCCTCGCGGCTGCGGGCGATGCCGAGCTGCTCGATCTCCTCGCTGGTTTCGCGGAGGCCGGCGGTGTCGACGAGTTCGAGCGGGATGCCGTCGAGGGCGATGCGCTCAGTGACGAGGTCGCGCGTGGTGCCGGGGGTGGCGGTGACGATGGCGCGGTCGCGCTCGACGAGCCGATTGAAGAGCAAGCTTTTGCCGGCGTTGGGGCGGCCGACGATGGCGAGGGTGAGTCCGTCATGCACGATGCGGCCGCGGGCGAAGGAGTTTTCGAGCGCGGCGAGGGGCGGCGTGAGCTCGTTGATACGGCGGGCGATTTCGGACGACGGCGTGAGGTCGACGTCGTCTTCGGCGAAGTCGATGCCGGCCTCGAGCAGGGCGATGAGTTCGGTCAGATCGTGTTTGACGGGCTGGATGCGACGGCTGAGTGCGCCGCCGAGCTGGCTGGCGGCCTGGCGGGCCTGGGTGAGGGTTTGCGCTTCGATGAGGTCGCGGACGGCCTCAGCCTGGGTGAGGTCGAGGCGGCCGGCGAGGAAGGCGCGCTGGGTGAATTCGCCGGGTTCGGCGAGGCGCGCGCCGAGAGCGAGGGCGCGGCGGAGGAGCAGGTTGAGCACGACGGGCGAGCCGTGCGCTGCGATTTCAACCACGTCTTCGGCGGTGTAGGAGTGCGGTGCGGCGAAGTACGTCACAACGGCTTCGTCGATGCGGGAGGTGCTGACGTCGGAGTCGAGGACGTTGGCGAGGCGGGCGCGGGCGGGCGAGAGGGGATGGCGGAGGGCGACGAGCTGGGTGGCGATTTCCACGGCCTGGGGACCACTGAGGCGGACGATGCCGATGCCGCCGCGGCCGGGCGGGGTGGAGATGGCGGCGATGGTATCGACGGCGGGCATGGCTCGTAACTCCCTGCAAGTACGAGGGTACCGCACTGGTCAGGGAATTAAAGACCGGGCGCGAGCGAACAGCAAGGCGTAAAGGGCGGCATGTTGTACGGAGACAGGTTCTACTAAAAGGTTTAAGCAGACGATTGTCCCGGTATAATTCCGGGGAACGCGGAGCGCTGCTGCCGGGTGCAGCGAACTGTTCTCGCTCGTTGCGCGTACCAACGATATAAGGTCTTCATCAAGTGGGAAAAATGGTGCATGGGTCGTATCGGCTGCGCAGTTTCAGACTGTACAGCGCGTTGCTGGGAATCTGCCTTCTGGTTTTGACGGGCGTGAGTGCGTGGACTGCAGCGGCGCAGACGGCGGCGCAGGCAGTGTGGCAGGGCGTGCTGCGGACGGCCTCGGACGCACCGCTGGCGGGGGCGAAGGTAGCGCTGGCCAGCAAGACTGCGAAGGCGGAAGCGGTGACGGCGGCCGATGGGAGCTTCGCGGTGAAGGGGCTGCCCGAAGGGCAATACAAGCTGACGGTCAGGGCCGAGGGGCGCCGGGCAGAGTATGCGCAGCCAATCGACCTGGTGGCGGGCGTTCCGACGGTGGCGATTACGGTCTCGGCGCGCGGCGAGATTACGGTGGCAGCGCTCAGCGAGACGGCGCAGACGGCGACGGGCGGCCAACAGCTCTCAAGTAAGTCGGTGAGCGAACTGCCGCTGAACAAGCGCGACTTCAGTTCCCTGCTGCTGCTGGCGGCGGGCACCATGACGGACACGAACGGCGCGACGAACTTCACGGCGCAGTTTGCCATCAACGGGCAGCGCGGCGTGGAGGCGACGTTCGCGATGGACGATGCCGACATCAGCGACCCGGAGATGGGTGGGTCCACCTTCTCGAACTTCAACGTGGATGCGGTGGAAGGGATTGATTCGAGCTCGGGGTGGATGCCTGCGGAGATTGGGCGCGGCGGAGCGGGCTTCACGAACATTCATACGCGGTCGGGCGCGAGCGGCTTTCACGGTTCGATGTTTGAGTTTGTGCGCAACTCGGCGTTTGATGCGCGCAACTACTTTGACCACCCGACGCCGGCGTATCCGGGGCGCATTCCGCCATTTCGGCGCAACGAGTTTGGATTCACGAACGGCGGGCCGGTGTTTCTGCCGCATATCTATGACGGGCGCGCGCGCACCTTCTACTTTGTGCAGTACCAGGGGTTCCGGCAGGTGCTGGGCACGACGCAGGTGATGCCGGTGCCGACTGAAGCGGAGCGGCCGACGAGCGTGAGCAATATTGTGAACCATACGCTGACCTTTGCGGACGGCAGCACGGACACACTGCTGGTGCCGGTTCCGACAGGGATTGCCGATGTGCTGGCGCGATATCCTCTGCCGAATCTTCCGACGGGATCGTTTGGCGTGAACACCTATGCGACGGCGTCGAAGGTGGCGACGGATGCGGACCAGTTTTCACTGCGCATCGATCATAAGTTCTCGCCGAAGGACCAGTTTCTGGCGCGGTTCACGATGGACAACCTGTCCGGACCGACCACGAACCCGGACCAGACGGCGATCGATCCGACGTTTGGTGTGCAGTATCTTGACCGGCAGCGCAACGTGATGGGCGAGTACACACGGACGCAGTCGCCGCGGCTGGTGTTTCAATCGCTGCTCAGCATTACGCGCACCACGCCTGGATTTCCGACGCCGAATTTGACGGACCCCGCAGTGAAGTTCAGCGACGGTTTGTTTGAGGCGTTCAACTCTGCGGGCGGCTCGGTGATGCAGGCGTACGGCAACCTGTTCCACGGGCGGCAGACGGTGGCTTATACCGCGGGGAACCATGCGGTCCGTGCGGGCTTTGAGGCGCGCATCAATCGCGACACGACGTACTTTGGCATCAGTCCGAACGGCGAGTACTCGTTTGGCGGCGGCACATCCTATGCGACGGAGGCGATTGCCTCGGCGAGCGGCAACCACAACGTGGCGGTGGGCGATCCCCTGCCGGACACGCTCACGAGCTTTTTGGCGGGCAGTCCGTTCGCTTATACAGTGGCGTTGCCGGCAAGCTTTACTTCAGGCGGGCAGCACATTGGCCCGGCTGCCATCAATCGCGAGGGCTACGGCGCGTGGGTGCAGGATACGTGGAAGATTACGCCGAGCTTTACGCTGGACTACGGTCTGCGGTGGGAGCTCTACACGCCGATCACGGAACGGGCGCTGCGCACGTCGAGCTTCAGGACGATCGACGGAGTGCAGCAGTTCGTGGTGAACCCGCAGCCGGGATACCAGAAGGAGTGGAACGGCTGGATGCCGCGCGTGCAGGCTACATGGCAGATGGGCACGAAGATGACGGCGCACGCGGGAGGCGCGCTGACCATCATTCCGCCGAACATCTGGCAGGACAATTTCCTGACCGGCTCGACGCCGTTCGTGATGTATCCGCGGCGCGTGTCGTCCGCGGCGGCGCCGTTCAACTACGGGTTTACGATCACCTCGTCACAACTGCCGACGGCTTATACACCGGAGGGCGTGGACATTTTCGCGTCGGGCCAGACAAATACGGTAGCGCCGAACACGGTGATGGATGTAGACCGCTTTGAGAAGGACATGGCCGCACTGACTGATTCAACGGCAATCAGCCCGTTGAACCTCTCCGGAATCGACCTGAAATTCGGCAATGCGCACCTGTATACGTGGACGGTGGGCCTGGAGCGCAAGATCGGCAACCTGACCGCAGACGCGACCTACGTGGGCACGGCGGCGACTCAACTGCCGCGCTACAGCTTTCCTAATGCCTACCCGGGCGCGACGCCGGAGTTTGCGCCGCATACCGACTTTGACAGCGCAGGCAATGTGATTGGCGGCTTTGGCGTGGAGAACGTGATCACCAACGACGCGCACTCGAGTTATCACGCGTTGCAGACCTCGCTTTCCGGCACGCTGGGACACGGCGGGCCGGGCATCCAGGCCAGCTACACGTGGAGCAAATCGCTGGACGACGTGAGCCTGGTGCTGGGAGGGACGGGATCGACGGGCGCGGTGGCCTCTGGGTTTGCGCAGAATCCCTACGACACCCATCCGGAGAAGGGGCCTTCGGGGTTCGACATTGGGCACAGCTTTGGGCTGAGCCTGGCGCAGGATCTGCATCTGCAGCAGGTGGGCTTTCTGCAGCCGGTGAGCCGCAAGGTCACGCAGGGGTGGGAACTGCTGAGCATCTCGAGCATCAGCTCGGGCGCGCCATTTACGGTGTATGCCGGCGTACAGCAGACGGGTGTGGGTTCGAACGGTGTGGACCGGCCCGACCAGATTGCCAAGCCGAAGCTCTCGACGGCACGCGCGGATCGTAAGGACTACTTTGGCGCGGGCGCGCAGAACGGGCCGACGTACTTCAGCATTCCAGTGTTTGTGCCGGACGGCACGGGGCCGAACCAGGGGCGCTTTGGCACGCTGGGGCGCAATACGTTCCGCGGGCCAGCCTTCTACAACTTCGACTTTGCGCTGATCAAGGACACACCGTTCGGGACGCGCAAGAGCGGGGCTGAGCGCGTGGACCTGCAGTTCCGCACGGAGTTCTTCAACCTGTTCAACATTGTGAACATGGGGCTGCCGGCCAACACGCTGGGCGTGACGGTGAACAGCGCGGAGCAAACAGCGTCGATCAGCACAACGAACGGATTCGGCCAGATCAGCAAGACGGCGGGCACGTCGCGGCAGATTCAGTTTTCACTGAAGCTGATTTATTAGAGAACAGTAGTCAGCGATCAGTGGTCAGCATCGGCTCTGGTATAAAGGGTGCGCGTTTTCTCAGGGGGACAACGATGCAACTTCGTCGATCGGGCTGTGCGGCGGCGCTGACGCTGGCTGTGGGATCTCTGCTGTGCGCGGGGCAGCAGGCGGCGCGTCCGGCCGTGGACATGACGCCGGTGAAGCCGGAGACGGTGGGCTTCTCAAGCGAGCGGCTGGAGCGGCTTCACGCGCTGATGCGGGATGCGGTGGAGCACAAGGAAGTGGCCGGGGTGGTAACCGTGCTGGCGCGCCATGGCAAGGTGGTGGACTACCGTGCCTACGGGATGCGCGATATCGACAGCAAGACGCCGCTGACCACGGACACGATCTTCCGCGACTACTCGATGACCAAGCCGGTGACTGCGGTGGCGATGATGCTGCTGTATGAGCAGGGCAAGTGGCTGCCGACGGATCCGATCGCGAAGTACGTGCCGGAGTTTGCGCATCTGAAGGTCTACAACGGCATGGGTGCGGATGGGAAGGCGATTCTGGTTGACCCGGACCACGCGCCGACGATGAGCGAGCTGATGAGCCACACGGCGGGGTTTACGTACGGCATTTTTGGCTCGACGCCGGTGGACACGATGGTGCGCGATGCGCATTTATTCCAGTCGAAGAACCTGCAGGAGTTCATCGACAAGCTGGCGAAGCTTCCTCTGCTGTATCAGCCGGGCAAGGGATGGACGTACTCGGTGTCGATGGATATCGAGGGCTACATTGTGGAGAAGCTCTCAGGCAAGACGCTGCCGGAGTTCATGCGCGAGAACATCTATGCGCCGCTGGGGATGAAGGACGCAGGCTTCTATGTCCCGGCAGAGAAGCGCAGCCGTTTTGCCACGCTCTACTGGGTCGATCCGAAGGAGGGGCTGACGACGCATCCCTCGGGCGCGATTGGGCCGAGCCCCTATGCGGAAGAGCCCACAATGCCTTCAGGCGGCGGGGGGATGGTTTCGACGGCTGAGGACTACTACCGTTTTGCGCAGATGCTGGGCAACGGCGGCGTGCTGGGCGGCAAGCGTGTATTGGCTCCGGCGAGTGTGAAACTGATGAGCTCGAATCATGTGCCTGTGGAGCTGCTGACGGGGCAGTACGGCATTGGCTACCAAGTGATGCGGCCGGGGTTCGGCTATGGCTACAACTGCGCGGTGGTGTTTGACCCAGGCGCGGCGAACCTGCCGGAAGGCAAGGGCACGTTCTTCTGGGACGGCGCGGCAGGCACGTGGTTCTGGATCGATCCGACGAACGATGTGGTGTTTGTGGGCATGATTCAGCGCATGGGCGCGGGGCCCTCGGCGGAGAACCTGCAGTATCTGAGCCGTACGGTGGTGTACGGCGCGCTGGTGGACCCGGCGAAGTAAGCGTGATGCGCGGACTGCTTGCTGGAATCTGCTTAGGGATTCCAGCAAGTGGCTACTTCGGTGACTCATCTGCCGCTCAGGCGTGGCCAGCTGTGACCTTGCCGAAGACGCGGCAGTAGTTTCCGCCGCCGACTTTGCCGATCTCGTCGGGCGTGAAGCCCTGGCGCAGCATCTCGCCCACCAGCGCGGGGAAGAAGCCGCCCGCCATGTTGGGGTAGACGGTGTTGGTGCCCTGGCCGGGGCGCGTGGCGAGCAGGTCGTTATCTGTGCCGATGCCGACGTGATCACTGCCGATCGCATCGACCATTTGCTTGATGCTGACGACGAAGTCGCTCAGAGAATCGGCCAGGTGTGTCCAAACACCGACGATGCCGCCGGCGTCGGCAACCACCCTGGCGTGTTCCTTGCTGATCAACCGCGGCTTCATCATCTCCGCCATACGTAGATTCGAGCCGATGTGCGTGTCGAGGCTGGTGTGGGACACAATGAACGGCTGCGTGGCTACCTTCAACGCGCCAAGCACCGTCTCGTGGCTGGCGTGCGCGAGGTCAACCAGAATCCCCAGGCGGTTGCACTCCTTGACGACCTCAGCACCAAAAGCTGTCAAACCTCCGAGGTGAGCGGGATTCGTGTTCGTGTCGCCCAACGGCGACACCATGTCGTCTCGATCGTGAAGCAGTTGAAGGTGGCGCAGGCCGCGTTTGTACACCTCTTCCACGCGGTCCAGATGGCCTTCGATGAAGTGTGCGCCTTCGACTGTCTGGACGATCGTGGGTTGCGCATGTTCGTGCGCGGCCTTGAGGTCTTTCAGGCTCAGCGCGCGGTGCATGTGCCCCGCTTGCAACTGCGCATCGATGGCTGCGAGCCAGTGAAGGAAGTTGTCGCGCGCATCGCCCGGCTTGTTGTTGGGAGCGAAATCAAGCACAAAGCTCGCACAGACGGCGGTGAGCCCGGACCGCTTGAGCTCTTCTGCGATGAAAAGGTCGGGAGACTGCTGTTGCTCCTGCTGCCGCGGAGGCTGACCCGCCTGCGGGCCATGCTGCGGATGCGGCTCCGTTCCCGCGGGATAGACGTGGTTGTGCATGTCGATGCCAATGGTCCGGGACAGTACCTGCGCAATGCGCGGATCGACAGCGCTGTCTTCACCCTTCAGCCAGGAGGGCTGAAGCAGGGTGGCGCTGCCGGCTGCGGCTGCGGTGGCGAGGAATCTCCGCCGGGAAAGAGCCGGAGTGTGTTTCATTCATCATCCAATCAGAGAAAGCCTTGTTGAAAGACGAACACCCGGCTGTAAAGGTCTCAGCACAATGTGGGCGCTGAGCGATCAATGAAGCAGGCTGAGGGCCATCGAGGTCATGGCGGTTACGCCGGTGGGGATGGCCGGCTCGTAGTCGGGCGCGTAGAGCGGCGAGTGCGGGCTGGGCAGCGGCACGCCGCTGGTGCGGCTTTCGGCGAGCCTGGCGGGATTGGCTGCTCCGAGCCAGATCATGACGCCGGGAATCTTGCCGTCGAGGGTGAAGCGGCCTACGTCTTCGCTGGCCATGACGGCAGTGGCGTCGAGCACGTGATCCTTGCCGAGCGCGGAGATGAGCGGCGCGCGCAGGCGCTCGGCGAGCGCTGAATCGTTGACAGTGGCAGGTGAGCCTTCGTCGGTGGTGACGATGGGCATGCGGTCGGCGGGGATGCCGTAGGACTCGGCGAGGCCGTTGGCGGTGCGGCGCACGGCAGCTACGATCTGGTCCTGCACGGCGGAGGAGTAGGTGCGCAGGGTGAGGCCGAGGGTGACCTCGTCGGGAATGATGTTGTTCTTGGTGCCGCCGTGGATGGTGCCGACGGTGAGCACGGCGGGCTGCTGCGGATCGATCTGGCGGCTGACGATGGTCTGCGCGACGAGGACGAACTCGGCGGCGAGCACGATGGGGTCCTTGCCTGCCTGCGGTGCGGAGCCGTGGCCGCCGATGCCGCGGATCTTCACGTTGAGGGACGTGACGCCGGCGAGCAGCGGGCCGTCCTTGAGGGCAACGGAGCCGGCGGGAACATCGTTCGAGTCGTGCTCGGAGAGAACGAAGTCGGGGCGGCCGAAGCGCTCGTAGAGATGGTCGGCGAGCATGGCCTGGGCACCTTGCACCATCTCTTCGGCGGGCTGGCCGATAACCATCACGGTGCCGTGCCACTGGCTCTTGCGCGCGGCGAGCTCGTGGGCTGCGCCGAGCAGAGAGGTCATGTGCAGGTCGTGGCCGCAGGCGTGCATCACACTGATGGACTGGCCCTGCGCGTTGGTGGTTTTGACAGTGCTGGCAAAGGACAGGCCGGTCTTTTCTTCGACGGGCAACGCATCGAGTTCCGTGCGCAGCAGAACGCGCGGGCCGGTGCCGTTCTGCAGCACGGCGACAACGCCAAAGGCCGTTGCGCCGTCGGCATATCTGCCGACGTGATCGGTGACGGTGTAGCCGAGGGAGCGCAGTTGCGCCGCGAACCAGGCGGCGGTGTTTTCTTCGTGGCGCGAGAGCTCAGGGTGGCTGTGCAGGTACTTGTAAGTCTCAGTGAGGGCAGGCAGCTGCGCCTGAGCCGAGGCGGCGAGAGAGCCAGCTGCGGGCGTCTGCGCGCACAAGGGCCACGCGGCGGAAAGCATCAGGGCTGCCACAAAAGTTCGCATCGGGAGATCCTCACGTAATGAGCACACAGACAATGCTGAACGCAAGGCTACCATAGGCCGGTGAAAGGCAGGCATAGGGAGCGATGCGGCCGCGGCTGCTGCTGTTTGGCGCGCTGGGGCTGATCCTGCTGATTGCGTGCGCGAATGTCGCCAAACTGATGCTGGCGCGGACGACTGCGCGCTAACGCGAGATGGCGGTGCGCGTCGCACTGGGAGCATCGGGGCGCCGCCTGATGCAGCAGTTGCTCGCAGAGAGCGTGGTGCTTGGCGTGGCGGCAGGCGCAGCGCGCGCGGGATGGTAGACTCGCCCGAGCGGGAGGATGGATGCGGGCGAGTGCAATCGAGTTTCGACTGCGGTATGTGATTATTGCGGCGCTGATCACGATGGGTTTCCGGTCGCCGTGGATCGAAGCTTGGGGACTGGGACAGCGGCGCTCCGTGCTGGCGTGGCTGGCGCTGGAGCTGACGCGAATGGGCGTGGCGCAGTTTCGCACTGCCGCAGCGCTGGCGATTGTGACCGGTACGCTGGTGGCTGCGCTGGCGGTGGTGCTGCGCGTGTGGGGCACGGCCTACCTGGGCGCGTTTACGGTGAACCACCTGACGATGCAGGCTGGCGCGGTACGAACTGATGGGCCGTATCGCTTTGTGCGCAATCCGCTCTACCTGGGCACGTGGACAATAACGGCGGCGATGGCGTTTGTGATGCCGCCGACGGGTGCACTGATGACGCTGGTGCTGCTGGCGGTGTTTCTGCTGCGGCTGATTTTAGGCGAGGAGGCTTTTCTGCGGGACAAGCTGGGCGAGCCGTATGCGGTGTATCTGGCGAGCGTTCCGCGGATCGTTCCACGGCTGCGCAGTGTGCTGCCGCATGGCGATGCGCGGCCACGATGGGGACACGCGCTGCTTGCGGAAGTGAATGTAATTGGAGTGCTGGTGGCGCTGGCCGGTTTCTCGTGGAGCTACAACAACTGGCGGATCATCCAGGTGATTCTGATCGGGCTGGGCGTGTCGCTGGTGGTGCGGGCGCTGATGCCGATGGAAGGGGATCAGTCGCTGGGGTGAGGTTCGTGCTTTCCCACCCTTCGCTGCGCAAAGGATGGGGCCCCGTGTAGGTGCCGATGCCAGCCTCGCGAAATGCAGGCCCTCCTGCACCGCTTACCTCATGTTTGCTTGCGCGATCATGGGGTCCTAACGCGGTCCCCTCAGGATGACGCAGTCATGGGTTAGCGAGTCGAGCGGCGGCCGATGCGGCCCAGGTGGGTGAGGCTGAATTCCTCTGAGTATTTGAGGCCGTATCCGAGCAGGCGATCGACGCCGATGTGGTTGACCCAGATGAGCGCGAGCGCGAGCGACAGATGTGCATGGAGCAGGAAGGCCACGAAGCCCAGCGTGGCGGGAGTGGCGTAGGAGTGCACGGCGTTGTAGACGCGTGAGCCCCAGGCGGCGCCGCGCAGATAGCCGACCATGGAAAGATCGGGCGCGAGCCAGAGCGCCGCGAACAGCCACCAGCTTGCGCCGTAACGCGCGTAGAGCGCGGCGGAAACGGCGGCGACTGCGAGACCCTCAACGCGGAGAAGGAAACGGACGGAATAAATTGATGCCGGACTGGCTTCAAAAACTCCGGGACGCTGGATGGAGCTTGCCATAACCCGTTGGATGTTGGGTGAGAGACAGAAGGCGCGAAAAATCGCAGCGGCTGAATACAAAGTAAAACAGGGGAGAAGCCTTGCGGCCTCTCCCCTGTTTTACTTCAATCCGTAATGCTACTTCTTGGGAGGAGCGATGACGTCCTTGGCGGCCTTGGCCACGCGGAACTTGACGACGGTCTTCGCCTTGATCTTGATGGCGGCGCCGGTCTGGGGGTTGCGGCCGATGCGGGCCTTGCGCTCTGCCTTGACGAGGCGGCCGATGCCGGGGATGACGAAGACGCCGTTCTTCTTGGTTTCCTTGATGGCGGTCTCAGCGAGCAGATCGAGGAAAGCGGCGACTTGCTTGTTGGTGAGTTCGAGCTTCTCGGCCAGCTGCCGGGTAAGAGCGGTCTTGGTGAGTCCAGTTGCCATGTGATGTTCTCCTTCTGGGCATGCCCTCGGGGCAGCCGGTGTTGCCTGGGTTTGCGCCGCTCACGAGCACGGGATAAACAGCTTCGAGCGTTGCCGCATGGGGGAGTGCGAGTGCGTTCCGGTTGCGCGAAACCCCAGTATTCATGCGGGTTCTTCACAACCCGTCGTTGGTAACAATGCGGCTTGGGGGTGGGCAAAGTCAACCGAAAAACGCCGGTTTTCCACAAATTTCTTAGGGTTTTATGCCATTTGTACCGAAATTTGCCGGAATTCTTTCGATTTTCACCGGATTTTGCGCCAGTCAAACCGCGAAAGAGCCCGTAAGCGCGCTTTCAGCGCAGGCCGAAGAGGATGGGCTTTTGGGGTTGGAGAGCGGCGGCGATGGGCGTGTTGAGCGCGTCGACGACCGGCGCGGCGAGCTTGAAATAACGGATGACGGTGGCGGCGAGTTTGGGGTCGAGGGCGGCGGCTGCGGGCAGCGTGGCGGCGAGGCCCCACTGGCGGCAACGGATGAGGTCCATGCCGGGATGCTCGGCCGGGAAGCCCTTGGGCGGGCGGGAGAGCGCGTTGCCTTCAAATTCCTCGAAGGCCTTGCGGACGGCGGGTTTCTGGAGGAGCTTCCTAAACTCGGCGTGGTTGTCGAGGAGCCAGTGGCGGATCTGGGCGAGCTGGTCCTTCTCTGGCATGTAGGCGCCGGCGGCGATGATGATCTCCTTCGCGGAGATGTGGAAGTAGTAGCCTGCGCCGGAGGTCTTTTGCAGGCCCTGGTGCGACCACCATGCGGCGATGTGGGTTTTGTAGGGGCGCTTGTCGTTGGAGAAGCGCGTGTCGCGATAGATGCGGAAGAGGCTCTTCTCGGCGGGGCGGACGTGGCTGGGCGCGAAGTCGAGCATGGCGTCGGTGATTTTGCGGATGACGGCGAGCATGGGCTCTTTGAGCTCGGCTTCAAACTCGGCCTTGCGCGGTGTGAACCACTCGCGGTCGTTGTGGCGGGCGAGGTTGCGGAGGAAGGTGAGGGCTGCGGGGCGGAAGTAGGGGACGGCGGCCTGGGGAGCTGGGGATTTCTTGGTTGCCATGGCAAGAGAAGTTTAACGCGCGTGGCGCGGTGGACAGTGAACAGTGGTAAACGCGTTCTTTGCGCGAGAGGCTCGTGCTTTCCGAGGTTTCTTCGAGACCTGAGGCACCCATTTTCGCGCGGACCGAATCTCCCGCTGTTCCAGACGTGAATCGGAGTTCCGTTAGAGGTTAGCGCTTCGATTACCGGTGAAAAGACGCATGACCCAGGTGAGAAGCACGGCTCCCATAACTGCGATCACGATGCTGATGATGAGGCCATGCTGCCCAATTCCACCGAACCCGACAAGTCTGGACAGGAAACCGCCGACGAGAGCCCCGACCCCTTCATCAGTTTTCCCGTGATCCAGCCAGCAAGCACGCCGATGATGATCCACGCAATCACTCCATGTCCCATGTGGCCGTCCTCCTTAGTAGGCTTCGATACAGGTCCTTTGATAGACCGAGATTCTGACTTTCAGAAGTAGCTCGAATGAAAGCTACGAATCGGAGTCAACTCTCGCCAGCGATTCGCTGAGATTGTACTGTCAGTGAGCCGGATTTGATCGACATTCATTGGATTTGCAACAAGGGATATGGTCACGCTTCATGAGCAGGCCCCTTGCTCCATATCCGGGGCCTTGAAAACGAGTCCGAATTGCAGGCTCAGGGTCTGGAACGTTGGAAGGGTATCCGCGCGACGGCCCTTTCGTCCCTCATGGGGTATTGGCGGGGAGCGATGGCGCGCATATGCTGGCAGGGATGATGGTTGGCAACTCCGAATTCGCTGGCTCTGAACTCGTGGGTTTAATCGTGGCTGTAAGCTTTGCCGCCGGACTCAATGTCTATGCCACGGTTGCCACACTTGGCTTGCTGGCCCACGCGAGGCTGCTTGATTTGCCGCCGGGGCTCCATCTGCTTTCGAGCTGGTGGACGATTGCGGCTGCTGTTGTACTTTTTGCGATTGAGTTTTTTGCCGACAAGATTCCGGCATTCGATTTGATCTGGAATGCTCTGCATACGTTCGTGCGGATTCCGATAGCAGCCCTGATTGCCTACGGCGCGACCGCGCAGATTTCGCCGGAAAAGCAATTGCTGGCGGCGCTGGCGGGCGGTGCGATTGCCCTGGCTGCGCATGGAGGCAAGATGGCGGGGCGGGTAGCAGTAACGCCCTCTCCCGAGCCGGTGTCGAACATTGCGTTGAGCGCGGGCGAAGACACGCTTGCTGTGTGTTTGACCTGGCTGGCCACCCAACATCCGATTGCGGCTGCGGGCATCGTTGTCGCGTTCCTCATACTGATCGTGGTCGCGATGCGTTCGATTGTGCGGACGATCGCACGAGCGATGACGTCGTTGATGTCGCTCAAGGCGTAGGCGCTGGGCGGGGTTGGGTTCGGTGCTTTCCCGCCCTTGCTGCGCCAGGATTGCGGTGCCTGGGGTAGGGTGGGCCACCGGCACCATGAACATTCATCCATCGAGCCAGATGGATATTCATCGACAGTTGGCAGGGCCGGATGTAGGATGGGGCATCTCAAATTGGCTCGTGCTGCTCGACATCGGATTTGTCTTCCCCAATCTGGATTCCCTCAAAGCGAAACTCCCGGTATCGAGCATACGGTGTGGCGGTCGTGACTTCCCCCTGAAACGACTCCGTCGACTCTGAACGTGATTGATTGAACAGCATTAGGAGGATCTCATGACAAAGGAGCATTGGCTCAAACTTGGTTGTACTGGCGCTGTTGTCGCTGCCGTTCTCGCTGCATCTGGTTTGTCGAATCTGCGAGGCGCGAAGGCGCAGTCCAACGGTGATTCGCGGATCGAGATCGGATTGAGGGCGGCCCCGGTGCCGCTCAATATGAAGGGCAGGAACCCGGCACAGGTCGGCCTGGGCAGTTATCTTGTGAACGTTGCCGGCGACTGCAATGGATGCCACTCCGCGGGACCGCAGAGCGAATACGCAAGAGGCGGAAACCCATTCTTCGGCCAGCCGACACAGACGAATCCGGCGACCTACCTTGGTGGCGGCAGGGACTTCGGCGCGTTGATTCCCGGCTCGGCCCACATCATTTCGCGTAACCTCACGCCGGACTCGAGCGGCCTGCCGGAAGGCGGAAACAGCTTTGATGAATTCGTGCAGATTATGCGGACGGGCGTGGACCCGGACCAAATGCATCCCACCTGCACCGGCGCGCCAGACGCTAACTGCATTCCGGCGCCATTTGATGGGAGCTTGTTGCAAGTGATGCCGTGGCCTAATTTCAAGGACCTGTCAGACCATGACCTTCGCGCCATTTACGAGTATCTGAAGGCTGTCCCCTGCGTTCAGGGGAACTATCCCGGCGAAGCTGCGAACCGGTGCGGCTGAGCCGGGTCAGTCATGTTCGTGCGGAATGCTGGCTTGGGGTCGGTGGGGTTTGTGCTTTCCCAGGTCTGAAAATCCAGACCTGGGGCACCCTTGTTCGTGCCGAGTTATGCCGTGCGAAAGGTAACTGCGAGTTCTTCGATTGCTCCGCTGCGGCTGCGTGAAGTTACCTAGCGGATGAGTTTGAGGGCCGCGCGGAAGAGGGCGTCGAAGTCTTCGGTGGTGGATGTGTCTTTGGCGGCGGCTTGCTCGATGGCCTTTTCAGCGGCGGGGCGCTGGTAGCCGAGGTTGGTGAGGGCGGAGAGGACGTCGTCGACGGCTGCGCCCTGCACGGCGGCGCGGACGGGGGCTACGGCGAAGTCGTCGAGCTTGTCTTTGAGTTCGACGACGAGACGCTCGGCCAGCTTTTTGCCAACGCCGGGGATGCGGGTCAGTTGCGCGTGGTCCTGCGAGCGGATGGCTTGCACGGTGCGCTCAGGCGAGAGGCCGCTGAGCATTTTGATGGCGAGCTTGGGGCCGACGCCGCTGACGGTAATCAACCGTTCAAAGAGGCGCTTCTCTTCGCGATCGAGGAAGCCGAAGAGGGCGATCTGGTCTTCGCTCACTTGCGTGTAGATGTGCAGCGAGGCCTCTGAGCCGACGGAGGGCAGCGCGGTGAAGGTGGGTACGCTGATGACGACGTCGTAGCCGACGCCCGCGGCCTCAACGATGGCCTGGCCGGGTTCCTTGTGAATGAGTTTGCCGCGCAGGTGAGCGATCATGGCTGGCTTATTGTAGTATCCCCATCTTGTTTGCGACGCGGGTGATGGTTTCGAGGGCCTGGTCGAGCTGGGCGCGGGTGTGTTCGCTGGTGAGGATGAGGCGGATGCGGGCTTTGCCTTCGGGCACCGTAGGGAAGGCGATGCCGGTGCCCATGACGCCTTCGTCGAAGAGGGCACGGCTGAAGTCCATGGCGGTGCGGCCTTCGCCCACGATGAGCGGGGTGATGGGCGTTTCGGTAGCGGGCGTGGTGATGCCGCCGAGGTTGAAGCCTGCGCCCTTGAGCTCGCCCTGGAAGTAGCGGGTGTTGGACCAGAGGCGCTCTATGCGCTCGGGCTCGTTTTCGAGGATGTCAAAGGCGGCGATGCAGGTGGCGGCGACCGCCGGCGGATGCGAGGTGGAGAAGAGGAACGGGCGGGCGCGGTGGTAGAGGTAGTCGATAAGATCGCGCGAGCCGCAGACGTAGCCGCCGAGCGCGCCGATGGCTTTGGAGAGCGTGCCGACCTGGATGTCGACGCGGCCGTGCAT
>DCFV01000113.1:0-7925 GCA_002314435.1 Acidobacteriaceae bacterium UBA1795 | reverse complement strand
TCGACCATCATGATGGCACCGTATTTTTCGGCCAGCGCGGCGAGCTTGTCGACGGGGCCGATGTCGCCGTCCATGGAGAAGACGCCGTCGGTGATGAGGAGCTTGCGGCCCGGCTCTTTTTCTACCTCCTGGAGTAGCTCCTCGCAGTGGGCGACGTCCTTGTGGCGGAAGACCTTGATTTTGGCGCGGGAGAGGCGTGCGCCGTCGATGATGCTGGCGTGGTTCAGCTCGTCGGAGAGGATGAAGTCCTCTTTGCCGAGGATGGCGCTGACGGTGCCGGCGTTGGCGGTGAAGCCGCTCTGGAAGACGACGCAGGCTTCGACGTTTTTGAAGCGCGCGATCTTTTCTTCGAGCTCCATGTGGATGCGCATGGTACCGGCGATGGTGCGGACTGCACCCGATCCGACGCCGAGGGTGCGCGTGGCGTGGAGCGCGGCTTCAATGAGTTTGGGGTGGTTGGCGAGGCCGAGATAGTTGTTGCTGGCGAGGTTGATGACCCGGCGGCCGTCGTAGTGGCAGACGGGGGCCTGCTGGTCGTCGAGCACGCGGAGCTTGAAGTAAGTGCCTTTGGCGCGGAGGTCGTCGAGGACGGCGGTCAGGTAGGCCAGTTGCGGACGCGCGGGAGTCTCAGTCATCGCGATTCACCTCAAACAGAAAGAATAGACCGTTTGCGCGAGGAGTGTACTGCCCGTTGGGCCACCACAACTTCATGCGTGGAGCGCGCGTCTATACCAGTAGCGCGAGAGGGGGATGTTGTGCGCAGACTGTCTTGGTTTGGAATTGCAGGACTGATGGCCTGGGTTTCTGCCGCTGCCGCAGGGGCGCAGCAGGCGAGCTTTCTGGTGAGCCAGCATGGCAAACAGGTGGGCACGGCGCAGTGCGGCGTGACGGGCACGACGGAGGGCTACGAGACGACGACAGTGGTGCAGGTGTCAATGCAGGGGCTGGAGTATGCGCTTTCGAAGACGGAGCAGTTGACCGCGGCGAACGAGCTGAAGCATGTGGAGCTGAGCGCGACGGTGAATGGGCAGGCGGTGCATGTGACGGCCAAGCCGGACGCGGCGCATCTGCTGATGAACATTTCGGCCAGCGGGCGCAGCACGACTTCGCCGCTGGAGGCGCATGCGGCCGCGGTGCTGCTGCCGGATTTTGATCCGGGCGCGCTGGAGACGCTGCTGGCGCTGGCGGCGGCGCATAACAACAGCAACCTGTGGGCGGTGCTGCCGAAGCAGGCGGGGAGCGTGGCGGCGGTGACGCTGGCGACCTATGCCGATGAGAAGGGGACGCTGGACGGCAAGCCGGTGGTGGTGCATCACCTGGAGGCAACAATTGCGGGGGCGCGGACGGTGCTGTTTAGCGGACCGGAGAATCAGCTGCTGCAGGCGGAGTTGCCGCAGGAGGGGTTTGCGCTGGTGCGGAAGGGGTTTGTGCTGACACCGCCGAAGAAGCCGGTGGCGCCGGCGGAGTGAGTTCCCTTACAACGCGCGGGCTGTGGCGGTGGCGGAGGCCCAGGCCCACTGGAAGTTGAAGCCGCCGAGATGTCCGGTGACGTCGACGGCTTCGCCGATGAAGAAGAGGCCCGGAACGGTGCGGGTTTCCATGGTGCGGGCGTGGAGGGCGGCGGTGTCGATGCCCCCGGCGGTGACTTCAGCCTTGGCGAAGCCTTCGGTACCGACGGGGTGGAACTCGTAGCCGTGCAGACGGCGCTCGGCGGCATGGAGCGCGGCGTTCGACCAGCCGGTGTGCGCAGCGGTTTCGGCCAGGTGCGCGGCGAGGCGTTGGGGGAGTACGGCACGCAGGGCCTGGCGATAGGCGGCTACGTCGCGACGCGCGGCGGGTGCGAGGAGCGGGGCGAGCAGCTCCGCTGCGGGTGCGAAGTCAATCGTCAGTGGCTTACCGGGTTGCCAGTAGCTTGAGGCCTGCAGGATGGCCGGGCCGCTGAGGCCGCGATGGGTGACGAGTATCTTCTCGCGAAATTGCGCTCGGCCGGCGTGGGCGATGACCTCGGTTGATACTCCGGAGAGTGCGGTCCATGAGGCTTCGTCGCCGCCGAGGATGAGGGGCACGAGCGCAGGGCGCGGCGGGACGATGGCGATGCCGAACTGGCGGGCGAGATCGTAGGCGAAGCCTGTAGCTCCAAGCTGGGGAATGGAGAGGCCGCCGGTGGCTACGACGAGCGCGTCGGCGACGCATGCGCCCTGCGATGACGTAACGCGGAAGCTGCTGCCGCTGCACTCGACGGCGAGATTACGCGCGCTGTAGATGAACTCGACGCTGCCGCCGGACTGAGTGGCGCGCTCGCACTCGGCTAACAGCATGTTGAGGATGTCGTGCGCGGAGCGATCGCAAAAGAGCTGGCCGAGGGTCTTCTCATGCCAAGGAATGTGATAGCGCTCGACCAGTTCCAGAAAATGGCGCGGCTGATAGCGCGCGAGCGCGGACTTGGCGAAGTGGGGATTTTCAGAGAGGAAATTGGCGGGCGTGCAGTGAATGTTTGTGAAGTTGCAGCGGCCTCCGCCGGAGATGAGGATTTTGCGGCCGGGCTGCTGGTTGTGGTCGAGCAGGGCCACGCGGCGGCCGCGCTGGCCTGCGGCGGCCGCGCAGAAAAGGCCAGCGGCGCCGGCGCCGAGGATGAGGACATCGAATCGGCGTTCGGGCGGCGGCGTGGCGGGCATAGGGCTATTGTCTCGTACTGCAAGCGGCGGGCGCCGGCCTGTTGCATGCAGTTTCTCGTTGACTCTTACGCGGGTGTGACAGACTGACTTACGTTCCCCTGCGCGCACGCTTCCCCGCGATTCCACGACTGTGCGCGCTGCCTCCGGAGGTTGCTTGGCGGCGACGCGTACGGCGCTGGCTGCGAGAGCGGAGGCGAAGGTCGCCTGGGTTGCTTACGTGCTTGCGGAGCGGATGCACGACGGCGAGCAACTGCACGGATTCCATGCGCAGCTGCCGGCGAACTAAGGAGAGTTGACTATGCCCGGGACACCCGCGCCGTTGTGGCAGAGTGCGCATGATGCGCTGCAGCTCTTGAAGGAGCAGCTGGACGCGGCGTGCGTAAGGCGACGAGCGAGAAGCTGATCGACGCGATTGATCAGCGCGCCGACGAAGTGGATGATGCGCTGACGGCGATGAACCAGATTGACATGGCCTCGCGCACGGTTGCGCTGCAGGCCGCGGCTGCGGAACTGACGCAGCCGCTGAATCAGCTGGACGCTCGGAATCTGAAGGACAGGGGTCAGTGATCGGATTCGTGCTTTCCCAGGTCTGAAAAGCCAGACCTGGGGCGCCCATGTTCGCGCGAAGCGCATCTTCGCAGAGACTCCAGAGGGTGATGGGGCTCTGGTTGCCGGGCGCTTACGGGGTGGACTCCGGGGCGAATTGGCGCCTGCATTCACTCTCTGCGAGTTGGCGGATGCGGGCGAAGCGGCGGCGCTCAGATGGTTTGAGCCCGCTCAACAAACTGCGCTTCAGCCTTCGTCGTCGCGGAACATGGGGTGCGGGATGAGACGGCGGTAGTCCTCCTGGTGCGCGCCGTCGAGGCAGGCCTCGATGATGCGGTGGCCGAGAGGATCGAGCTCGGGAACCTGGAACTGCTTGAGCTCGCGAGCGAAGAACTCGCGCCACTGGCGGGCGCCTTCCTCGTAGACTTCCATGCCGCCCTGGATCTGTTCTTCGACGCGGAGGAAGACGCGGGGGATCATCGATCCCTCAACGCGGAGTTGGTTGGGAATATAGCCGAGCAGCGGGAACGGGGCTTCGCTGACCTGGTCGCGAGCGAACTTGGCGCTGCCGCGGCGGGCCAGGTATTCGCGCGCGATCCACTCGGCCATGAAGCCGACCTTCCACGCACCGATGTACTGGTTGGGAATGAGGACGTAGCGCGTCTCAGGCGTGGCGATGATCTGGTGGAGCAGGAGGTTGGCCTGATCGACGCGGCGGCCGGTGGCAAAGGCCCAATAGGAGCCGACACCCTCGGACTGCATCTCGCGGGACTTGGAGGATTGGATGCTGGGGTTCGCGTGGCCGCGCGGAGCGACGAGGCGCCAGAGCCAGGCAAGGGCCGGCGAGAGCACGTGCATCATGGCGAGGATGCCGTAGAGGCGGCTCTCAGAGTGGGTGGGAGGGCAGCGTACACCGAAGCTGCGCACATCGACTGCCCGCGGGCCGGTGGCGATGTCCTCGATCATGCGGCGGGGCAGGATGACGCGCGGGTTGGGGCAGAGCTTGCCGGGCGCGTCTTCGACGTGTTCCCAGGTGAGGCAGGTGCCGCCGGGGACGATGTAGTGATTGAGGAACAGCAACGGCTCGGGCGGATCGATGCAGAGGCGCTCAAGATTGGGCGCGGTGCCGTAGCTGTGGATGTGGTCGACGCGGACGAACCAGGCGCTTTCCGCGTCCTCGACGGTGAGGCGCTTGCTGGCGCCCTGGTACCTGGGGTGGGCGCAGGCCATGTCGTCGGCGATGGGGCGGAGGTGGCAGGCCTCGGGCAGGTTGAGAGTACGCTGCTCGTGGGTGATGACGTTTTCGCCGATGAGCAGGCGGCCATCTTCCATGCGGTGGATGTGCTCGGTCATCTCGCTCTTGCCGCCACCGGAGGCGCCTTCGTGCATGAGGACGAGCTGGTTCTCGTAGGGCGTAACGACGGCGACGGCGGCGCAGTGGTTGGTGGTCCAGCCTTCGCGCTCGCCCAGGTCGAGCAGCATGGAGTAGACGCCTTTTTTGGCGCTGGGGCCGGGGTAGAGGTTGTAGGCGAAGACTTCCTGATGGGTGGCGGTGCGGTCGTGGACCACGACCTGGCGGCCGCCGAAGTGGGTATGGCGGAAGGGCGGCGCGACGAAGAGGACGCCGCCGGTGATTTTGAAATTGGCGGGAACCTTGCTGCGCGGAATCATGCCCTGCAGATCTGCGAGTGCGGCGGCGAAGAAGGCGGCCTGGCGGGGGACGACGAGCAGCGAACCGTATTCAAGGTCTTCCGGGCCGGCGTTGAAGGGCATGGCGACCAGTTCCTGCGTCTTGAGCCAATCTAGGGTGGCCTGGCGGGTCTTTTCGAAGGGCTCGCCGAAGCGCTCGGCGTAGCGGGGCTTGTCGGTAGGCAGGTCGTCGCCGATGACCATGGCGTCGGGGTCGCGGCGGCGCATGGCGGGGTCAGGAAAGTTGATGGCGAGGCCGTTGCGGGCCTTGGTGACGACGGCTTCGACGACGCGGCCGATGCCTTTGGCCTGAAAGATGGCTTCGTAGACGCCGTGATCCATGCGGTTGCCGAGGCGCCAGTCGGTGGTGCCGGTGGGGCGGCCGAGGGCCCAGTCGAGCAGCTGGTTGCGGGTTTCCGGCGTCTGCACCAGGGGCGCGGCGGCCAGCACCTCGCGCACGTGCTCGGGTAGATCGAGGTCTGCCCAGGCTGACTGGAAATCGACGACGGGTTCACTGCCGATGGACACGGTCATGACTGCTCGCTTTCCTTGGGAAATGGGTGCCTGTGCGGCGAACGCAGGCCAGAAAGGACCCACATCTTTTATCGCACTGCGCGCCATGATTGGCAGTGAGCCAGATCACGCCTCGACGTGGGCGGGACCAAAACGGGCACGAATGAGCGCAAGTGCTTCAGTTTCAGTAGCTACGGTGCCCTCAAGCTGGGCGTCCTCTGCGGCCTGGAGCATGTCTTTGAATGCGGGGCCGGGCGGGTAGCCGGCGGCGATGAGCTCGCGGCCGGTGAGGAGCGGGCGGGGGCGGACAGCTTCAGCGGGCAGCTCGGCGAGGCGCTGGCGGACGAAGTTCCAGCAGTCGAGGTTGCCGTGGGCGGCGAGGCAGTCCATTTTGTGCAGGGCGAGGTGCTCGTCGAACTTCTCGAGGCGGAAGAAGCGCTTGAGGGTGGAGGCGCGCATGCGCGGGGTGTCGGCGAAGCGCATGTGGTGCTCGACGAGGACAAGGACCTGGCGGGTGTCGTCGTTAGAGAAGCGGAAGCGGCGGCAGATGTCGGCGGCGAGAGCGACGCCGACTTCGACGTGGCCGTCGAAGCGGATGCGGTCGGGGGCAGCGCGGAAGGTGGGCGGCTTGCCGACGTCGTGGAGGAGCGCTCCCCAGGCGAGGGTAGGGGAGCAGCCGGGTTGGAGCTGGTCGAGGAGCAGGAGGGTGTGGATCCAGACATCGCCCTCGGGGTGGAACTGGGGCGGCTGGGCGACGCCGGGCATGCGGGCAACTTCGGGGAGGACTTCGGCGAGAAGGCCGGTGGAGTGGAGCAACTCAAAGGCGCGGCGGGCGCGGCCCTCGGTGAGCATCTTTGTGAGCTCGTCGCGGACGCGCTCGTGGCTGACGGAGCGGATGCGCGGGGCAAGTTGGCGGACGGCGGCGAAGGTGACGGGTTCGATCTCAAAGCTGAAGCGCGCGGCGAAGCGGACGGCGCGGAGGAGGCGGAGCTGATCTTCTTCGAAGCGGCGGACGGGATCGCCGATGGCGCGGATGAGTCCGGCGTCGAGGTCGGCGAGGCCGCCGATGTGGTCGAGAACGGCGGGTCGCAGATCCTGGGATGAGAGCTCCGGCGCGATGCGCAGCGGATCGAGGAGGAGGCCGTTGATGGTGAAGTCGCGGCGCTGGACGTCTTCGCTGGGGGAGAGGGTGTAGCGGACCTGATCGGGGTGGCGGCCGTCGGAGTAGACGCCGTCGGAGCGGAAAGTGGCGACCTCGGTGGCCACCTGCGGTGGGGCTGACTCTTCGGAGGGGTTTTCTGGCTGGTCAGCAACCAACACGACGCCGAAGTGGGCGCCTACGGCGAAGGTACGGGGGAACATCTGGAGGACGATGTCGGGGGTGGCGCTGGTGGCTACGTCGTAGTCGGTGGGGTCGCGGCCGAGGAGGAGGTCGCGGACGCAGCCGCCGGCGAGGTAGGCTTCGTGGCCTGCGGCGCGGAGCGTGGTGAGGACGTCGAGGGCGGCGGCGAGTTGGGGCGAAGCATGCGGCATCGGATCTCGCCTCTATTGTCGCTCCCTTCTGCGGGCGCCGAAGGCTCGTTACACTAGAAGAATGGCTCGTGGCCTGATTCTCGGCATTGAGAGCTCGTGCGACGAGACGGCTGCGGCTGTTGTGGAGCGCGGGGCGCGGACGCTGTCGTCGGTGGTGGCGTCGCAGATTGCGACGCATGCGCGGTATGGCGGCGTGGTGCCGGAATTGGCCAGCCGCGAGCATCTGCGCGCGATTGTGCCAGTGGTGCGGGCGGCGCTGGCTGAGGCGGGCGTGACGCTGGACGATCTGGACGCGATTGCGGTGACGAGCGGGCCGGGGCTGGCGGGCGCGCTGTTGGTGGGAATTACGTATGCCAAGGCGCTGGCCTTTGCGCAGGGGTTGCCGCTGGTGGCGGTGAATCACCTGGAGGGGCACATTCACGCGGTGCTTCTGCAGGAGCGGCAGGCGGCGGGGCTGGAATCGTCGCTCGAGGAAGCGGGCGAGGCGGTGCTGGCGCTGGTGGTTTCTGGCGGGCACACGCACTTGTATGCGGCGCGGGCCGAGGGCGGTACGTGGCAGTACCGGCTGATGGGGCGCACGGTGGACGACGCGGCGGGCGAGGCCTACGACAAGGTGGCGAAGCTGCTGGGGCTGGGGTATCCGGGTGGGCCGTGGATCGACACACTGGCCAGGTTTGGCGATCCCAAGGCAGTTCCGTTTGCGTTCTCGCAGATCAAGACAAAGCTGCACCTTGCCGGCAAAACGCCGCGGACCAAGGCGGCGAAGACGGCGCCGATTGCCGCGCTCGATCCGCACTTTCTGTTTTCGTTCTCAGGCATCAAGACGGCGGTGCTGCGCTACGTAGAGCTGCACGGGATGCGCGCGGACGCAGCGGCGCGAGCGGCCGCGGTGCTGGCGCATCCCTGTCCTCCGCAGACCAGGGAAGAGGCGCTGGCGCTATGTTCGCAGCCGGTGCTGGACCTGATAGC
>DCFV01000099.1:2483-23581 GCA_002314435.1 Acidobacteriaceae bacterium UBA1795 | reverse complement strand
GCGGACCTCAACTCCATTGGTGCCGGGCTCGCGAAAACCTATCCCAGCGACGACGAGGGCATAAAGTTCTCGCTCGCCCGCCCGGGCCTTGTGGGCGATGTGCTGGGCGGTCCGGCCCGCGCCTTCATGGCTGGCATGACGGTTCTGGCCGGGCTGATTCTACTGGCTGCCTGCGCCAACCTTGGCAGCCTCTTCGCTGCCCGCGCTGCCGACCGTGCCAAGGAGGTCGCTCTCCGCCTCGCTCTCGGTTCGCGCCGCGGGCTAATCCTCCGGCAGTTGCTCACGGAGGCGGTGCTTGTCTCGTTTGCCGGCGGAGTTGTCGGTATGGGCCTCAGCGTCTTCATCCTGCGATCGTTGAGCGCCTGGCAACCCATTCCCGACGTCCCGATCAACGTTCCTGTAAACCCCGACCTGCGCACCTATGTCGTCGCACTTGCGCTGGCGTTTCTCTGCGGTCTGATCTTCGGCATGGTGCCGGTGCGCCAAGTCCTGCGCACTGACCCCTGGCAGGTGATCCGCACCGGCTCGGCTGCAGGCAATCTGCGCCGCTACACGGTCCGCGACCTGCTTCTGGTCGCACAGATCACGATCTGCGCCGTTCTGGTGACGTCGTCGTTCGTTGCCGTGCGCGGCCTGGTGCGTTCGCTCCACTCCAGTTTCGGTTTCACGCCCGAGGGCGCCATGCTCATCAGCAGTGACCTGCACATGGCCGGTTACGATAAGGACGCCGTCCCCCAGATGCAACAGCGCATGCTGGACGCCCTGGCTGCCATCCCCGGCGTTACCTCTGTAGGCTACGTCGACCAGGTCCCTCTCGGCATTGGCGGCAGCGACTCCTACGTCTACACCGACGCCACCACCGACTTCCGCCCCACTAACTATGCCGCAGACGCCATGAATTACCATGTCTCGCCCGGCTACCTTCAGGCCGCAGGCACCCGCCTCCTCGCGGGTCGCGACCTGACCGTCCATGACGATGCCAAGTCCCCCAAGGTGGCATTGGTCAATCGCCAGTTCGCCGTCAAAGTCTTCGGGTCTATCCAGAAGGCACTCGGCTCGCATTTCAAGTTCTGGGGCGGCAGCCAGCGCGCTGAAATTGTCGGTGTCGTCGAAGACGGAAAATACCGTTCTCTCACCGAGGACCAGCAGCCCGCCATGTTCTTCGGCTACCAGCAGTTCCCCTCCAGCGAAACTTGGCTCGTTGTGCGCTCCAACCGCAACCCGAGCGACCTGACCCCGGCCCTCGCGTCCACGCTCCATGGCCTTGATTCTGGCTTGCCTTTCTCCCTGCGCTCCTGGCCCGAGGAGATGAACGGCGCGCTCTTCGCAGCGCGTGTTGCCACTGTCGCCCTTGGCGTCCTCGGCCTGCTTGGAGGCATGCTCGCCGCAACCGGCATCTTCGGCATGGCCTCTTACGTGGTCAGTCGCCGCCTGCGCGAACTCGGCATCCGCGTCGCTCTTGGAGCCGGCCGTCTGCAGGTTCTTGGCTCAGTGCTCGGACGCGCCTTCCGGTTGCTGGCCGTCGGCTCGGTCGCGGGACTGTTGCTCGGCGTTCTCGCCGCGCGCATCCTCGCCCACATCGTCTATCAGGCCACGTCGAAAGACCCACTCGTGCTCTGCGGTGTAGCTGCCACAATGCTCGTCCTGGGTCTTGTCGCCACCTGTATCCCTGCACGCCGCGCCCTCGCCGTCGACCCCCTTGTCCTGCTCCGTGAGGAGTAGGCAATGCGAGCCGCGCTCATGTGCCGCGTTTCCCCACTCGAAACAGGGGTGCTCACACGCTCGGCCGTACGTCTGCATGCAGTTGACCTGCTCCATCCCTATTCCGCAGCGCGCATGAAAGCTCGCCCGACAAGTGAACGCGGCAGCACAGTCAGCCACGACGCCCCTGAACTGCTGGAGCGGCAGAACTGGCCAGTTGACTTCTTCTGTTTGGACTAGGGCAAGCGATGACTGATCTTTTGATCTACGGTTCAGTCAAGAGTGGTCTTGTTTTTGCCTCGATCGCGTGCCGAGGTCTGACCTTGCCCTCAGAATGCGTACCCCATATGCGCTGGGGTTGAGGGGATAATCCGGGATGGGGGCATTATCCCGCAGCCTACGCAGCCAAAGGCCGAGTCAAGCCTGGAGTTGTGATCGCCGCTGGTAAGGAAGTAAAGCACAAAACAAGGTACTACGAGCTGCGCTACCATGACGGGGCCCACCCGGTGTATGAGGCGCTGCCGGGCGCCAATCCGACAGAAGCAGAGTACAAACGCAAGAAGAAGGCTGCGGAGCTGTCAGCCCGAGTGGTAGCCAAGAAGGCTGGAGTACAGGTGGTTCCAGCGGAACCTCAGCTTAAAACCCTCGCTGAGGAACTCAAACAGTTCCTATCCAATACGGTTGACCGGGGATCTCTTGAAGCGGCAGAGGTGTATAAGCTGGCCTAAAACGAGTTTCTGCAGGTGGCTGGTCGGCAATACGCAGACGAGATTGTGCCAGACGATATCTCCAAGTTCCATCGGGCCCTACAACAGCGCGGCATGAGCAAGCGAACGGTGAACAACCGCTACTCCAGCGTCAAGGCGTTCCTGCTCTACCTGCGTTACGACACCAAGCAACTTCCGAAGCCGCCGGCGTCCCGCGCACAGCTTCGACAAACGCGCGATGCACGCGTCGGTCGCTCGAGAGCTCCGGGTGAAAAGTGGCAGCCATCACGCGCCCCTGCCGCACCAGCGTGGCAAAGCCGTCGCGTCTTGCCATAACTTCGACCGAGGGGCCGGTAGAGAGGATGCGTGGCGCGCGAATAAAGACCATCTCGATTGGCCCGCCGGGCAGTGTGGTGTCCGCATGCAGAATTGCCGAGTCAATCTGCCGCCCGTATGCATTGCGCTCCACCACCGCATCCAGCACGCCCAGCGAGCGCTGCACAGGCCGGTGCACCTCGCGCGCCAGCAGGATTGCGCCGGCACAGGTGCCAAAGACCGGGTGCACCGCACAGTAGGCTTTGAGGGCTTCAAAGAACTTGTGCTTCTCCAGAAATTTGAGCATGGTGGTCGACTCGCCACCGGGCAGGATCAGGCCGTCCAACCCCTCCAACTGTTCCGGTTTGCGGACCTCCACTGGGTCAGCGCCGGACTCAGTCAATGCTTCAGCATGGGCGGCATAGTCACCCTGAATGGCGAGGACACCGATGCGCGGGCGCGTGCTTTCCTTCAATTCTTCTCCCTTGACGTGAAAGGCGGCATCAGAGCGATGCCGCCTCGTTTTCATTCATTGCTGACCTTGCCCGAATACTGGCTCTTCCCATGCGGCCCGTCGCGCCGCGGTCGGCGCCGAAGGCGCATTCAGCCTCACAGCAGGTTGCAGGCACCTACCAGCCGCGGGTCTGCAGTAGTTGCGACTCTTCGATCGCGGCGGCGGCCAGGCCCTTCATCGTGCCGGTTACCTGCTCGCTCACTTCGGCCAGGATCTTGGGGTCGTTGAAGTGTGTGGTCGCGGCCACAATCGCCTTGGCACGCGAGACAGCCTCCTCGCGCTCCTTCGGGTTGTTCTCCACGTCCAGCGGCGTCGCGCGTTCTTTCATGAAGATGCCTGAGCCGACAAAGACTGCCTCCGCGCCTAGTTGCATCATCAATGCTGCGTCGGCCGGCGTGGCGATGCCACCCGCTGAGAAGTTCGGAACCGGCAGTTTGCCTGTCAGCGCCACCATCCGCACTAGCTCGTAGGGTGCCTGGTGCTCCTTGGCAGCGGCGTAAAGTTCCTGCTCACTCAACACGGTCAGCGCCTTCATCTCCTTCACAATCTGGCGCATATGCTGCACAGCATGAACCACGTCCCCGGTACCCGCTTCGCCTTTGGTGCGGATCATGGCCGCGCCCTCTGCAATGCGGCGCAGGGCCTCGCCCAGGTTGCGCGCTCCGCAAACAAACGGAGTCGTGAAGGCATGCTTGTCAATGTGGTGCACTTCGTCGGCCGGGGTCAGCACTTCGCTCTCATCGATGAAGTCCACGCCCAACTCTTGCAGGATCTGCGCCTCGGCGAAGTGGCCGATGCGTGCCTTGGCCATTACAGGGATCGAAACAGCGCCGATGATTCCCTTGATCAGTTTGGGGTTGGCCATCCGGGCTACGCCGCCCTCGGCGCGGATCATCGCGGGCACGCGCTCCAGAGCCATCACCGACGTCGCGCCGGCTTCCTCTGCGATGCGCGCCTGTTCCACATTCATCACGTCCATGATCACGCCGCCCTTGAGCATCTCGGCGAGGCCTACCTTCAAACGCAGGCTGGTGCTGGTAAAGCTCTTGCTGCCATTAGTTTCTGACATAATATTCGACCTCGAATCTGTGCTGCGGCCGGGCCGTATGGCCCGCAGGCGAGCGCTCCATGAAGTAACCCCAGTGTAACAGCGTCGGAGACTCGCGAACGCACCAGATGTGGCACGTCGCGCAGCGATCCTCGTGCAATTCTGAGTCCTTTCCAATCTCTTCCGTCGACTTCTGGACTACCTGGTGCAACAACCCCGGGCAATGGGCACAGCAGATGCATTGCCGTTGGAAGCGCTCGACCCGGCACTGGAGGCCGAAGCCCGCGAGGTCGAGCAGGCGCTGGTTCCTTCATTGGCCTCGCAGGAAGATGTTGAGCGGCTTCGCCTGCATCCGGCCTTGGCCAGGTTACCCGTGGAACTGGACGTAGCCGCGCCGGTGGGAAACTTCCGCGTGCGCGACCTGTTGAGCTTAGAGGCCGGCGTGGTGATTTCCACGCATTGGGGACACGGCGAGGACATGCCGTTACAGGCCGGTAAGGTGCAACTGGCTTGGACTGAATTCGAGGTGGTGGATCGACAACTGGCGGTGCGGGTTACGCGCCTGGCTTGAGACGAGCAGACGGGATGAGGGGAATGAACGAAGAAGCAATGAAAGTGCAGGGAAGAAAGGAGCCTGTCGTTGGCGGGCTTGCCGGATGGCTGCTTCAGAGGCTACAGCGTGGTCCGCGCAGCTCACCGCGTCTGGTTCTCCTTGAGCGCATCACGCTGGCCCCCCGGCAGTCGCTGGCGCTAGTAGAGGCCGATGGTCGCAAGCTGCTGGTAGCCACATCGCCGGAGGGTGCACCGGCGTTCTACGTACTCGACGGCGGCCGGCTTTCCGAGGTTTCCACCGCGCGCCGCAGCGTCGCAAAGCGGTCCAGCGCGGACGACGGGAGGATCTCTTGGTAATGCTTCTGGCCATGGCCCGGATCGCGACTGCCGCAAACCTACCCCTTCTGCCCGACCTGAATGCACAGTTTCATCCGTCGGATTCGACTCCGTGGACGATCGTCTTCGTCCTCACTCTCATCACCGTCATGCCTGCCATTCTCATGTGCATGACGCCGCTGGTGCGCCTCATGGTGGTGTTTCACTTTCTGCGCCAGGCGCTGGGCACGCAGACTGCGCCCTCCAACCCCACATTGCTGGGACTGGGGCTAATGATGACCTGGTTTCTGATGACCCCGGTGCTCAACCAGATCGACCAGCAGGCCGTGGAGCCTTTTCGCGCCGGGCAGATCACCGGCCTGCAGGCCATCGACCATGGATCGAAGCCGGTGAAGACGTTTCTGCTGCGCTATGCGCGCGAAAAGGACCTCGAACTATTTGCAGCCGCAGGCCAGCTGCCGCGCCCGAACACGCCCAACGATCTGCCCATGCGCGTGGTGGTGCCTGCCTACATTCTGTCCGAACTTAAGGCCGGCTTTGCCATCGGAGCCGTGCTGTTTCTGCCGTTTCTGTTGGTCGACACGGTGACCGCTTCGATCACCACATCGATTGGTATGTTCCAGCTGCCGCCCGTGGTAGTCTCCACGCCGCTCAAGATCCTGCTGTTCGTGATGGTCGACGGCTGGAACCTGCTGGCCGGATCGCTGCTGAAGAGTTTTTGAACCAAGGAGGGAAGCAATGACGCCCGACATGGTGGCAGAGCTTCTGCGCCAGTTGATGAAGGAGGCCGTGATCCTGGCCGCCCCGGTGCTGGCGGCTGCCGCCCTGCTCAGCTTCGTGCTCAGCCTGGTGCAGACCCTTACCAGTCTACAGGAGCAGTCGCTGACTACCGTGCCGCGGTTGGCCGCAGTGGCCGCAATTCTGCTGGTGGGCATGCCGTGGTTTTTGAGCCGCTTGGCCACTTACACACGAGTGTTGTTGACCGATTTGCACCGCTATCTGGGGTAGAGGACGGAGAGAACAAAGCGAGCGCGATGCAAGACTGGACCCAATTTCTGAGCGCGATGACTCTGGCCCTTGTGCGGGTGAGCGGAATGGTGGTGTTCACCCCGCTCTTTTCTTCAGCAGCGCTGCCTGCGCGTGTCAAGGCTGGCTTTGTGCTGGCCACGTCGCTTCTGCTGGCGCCATTGGTGGCCAGGCTGCCCCAGGCGCGAGCTGAGCTTAGCTGTCCCGCGCTGCTGGGCGAGGTGGCCGTGGGCCTGGTGTATGGACTCACCCTCGCCTTGCTGAACGAGATGCTGCTCTTTGCTGGCCAGATCGTAGGACTGCAGTTCAGCTTTTCGCTGGTCAACCTGCTCGATCCGGCTTCGGAGATCCAGACCCCGCTGATGGGCAAGTTCTTTCAGTTGCTGGGCACGCTGGTCGTCATCACTGCCGGGCTGGACCGCATCCTGCTGGCCTCGCTGGTGCGCAGTTTTCGCGTCGTACCCTTGGGCGGCTGCACCCTGCGGCAATCCACGGCCTTGGGCATCGTGCATGCCGCCAGCGGCATATTTCTGGCTGCGCTTGAACTTGCCGCGCCTGTGCTGGCCGCCACGCTGCTAGTCGAGATTGCCGTCTCGCTGCTGGGAAAGCTCAGCCCACAACTGCCGGTTATGTCGCTCACCGTACCGCTCAAGACGCTGACCGGCTACGCCCTGTTGATCGGCTCGCTGGCCCTGTGGCCGCGCTTCATCGAGGCCCGCTTCAGCGGTCTCCTTGACCTGGCCGAGAGACTCGTGGTCAGCCGCCCGGTGGGAGGTTAGGCGATGTCCGGTGAGCGCACAGAACAGGCTACTCAGCACAGGCGGCAGAAAGCACGCCGCGATGGGGACGTACTGCACAGCCGCGAACTGACCGCGGCGGCCGGCTTGTTGGCGGGGGTGATGACACTGGGGCTATCCGCAGTGCGGGCTACTGAGGCATGGCGATCGAGTCTGTCAGATTTTCTTGAGTTGGGTGCGCCCGCGCGCTGGGAACCAGCACAGATAGGGTCGACTCTGACTGCAATTCGCGGGTTGTCGCTGGCAATCCTTGCTCCCGTGGGGATGGTGATGTCCGCAGTGGCCGTTGCGGCTCTGGTTGTTGCCAGCGCTCAGACAGGCGGGATCACCTTTGTTCCGAGCGCCGTCGGCTTTCGTCTCGACCGGATCAACCCCCTGAGTAACGTGAAGAACCTGTTCTCATTGCGCTCCGTCGCACGGCTGGGCAAGTCTCTGATCCCCACCGCCGTGTTGGCTGTCTTTGCCGTACAGCGCATTGGCCGCGAGCTTAAATTGCCACCCTTTTCGACCGTTCGTCTGGAGATTCTGGGTCGCGATGTCTACGGCATGCTGGCCGCCGCAGCATGGCTGCTGTTCGGCTGGGCGGCCATTGACTACGTCGTCGAGTGGCGCAGCCGGGAGTCGCGCCTGAAGATGAGCCGCGAGGATCTGCGCGAAGAATACAAGGAGACTGAAGGCAGCCCGCAGATTCGCAGCCGCATCCGCGGTCTGCAGCGGCAGATGCGTCGCCGCAAGGTGAAGGCTGACGTGGCGCGCGCCGCCGTCGTGCTGGTCAATCCCACCCATTACGCCATAGCCCTCAGCTTCGACTTCACCGCCATGGAGGCGCCCCGCGTGCTCGCAAAGGGGCGGAACCTCTTGGCAGAGGAAATCAAGTCCGAAGCGCGTTGGGCCGGTGTTCAGATCATCGAGAATCCGCCTCTGGCGCGCTCGCTCTACCGTTCTGTCGAGGTGGGCCAGTCCATTCCTGTCGAACTCTACGCGGCCGTGGCCTCCATCCTGGCCTATCTCTACCGCCAACAAGTGGAGCAGGAGATGCGCGAGCGTCGTGCCCGCGAGGCTGCTGCCCGCGCTCACGCAGGGCACCGCGCCACCATTCGTCCAGCGTTGCCAACTGTCATCATTCCGCCGTTCGAGCGAGGTCCACGATGAGCACCGCAACTTTGACCATGCCGATCCACGGGGCTCGTTCTATCCTGAGCCGCCTGCGAGAATATCTCCTCCCACTTGCCGCAATCAGCGTCATCTTTGTCATGCTGGTGCCCCTGCCCGCAGCGGCGCTGGACCTGCTGCTGGCGCTCTCCATGGCCGCTTCGGTCATCTTGTTTCTTTCTGCGGTGCAGGTCCGTCGCGCTGTCGAGCTCAGTGTCTTTCCAACGCTGCTCCTGCTGCTGACCCTCTTCCGTCTGGCACTCAATATCGCTTCCAGTCGCCGCATCTTGCTTCACGGCTCGGAGGGCACCTCTGCCGCCGGCAAGGTTATCGAGGCCTTTGGCCAGTTCGTTGTGGGTGGCAATTACGTTGTCGGCTTCGTGCTGTTTCTGGCGCTCATCGCGATTCAATTCCTGGTGGTTTCTCATGGCGCAGTGCGTACCGCCGAGGTCACCGCGCGCTTCACCCTCGATGCTCTGCCCGGCAAGCAGATGGCCATTGACGCCGACATGAACGCTGGCCTGATCGATGAGGCCGAGGCGCGCCGCCGCCGCCAGGCCATTGCTCGCGAAGCTGAATTTTACGGTGCAATGGACGGCGCAGCGCGATTCAACCAGCGCGATTCGCTTGCCACTATCCTGATCACCGCTATCAACATCATTGCCGGGCTGCTCATCGGCACCCTGCAGCAGGGCATTGATCTCAGCGAGGCCGTCCGCACCTACACCATCCTTACCGTCGGCGATGGTCTGGTGACGATGATTCCCTCGCTGCTGGTTTCGGTAGCCGGCGGTATCACGCTTACCCGGGCCAACTCGGCTGGCATGCTGGGTGGCGAGATCCGCGAACAGTTGCTGGCCCGTCCCTCCACGCTCTATCTGACCGCCATGGTCTCCGCGGCCATGTGCCTGATCCCGGGTTTACCCAAGCTGGCTTTCCTGCTGGTGGGCGGAGGGCTGTTCTGGAGCGGCAGGCGTGTGGAGACGGCCGTTTCTACCGTCCCTGCAGCAGCTGAAACTGTATCCAGCGAGAAGAAGAAGGGCGAGTCGGCCAGTGTGGCTTCCGAAATGGCGGGCCTCCTCCGCCTTGAGGACCTCACCCTCGAGATCGGTTTCCAATTGATTCCGCTTGTGGACGAGAAGCAAGGCGGACAACTCCTCAGCCGGGTGCGTGCCTTGCGGCGCCATCTGTCGGCCGAGCTCGGTTTCCTCGTGCCGCCCGTGCACATCTCCGACAACCTGCGTTTGCGCCCGCGTGAGTATCTATTTTCCCTCCGCGGCATCGAGATCGGCCGCTGGCAGACCGAGGGTACGCAGTTGCTGGCCGTCTCTGGCGACACCAACCGCCGCCCCCTGGCGGGGCGCGAGGCACGGGAGCCTGCCTTCGGCGTGCCCGCCGTCTGGATCGCCCCGCAGCTGGAGGAACAAGCCATCGCTTCCGGCTACTCGGTGGTCGATGGGGTCACAGTTATCACCACCCACCTGGGCGAGCTGATCCGCTGCCACGCGGGTGAGCTGCTGGGGCGTGCCGAAACCAAACGCCTGATGGATGGACTCAATGAGAGCCACCCAAAGTTGATCGAGGAGTTGGTGCCCAAGTTTCTGACCCTCGGCGAGGTTGGTCGTGTGCTTGAGCAGTTGCTGCGCGAACGTGTTTCGATTCGCGACCTCGGCACAATCCTGGAGGCGCTGCTCGAGACCGCGGCGACAAACAAAAGTCTGGTCGTCCTTGTTGAAGCCGCGCGTCAGGCTCTAGGTCGGAGACTCGTTCAGCCGTTGCTCGACGGTGATGGGCAGCTGCCCGTGCTCTTGCTGGACCCGCGTCTCGAAGAGGAGATTCTGGCCACTCTAGCCGGGGAATCGAGCCAACGGCTGCTGAGCAGCAGTACCGCGCCGTCTACCCCGGTCCTGCGTCGACTCGCCGATTCTTTGAGGCAACTCATCGGCGGGTCCACTGCCGCGGCACTCCCGGTGCTTCTCTGTCCAAGTCCGGCCCGCTATCACGTCAAGCGCTGGCTGGGGCCGGTATTGCCCCGCCTGGCAGTTGTCTCGGCAGTCGAGATCCCGCCTGAAATCCGGCTCCGTCCGGTCGGCACAGTGCGGTGAACCAAGCGGGTAATGCGGGAAGTATTTGCTGCAGAACGGGGAGCAAAGGGGGGGGCTTGGATATGGGGGCATATATGGGAACTGAGACAGGGGCGGTTGTGCCGCTGGCTGCGGCGCGAGTTGAAGGTGTCCGGGCAGCGGGCTATCCACCGGCGGCGGTGGAGATGCCACGTCTGAGCGGAGAGCAGGAGCGTATGTTGCTCGAGCATCTGCCAATCGTGCGATTTCTGGCCCGCCGCATTCACGAGCGGTTGCCCCAGCACGTGGACATTGAGGACCTTGTCTCAGCGGGCGTGGTGGGGCTGATGGATGCTTTCGCCAAGTTCGATCCGGCCAAGAAGGTGCAATTCCGCAGCTATGCGCAGTTTCGTATCCGCGGAGCGATTCTGGACAGTCTGCGCACCTTGGACTGGAGTCCGCGCGAGCTGCGGCGCAAGGGCCGCGCGGCAGAAGAGGCGATCCGCGTGCTCACCGCGCGCCTGAGCCGGCCGCCGGGCGAGAACGAGATCGCCGCCGAGATGGGTGTTTCGCTCGAGGACTACCAGCAGCTGTTGGGAGATCTGAGGGGCTTGGAGATCGGCACGCTGCACATGGAGCGCAACGAAGACTCGGGTGAGGAGGAACTGGCTTACGTGCCTGGCCGTCCCGACGAGGACCCCTTGTTCCGCTGTCTGCGCGGGGAGCTCGAGGAACGGCTGACCGACGCTATCGGCCGCCTGCCTGAGCGGGAACGCTTGGTGATGACGCTCTACTACTTCGAGGAGATGACGATGCGCGAGATCGGTTTGGCGCTGGGCGTGGTTGAATCGCGGGTTTCGCAGGTTCACGCCTCGGCGGTGATGCATCTGCGTATCGCACTCAAAGAGCTGGCTGCTGCCTGCGCCTTCAAGACTGCGCCACGGCCGCCGCGACGGACCGCTGCCGGTAGCGAGTGCAGGAGTGAACGCTAATGGAAAAGATGCTCAAACAGGATGAGATCGACGCCCTGTTCCAGGCGGCGCGCACGCCGGTTGCTGACCAGGGGCTGGCGCCTGAGGCGCGCGCCCGCGTATTGCCCTACAGCTACGCATCAGCGGGTCAGATTTCCACCGAGCAGCTGCGCGCTATCAGCATGCTCAATGACCTGTTCGCGCGCAACCTGACCCACAATCTGGCTGCGTGGCTGCGGACACGTTTTCAGGTCAACCTCGTTTCGGCCGAACAGATCGTCTTCAACGATTTTCTGATGCGCATTCCTGAGATCAGTTATGTCTCATCGGTGCGTCTGGAGCCGCTTGGAGCCCTGTCGGTCCTGCAGTTGGACCTTGCTCTGGTTCCGCCTATCGTCGATCTGCTTCTCGGCGGCGAGGGCCGCGATGGCGTGCAGCGTGAGCTGACCGATATAGAGGAGTCGATCCTGGGCACCGTGTCCGAGATCATCTGTCGCGAGCTCACTGCTGCCTGGCAGCCTGTAGGTCTCAGCTTCAACTTCGAGCGGCGGCAGATGCAGACACAGGTGGCACGCATCATGTCGGTCAATGAGAAGACACTCTGCCTCAGCTTTGAGATCCGTATGCCGCACAGATCCGGCCTCCTCAACCTGGCCTTTCCAGCCGTTGTAGCCAACACGATCCTCCGCCGACTCACCCAGGACTGGGGCCGTCGCCGTCGCCACGCGCCCGACACACGGCAGTGTATGGATGCTGCGGTGCGTCGCATTCGGTTCGGTGGTGTACTGCAACTGCCTTCGGTGCGGCTGGCTGCCAGTGCCGTTGAGAACCTGTCGCCTGGCGCCGTGCTGCATCTAAATCTATCCGCTGGCCGGCTGGCTGAGTGGCGTGTAGGTGGCCAGCATCTGGCCGACGCACAGCCGATTCGCCAGGGTTCACATCGCGCCGCCCGTCTCGAGCGACCCTCCCGGGAGGCTGGTGCATGAGCAAGTACCTGGAAAGCTGGATTGCCGTGGCAACGACACTTCTTTCGCAGGCCCTGGCTGGTGAGCCGTCGCTGAACGAGGGATTACCCAAGCCAATGGGTACCGGGGCTTTCGGCTTTGTCGCCACTTTAGTCGGCGACCGCGAAGGACGCTTTTCCGTGGTGCTTGATCCCGGCCTGTTGGAGACACCTTTTCTGGGCGAGGAGGTGGACCAGAGGGCAGGCTGGGCTGAGCTGCTTCGCGAGGTTGCAGAAGCCGCTGCAGGAGACCTGCTGGCCTCCACCGCCGCCAAGTGCCGTGTCGAGAGCTTTGAGGAGATCAACGGCGCCAGCCAGGCCACCCGCGCCTTTCAGCTGAAGTCCGCCGCCGGATCCTGGACGATCCTCGTCCGCGACGAAACCCACCCAATAAAGGCGGAGTCTCGGTCGTCCCACTTGGCTTCACCGGAAGCTTCTACACACGCGCCACCGGTCGTCTCAGCGCCCACGCAGGGTTTCGGCTCCGGGGTTGAACTCTTGCTCGACGTGGAGCTGGAAGCCACGTTGCGCTTTGGCTGCCGCGAGCTGCCGCTTGGCGAAATCCTCGAGCTTGGTCCCGGTGACGTCGTCGAACTGGACCGCCACGTAGCCGACCCGGTAGACCTGATCGTGGGAGACAAGATTGTGGCGCGGGGCGAGGTGGTGCTGGTCAACGGCAACTTCGGCCTGCGCGTCACTGAGGTAGCCGCGCCGCGTAAGCGCCTGGAGAGTATTCGATGCCTCTTTTAAATCGCAAAGCAGCGATTGTCCCACCTGGTCCGCCTTCGGGTATGTACAGCTCGCCGCGCTCTGTCGGCGCCCCCGTACTGGACCGCCCGTCACCCCGAACAGGGCCCGTTGAGCGCCTGCGTTCCGGTCTGTTTGAAACATGTGCCCATCCAGGCTGTCGTTCCGGTTGGCTGCATCTGTGGCGCAGCCGCTCCGCGCCTGTCTTCGAGCAGGGTTGGACGTGTTCGCCAGCCTGCACTGAGGCGCGCATCGCCGCGGCTGTTGCCCGCGAGCTCGACGGTCGCATGGGTGTCGCTCGGGTGAGCCACCGGCACCGCGTGCCTCTTGGACTGCTGATGCTCGAGCAGGGGTCGATTACACATGCCCAGTTGCGCCGTGCGCTGGAGGCTCAAAAAGCTGCCGGCACCGGACGCCTTGGCCAATGGCTGATCGGCCAACACGCAGTCACTGAAGAACAGGTGACTCGCGCACTCGGACTGCAATGGAGTTGTCCTGTGCTCTCGCTCGAGCACCACGACCCGGCCGCCATGACCGACATCATGCCGCGCCTGTTTGTGGATGCCTTCGGCGCGCTGCCGTTGCGCTTAGCTGCTGGCCGAGTGCTCTACCTCGGTTTCGAGGAAGCCTTGGACCCGGTGTTGGCTCTGGCCCTCGAACGCATGACCGGTCTGCGCGTGGAAAGCGGCATCGTGGTCGGTTCGCAGTTTCACCAGGCTCACAGTCGATTGTTAGAGGCGCAGTTCCCTCCAGTCGAGCTGATCGAGGCCGTTTCGCAGTCGGCAGCGGCTCACGTCCTCGCGCGCTCGCTTGAGAAGGCCCGCCCTGGCGCTGCACGTTTTGTTCGAGTGCACGACTGCCTGTGGCTTCGCATGTCAGAGCGTGGTGCCACAGCCTCAAGTTCACATCAGGCTTCAGGCTGGGTTCGTGACGTTGTTTGTTCGATCGGTCTCTGAACCAAGCGAAGTGCGAGGAACTGTCTCCGCCGGACTGAAGAATTGTGCCGCTGCGCCGATACATCCAAAAGCAAAGAGCAGAGGAGCTCAGGCATGAGTGAAGTGCGAACCCTGATCGTGGATGATTCTTCGGTGATGCGCAAAATCGTAGAGCGCGCACTGCGGCAGGCGGGTCTGGACCCGCTGGTAGTGCTGGAGGCCGGCAGCGGAACCGAGGGTTTGGACGTGTTGAAAACCATACAGGTCGATCTGATCCTTTCTGACATCAATATGCCGTCCATGGACGGGCTGGAGTTTCTGCGCCTGATCCGGTTGCAGAACTTGGCGCCCGGCGTTCCGGTGGTCATGATCACCACTGAGTCGAGCGAGGAGCATGTTAAGCAGGCTATCCAGGCCGGAGCGCAGGGTTATATCCGCAAGCCCTTTACTGCGGAACAGGTGAAAGAACGCGTATTGCCTCTCATACGCGTGGCCTGAGCTGAAGGAGCCGGCATGTTGTTGAACGGAGTCAGACGGGCCGCGATCGCCAGAAGATTCGGCGCGGGCCTGCAGAAATTGGAGCAGAGCATGACCCTGTCATTGCGGGATTCAGTGCATCTGGTTTCGGATCCGAAACATCTGGATGCGAGTGTGGACGAAGTCTTTCGCCTGATGCTGGGAGCGGAGGTTGAACGGATTCAAGACCCCCTCACAACACAGCCAGAGTCGGTGACCGCAGTCGTGGGTTTTGGCGGTGCGCTCAGCGGCGCCTGCGTCTTTCGCTGCGGCGCACATGAAGCCATGCAGGTGGCAGCGTGCATGACCGGCATGGAGTTTGCCGAGCTCGACGACACGGTCAAGGACGGCATCGGGGAAATCTGTAATATGCTCGCCGGCGCATGGAAGAGCAAGGTTCCTGAGCTTTCAGCGCACTGCGGCCTGTCTGTGCCAGCCGTGATTACCGGGCGCGACTACAACCTGCACGTGCAGGCCCCCGAGTTTCAGCTCATTCATTGTTATTCGTTCGATAATCAGCAGTTTTCCGTGACCATCGTCTGCGACGGCATCCAATAGCTCCGTACGCTGTCGCAGGGCCACTTCAGGGTTCATTTCAGGTTGTGCCAGGAAGCGAAGACCTCCCGGCACAACGTTCCTTGGGGGGCTGGCTCCGTAGCTTCCAAGGGCCGCGATCACAATCCTGATACTGCTCTAATCCAAGTCTCCGCAGTTCGGTCCTCCATCTGCACAGTTCATCGCACAGGAGGCACAGGGCAATGGACAGCGGATACTATGCGGCGATGACCGGGCTGGTGGCGCGTACCCAGGCGCTGGATACGGCCGCGGCCAATCTGGCCAACGTACAGACGCCCGGCTATCGGGCCGAGCGGGAGTATTTCCGCTCCGCGCTTTTTGGGCCTGATGTGCAGGAATCGCAACTTGGGCAGACAGTGAACAACTACGGCCTGCTGGGCGGCGACAGGCTGAATCTGGGCCAGGGAGCGCTACAGCCGACCGGAAATCCACTCGATCTGGCCATCGAAGGGCAGGGCTTCTTTGAAGTGCAGACTGCGAACGGGCTGCGTTTCACCCGCGATGGCAGTTTTCATCGCTCGCAGACGGGTTTGCTGGTGACCGCTGCGGGCGAACCGGTGCTTTCGCCCACAGGCCAGCAAATTCCGATTCCGCCTGGTGATGTGTCGGTTGGTGCTGACGGGGTGATCTCAGTGGCCGGAGGAGCAGCAGGAACCGTCGGCGTATTCGATTTTCCTCCCGGAACCAATCTGACACCGGAGGGAGCCAATCGGTACGTAGCACCGCAGGGGGTGGTGCCCGTAACCGCACGTGATGCCGCGGTGCATGCCGGTGCGCTCGAAGGGGCCAATGAGAATGTGGTACAGGGCACCGTGGACCTGATCCTCATGCAGCGCCAGGCCGAGATGATGCAGAAAGCCCTGACCGTCTTCCACACCGAGTTCAACAAGTTCGCCACAGAGGATCTGCCCCGGATCTAGACGGAGCGTTCACTTCATACGAGGGAAACAATGATTCGAGCACTGTATACGGCGGCAAGCGGCATGAGCGCGCAACAGATGAACCTGGATACGATCGCTAACAATCTGGCCAACGCGTCAACCACCGGCTTTCGCCAGTTGCGTCTGCAATTTGAAGACATGGTCTATCAGAACCTGGTGACCCCGGGTGCAGCGCAGAGCCAGTCCACCGTCTCGGCCGGACTCCAAATTGGTTTGGGAACCAAGTCGGCCGCAACAGAGGTGATCAACACCCAGGGCTCGCTCAACCAGACTGACAACCCGCTCGACGTTGCGATTCAGGGCTCAGGGTTCTTTCAGGTACAGCGGCCCGACGGCACAATCGCCTACACCCGCGCAGGGCAGTTTCATCTGAATAGCCAGGGCACAATCGTAACCACAGGTGGCGATCTGGCTATTCCCATCATCACCATTCCCACCAACGCTACGGCGGTCACCATCACGCAGTACGGTGTAGTGAATGCAACCCTGCCCGGCCAGCAGAACCCTTCCCAACTGGGCCAAATTCAGTTGGCCACCTTTCCCAACGCTGGAGGTCTCGAAAGCGTGGGCTCGAATCTGCTGCAGGCGACTCTCAGCTCTGGTGACCCGGTGCTGGGAAATCCCGGCGGAACCGAGGGTTTGGGCACGCTGCAGCAGGGTTACTTGGAGAACTCCAACGTGGACGTGGTGACCGAGTTTGTGCAAATGGTGTTGGCGCAGCGAGCCTACGAGTCCAATTCCAAGGTCATCAAGGCGGCCGACGACATGTATTCGCAAGTCAACAATATGACGCGCTGACGCATACACGGCATGGTAATGCGGACAAGCAGAGTGATGAAACCTGGGAAATGTTTGCTGATACGGATGCGGACTGGCGTGTCTTACTGTCTTGGGCTGCTGTCCCTCTGTGCAGCCGCGCAGCAACCTCGGCGGGCAGTCCGGGCAATCGCTGATCCAGCTTTCGGAACACGCTGGCTTCTCTCGGCCGATCCCACGCATCCCGGCGGTCCGGGAAGACTGGTGCCTGAACAAAGCAGCAGGGAAGAGCAGCAGGTGGGATCGGCGATTGAAGCTCCCGTGCCCCAGGTGATCCGCGCCGGCGACCGGTTGTTGGTCATCGAGTCCGGCGAGCGCGTAGCGGCGATGTTTGAGGCGGTGGCGCTCGAACCGGCACGGCAAGGCGCGGTCTTCACGGCTCGCTTTGCCGCGGGCGGCGACCAGGTACGCGTAGTGGCCCTGGCGCCGGGGCGCGCTGCGCTGGCGACGGCTTTCACGCGCGGCGGAGGCCAGCCATGAACGCAGCGATGCGCCGTACATTAACGGCTGCTCTTATCGCTGGACTGTTTCTTACCGAGCCCGTCCGGGCCCTCGTAAAGCAGAGGATTCCGCCGCCCGATAAGTCCACTCCGCCCGAAACCGCACTGCGTGGCTACATCGCTCGAGTGCGTGCGCAGCACGACAATGAAGTGAAGACGCCCGGCTCAATCTGGTCGCCCGAGGGCCGGATGGTGCGCCTGGGCACCGATGCCAAGGCTGCGCGAGTGCACGATGTGGTGTCGATTGTGGTCAGCGAGAGTCTGGCGGCTTCCACCGACGGGCAAGTGAAGAACTCGCGTGCATCGAATGCTACATCTGGGCTTACCGGTCTGTTTGGCAAGCTCAAGACTGCGAACAACCTGCAAAACCTGCTCGGCATGACCGCATCTTCAGGCCTAACCGCGCAGGGCCAGAGCACCACGAACTCCAGCCTGGTGACGACCTTTGGCGCCGAGGTGGTGGATGTGCTGCCCAACGGCATGCTGGTTGTGCAGGCTACGCGGCAGCTCACCTTCTCGCAGCAGACGCAGCTGATCCACTTGCGCGGCCTGGTACGCCCCGAGGATGTGAGCGCGCAAAACGAAGTGCAATCAACGGCGATGACAGATCTAGAACTGGAAGTGACGGGCAAGGGAATTGTGAACGATTCGACCTACCGCCAGAGCCCGCTGGTGCGCTTCCTCGAGAAACTATTGGTGTTTTGAACGCTAGGAACTGGACTGAAAAATGAGAGCTACAGTAGGACAACGTGTTTCGAGAGGGCTGGCGCGCCACTGAGGCGCGACTCTGCTGGTCGCCGTCACGGTCTTTGGTGGTGTCGTGGCGCAGGCTAAAGCCGCAAGGCAACTCGCGCGGGTCAAGGATGTGGCGACCATCGAGGGTATACGTGACAACCAACTCGTCGGTTACGGACTGGTGGTTGGGTTGCGCGGCACCGGCGACAGTTCGCAGACAGTCTTCCCGGCACAGACGCTGATCTCCGCTCTCGAGCGGATGGGCATCACCGTGCCTCAGACCGGATCCAACAGCGCCAGCAACATGCAGATCAAAAACATGGCGGCAGCCTTCGTGGTTGCCACACTACCACCCTTCAGCCGGCCCGGCTACAGGCTCGACATCACCGTCTCCTCGGCTGGCGACGCGCGCTCGCTCGAGGGCGGCATTCTGTTGATGACTCCCCTCTATGGACCCGACGGTCAGATCTATGCCCAGGCGCAGGGAGCGTTGGTGTTAGGCGGCTACATTGCTACCGGCGGGGGCAACGCGCGGCAGGTCAACCACCCCACCACAGCGCGGGTGCCGGGTGGGGCGATGGTTGAGCGCGCGGTGCCGTTCGACCTGAAGGATATGCGCACGGTGAGTGTGATGCTCAACGACGCCGACTTCCATACCGCCGAGAGTATGGCCGAGGCCATCGACAAAACGCTCGGCTCGCCGCGTGCTCATGCTATTGACAGTCGGCGTGTCGTCATCACCGCCGAGCCGAGCGAAGATGTGGCTGCTCTGCTCGACAAGGTAGAGGAAGTGGAAGTGGAGGTCTATCCGCGGGCGCGCGTGGTCGTGAACGAGCGCACCGGGACCGTGGTCATCGGCGGAACGGTGCGCCTGCAGCCGGTGTCGATCCTTCATGGCGGTCTCTCGGTAAATGTGATTTCCACCACACAGGTCTCTCAGCCCGCCCCCCTATCCAACGGCGCCACGCAGGTGGTGCAGCAGACAAGCGTCCAAGCCCAGGACAAGCCGATAAACCGAATCGAACTTAAAGATGGGGCAACGGTCGAAGATCTGGTGCAGGAATTGCAGCGGATCGGAGCGGGGGCGCGGGATGTGATCTCCATTCTGCAGGGGATGAAGGAAGCCGGCGCGCTTGAAGCCGACGTGGAGGTATTGTGATCGAGAGACTGGAAGCCTTGACGGGAACGGCGCAGGCCAATGCCCAGCCGCGCGTGGTAAAGGCGGCGCATGAGTTTGAGGCGCAGATGATGAAGGAGTTACTGAAACCGCTTGCTTCTGGCTGCGGGCTTATGGGGGACGAGGACTCGGATTCGGGCTCGACCTCGACGCTTGGCGAATTAGCGTCGGAGTCGCTCGGCAAAGCGATCAGCGAGCAGGGAGGTTTGGGCATCGCTCGTGACCTGATACGGACACTGTTTCATTCTGGAACGGGTACTCCGGCAGCGACAGTAACCGGGAAAACAAACCGAGATACCGAATTCAGAATGTCTGAATGACTAGAGTGATGAGAGGGGTTGGCCGATAACGTCGCTGGGGAGGAAGGATCGATGAACTTTCTCAATGACGTGGATGGCCTGAAGAGCTTGCTGGGAGTGCAGTCGCAGCCGCCTGATGCGCAGACGTCGAAGGACAGTTTGAGTTCGGCTATTTCCGCAGCTTTGACCGCCGATCAGGCTACGGTGAGCAGCGCGGGTTCCGAGGTCGCTCATGCGGCTTCGCTATCCGATGTGCGTGCTGACAAGGTGGCAGAAGTGCAGTCGGCACTGGCTGCAGGCACCTACAGCGTTCCCGCGTCGGCGGTAGCCAGCAAGGTCGTGGATGTGTTGTTGAACAATTCGACCTCAAGCAGGTAGGAACAGGGTTCGTTGATTGGAACCGAGGAGCAGAAGAATGCACGACAGGCAGCAGAACAACTCGCGGCCAGAATTGAAGGAGATGGTTCTGGAGGCCTCACGCGCGCTTGCGCATCTTGATGCGGAGCGGTTGGAGGAACTTGTGGTCTCCTGCGACGCGTTGAACCGTGAGCAGATACACGCCGATGCGGAGAGCAGGGTGAGATGGGCGCGCGAAGCCCGCGGCAGCAGGCAGGAGATGGCCCTTCTGGCCAGCGTGCTCGAGGCCACCCAGGCTAATCTGCGTGTTCTGCGCCAGTTGAGTGCAATCCGGAGCAGCAGACTGGAGTACGCGTTACGCGCGGGAAAAAACTAGAGGCGGACGGAGCGAAATGGGAACCATCAACTCAGCCCTTAACTTGATCAGTTCAGCACTCGACGCCGATCAGGCAGCCCTGAATGTTGTCTCCAACAATGTGGCCAACGCAGATACAACCGGCTATACCCGCGAAATTCCGAACTTCCAGGAAGCCCCTCCGACTGAGATCAACGGAGTCGCCTACGGGATGGGCGCAACCGTCACAGGTGCTACTTCGGTGCGCGACCGCGTTTTGGAGCAGCGCCTGTCGCAGCAGCAGCAGCTTTCATCAGCATCCAGTACGCGGCTCACCGCTCTGGATACGCTGCAGGCTCTGTTTACGCCGGACTCGGGTTCGTCCACTTCCACGGCGGGCGATATCGGCAGTGATCTCACCAGCTTTTTCAATTCCGTTTCTTCCCTGGAATCTAATCCAACCAACAATGCGCTGCGCCAGGATGTTCTCTCCACCGCGAGCACTCTAGCGGGGGATATCTCCAATGCGGCGGCCAGTCTCAGCACCCAGCAATCGGCATTGGATCAGGAGGCGACCGGCATCGCCAGTCAGGTGAATGCGCTGACCTCGGCGATCGCGCAGTTGAACCAGCAGATTCAGTCCCGCTCGCCAACGGCGGACGCGGGAATACTCGAAGACCAGAGGCAGCAGGACATCTCGCAGTTGTCTCGGCTGATCGGCATCAATCAGGTCACGACTGAGAACAACGGGCTCTCCATCACCACCACTTCTGGGCAATTATTGGTCTCTCAGTCGACGAGTTATCAGCTCACCACGGGCAAGTCTGGCGGGGTCAACCACTTCTACATCGGCGGCACGGATGTGACCACCGAGTTGACCACTGGGGGCGGCGAGTTGGGCGGGTATCTGACCGTGCGCGATCAGGACATCCCCAATGCAACGGCTTCGCTAGACCAGCTTGCCTACAGCGTTTCCACGC
>DCFV01000099.1:0-2344 GCA_002314435.1 Acidobacteriaceae bacterium UBA1795 | reverse complement strand
GAGCGTCGTGATGACCGATCCCAACAAGATCGCGGCGGCAGCTCTTGGCAGCGGAACGGGAGACAATTCGAACGTTCTGTCTGTCGCCACGCTCGCGACACGGGCCGCCGTGAACGGTCTGACACCGAGCAACTATTACTCGCAGTTCGTTAGCCAGCTGGGCTCGACCATCTCACGAGTGCAAACAGAGAGTACGTCGCAGNNCAGCTTGCCTACAGCGTTTCCACGCAAGTGAATGCGCTCAACAACGCTGGCACCGACCTGAACGGAGAGGAGGGCACTGGTACCAACTCCTCTGGAGTCACGGGCACCGGCACCACGCCACTGTACATCTTTAACCAGCCAACCCAGGTCTCCGGCAGCGCGCTGGCCATGAGCGTCGTGATGACCGATCCCAACGAGATCGCGGCGGCGGCCCTTGGCAGCGGAACGGGAGACAACTCGAACGTTCTGTCAGTCGCCACGTTCGCGACACAGGCCACCGTGAACGGTCTGACACCTAGCAACTATTACTCGCAGTTCGTCAGCCAGCTGGGCTCAACCATCTCGAGAGTCCAAACAGAGAGTACGTCGCAGTCGGCCTCGGTCACACAGCTTCAGTCGCAGATTGATTCGCTCTCAGGCGTCAACCTGAACGACGAGGCGTCATCGATGCAGCGATATGAGCGCGCCTATCAGGCAGCGTCCGAGGTTTTCACCATTCTCAACCAGGTGATGGCTTCGGCCCTCAACCTTGGCGTGCAGACGGCTGTCGCCTAGCGCGATGCCAATCCGGTCCGGGCGCCGCGCGCCGGCCGCGGAGAAGATCGATGAGAGTCAATCCGTTTTACGTGTCGAATTTGGCGGCCTCGCTGGATCAGACCCAGTCAACCGAGGCTCAGCTGAGCAACGAACTGTCCAGCGGCGTCAGTATCACCTCGCTAAGCTCCAATCCCGTGGCCGCAGGCGAAAACGTTCTGCTCCTGAATCAGATTCAGCGCGACGACTCGTTTACTCAATCCTCCAGCCTGGTACAGGGACAGCTCCAAGTGGCGGACTCGGCGCTCGGCAGCGTGGTCAGCCAACTGACTCAGGCCATCTCGCTGGCCACCAGCGCAAGCAACGGCACGCTCAACTCGAGCCAACTGCAGGCCGTCTCCACCCAACTCGCCGGTATTCGTGATGAAATCACATCACTCGCCAACACCAGCTACCAGGGCCAGTTCATCTTTGGTGGCAGTCAAACCACCACTGCACCCTTCGCTACTGACACCAGTACCTCTCCGGCATCGACCACGTACAACGGTGACGAGAATGTGAACTATCTGCAAACGCCCAATGGGCAGAGCGTCCAGCTCAACGTGCCCGGCGACCAGATCTTTACCACCAGCGGATCGAACAGTGTCTTTCAGACACTCAACAGCCTGATCAACGACTATTCCAGCGGCTCCAGTGTGCAGTCCGCCGTAGTGGATTTGCAGTCGCTCAACACTGCCATGAACTACGTGTCACAGCAGCGGGTGGCCATCGACAATTCATTAACGCGCCTGACCGCCGCGAGCGATGCGGTCACTGTCGAGCAGACCCAACTGACGACGGCGCAGACCAACCTCATGCAGGCTGATCTAGCGGGTCTGTCGACGAAGTTGTCACTGGCCGAGTCGCAGCAGACAGCACTGGAGGCCGTGATCTCGCAGTTGGGTTCGGGAAGCCTCTTTGAGAAGCTATGATTTTGAGTGTGTGTGGCTGTGTCCCCAAATGATGATTAGAACCCATCTCATAAACGTTTCCGGCTCTGGATTCTGCGAAACTATGGATGCTCAAGGCGTCTCTGCGGACCGGTATGGCAGGCCGCTGGGAACTTACGGACGAACAATGGGAAATAGTGGAGCCAATCCTGCGCCCGTCGCGGCCTGAGGACAACCGTGGCCGTCCGTGGCACTACACGCGAGCGGTGCTGAACGGCGTGCTGTGGATTCGGGGCAGTGGTGCGCAGTGGGCCGAGATGCCGACCAAGTATCCGCCGTATCAGACCTGCCATCGCCGGTTCCAGCAATGGGTTCGCGAGGGCAGGTTGGTTGAGGTGCTGCGCCTGCTCGCCAAACATCTTCACCAGCGAGGCAAGCTGAATCTGGATGAGGCGTTCGTGGATGCGACCTTTGCGAGCGCCAAAAAGGGGGCTTCGCGGTCGGGCCGACCAAGCGCGGCAAGGGCACCAAGATCGTCGCTATCGCCTCTGGTGACGGTCTTCCTTTCGCCGTCACTGTCGAAAGCGCTTCGCCAGCCGAGTGCAAGCTTGTGGAAGCTGTTCTGGCCGGATGCTTCCTCGACGAGGTGCCCGAACGACTGATCGGCGACAAGGCTT
>DCFV01000232.1 GCA_002314435.1 Acidobacteriaceae bacterium UBA1795 | reverse complement strand
ACGCTGCCGCGCTCGCTGCGCGCAGTGCGCATGGGCGGTGTCATCGCCCAGATCGGCGTGCTGGCCGCGGCGGCGGAGGCGCTGCCCCTGCCGTTGATCCTGCACAAGCAGATACAAATCCAAGGCATCTATGTCGGCTCACGGCAGGACTTTATAGAGATGAACAAGGCACTGACGCTGTCTGCGCTGCGGCCGGTGCTGGAGAGCACTCCCTGGCGCAAGGCGCCCGCCGTGCTGCGCCGCATGGAGTCCGGCAGCCACTTTGGCAAGCTGGTGCTTAGCGTGGATTAGCTGCGTTTTCGTTCAGAAGCCGCTGATAGATCGCGAACGTCTCCGCGCCGAAACAGACGAACTGGACTTCTTCTATGCCGTTCTCGTCCGCGTGTGCGCGCACGGTGGTCAGCGCAATGCGGGCGGCGCGCTCCGGCGGAAAGCGGTAGACGCCAGTGCTGATGGCAGGGAAGGCGATGGAGCGAACATGATGCTCCTGCGCCAGTTCCAGGCAGCGGCGATAGCAACTGGCCAACAGCGTGTCCTCGCGGCGGTCGCCGCCCTGCCATACCGGTCCTACAGCGTGAAACACCCACTTGGCTGGAAGACGGAAGCCAGGCGTGGCCTTGGCATCGCCGGTGGCGCAGCCGTGGAGCTTTTCACAAGCCGCCACCAGTTCTGGTCCCGCCGCGCGATGGATGGCGCCGTCCACTCCGCCGCCGCCCAGGAGAGACGAGTTGGCCGCATTCACGATGGCATCCACCTTGAGTTGCGTGATGTCGCCCTCAACCGCAAGCAATTTCGCCATGGTTCCGCCCTCCTTCGCCATCGAGCATACATCCGGCGCCCGCAACGCTTAGGCTGGAAGTACATCCAATGACTATGGCGAATGAGTTCGCGGTTTCGGTTCTGGATCTGGTGGGGATGCGCACGGGTGAGCCGGCTGCCGCAGCAATTGCGCGCACGGTAGATCTGGCGCAGCATGCTGAGCGCTGGGCGTACCGGCGCTTCTGGCTGGCGGAGCATCACTCGATTGAGGGGCTGGCCTGCTCGGCCACGGTTGTGCTCATCGGTCATGTGGCTGGGGCGACAAAGTCCATCCGCGTGGGTTCGGGCGGCGTGATGCTGCCGAACCATGCGCCGCTGATCGTTGCCGAACAGTTCGGCACGCTGGAAGCACTGTATCCGGGACGCATTGACCTGGGGCTGGGGCGCGCGCCAGGCGGCGACTTTGCCACTATGCGCGCTCTGCGCCGAGGGCTGGGCCAGAGCGGAGACGAGTTTGCCGAACTGCTGGAGGAACTGCGGACGTATCTGGGCCCGGTAGCCGCGGGGCAGCCGGTGAAGGCAATTCCGGGGCAGGGCTGCGGTGCCCCTATCACGCTGCTTGGGTCGAGCGGCTATTCGGCCGAGCTGGCAGCGCGGCTGGGGTTGCCGTTTGCCTTTGCGGCGCACTTTGCGCCGGAGTATCTCTACGCCGCGGCGGACCTCTACCGGAAGAACTTCCGGCCCAGCACCGCGCTGGCTGAGCCGTATTTTATGGCAGCTGTGCAGGTGATCGCGGCGGAGACTGACGCAGCAGCACAGCGCCTGTTCACAACGCCGCAGCAGCGGTTCCTGCGTCTTATCCGCAACCAGCCGGTGGAATTGCTGCCGCCTGTGGACTCCATGGACGGGCTGTGGACCGCCTGGGAGCGCGCGGCCGTCGAGGCCAAGCTGGGCGCGGCGATCGTGGGTTCAGATGAGACGGTGCGGGATGGGCTGGAGCGGCTGACGGCCGCAACCGGAGCCAGCGAGGTAATCGTGGTGACGGACACTTATGAGCACGAGGATCGGCTGGAGTCCTACCGCAGAGTGGCGGCAATCGCCGCATCGTTGCAGCCGACCGCCCAACCCGCCGGCTGCTGACGGATCGTCATCGACGAGGCGATTTTCCTCCAAAGGGCGGCGGGGCAATGCGATAGGCTCGACGCTAGAGGTGCAGGGGCTGCTGCGCACCAAGCAATGAATCATCAAGAGCTTGACGTCAACCTATCACCGGGGCTTTGTGGGCTCGGGCGTTTGCCGCTGCTGGCCCTGGGGGTCGCTCTCGCTGCGCTGATGGGGTGCGGTGGCCAGGCGGTGCGGTCGCGACCGGCGAACGAGATATTCTCCGTGACCCCAGGTGTCTCTGAAATCGACACCAACTGCGCGGGCTGCAACGCAACCAACGCACAGAGTGCCGCCGTGGAGCAATTTCGAGCAATTCTGAATCGCGGCGGAGCGGCGGAGGTAAGCTGGTCGCTTGCCGGCGGCGACCCCAACGCCGGGGCTGGCGCGATTACCGCGAGCGGCGCCTACACGCCGCCAACTTTTCTGACGAGCGACCGGGTGCAGGTGGCCGTTACGGCCACGCTCAAGTCTGACCCCGCGGTGCAGGCCACGGCTACGCTGACTCTGACGCCGGGTTTCCAACAGCCGCTCGCGCCGCAGAACGCCGCGCTCGGGCCGGGGGGGTCTGTCACGTTGACCGGCACGCTCTCTGAGGCGGGCGGTGGCGCGGGAGTACGCTTTGCGCTGTCGGATAGGCCCGGGGGAACGGGCGGCGGCGTGGGCTCACTGGGTGCGGAGAACTGCCGGCGCGACGGGCGGGCCTTCACCGCCTGTTCGGTTGTCTACACGGCGCCAGCGAGCGTGACCGCCGACCGGGTAACGTACGTGGTGGCGCAGGCCGGCAATCCGTTGGCGCGAATGGAAGCGGCCGTACTTCTTAACGCCGGCGGGGTCGCGAGCAACCCGGCTATCCACCAGGCGCAGCTGGCGGCGGCGGCGGCACTGGGCAGCTCCGGGGGCAATGCGAACGACTACGATGCGCACAGCGGCGCGGTGGTGGACTGCTGCAGCGGCACGCTGGGCGCGCTGGTCACGGATGGGGGCAAGCAATACATTCTGAGCAATAACCATGTCCTGGCGCGCAGCGACCAAGCGCGCGCGGGTGACAGCGTGGTGCAGCCGGGGCTAATCGACAACAACTGCACGCCGGGCACGGGGGCTCCGGTGGGTACGCTGACGAGTTGGCTGCCGCTGAGCGCGGCGGCGACCAACGTGGACGCTGCGCTGGCTGAAGTGACGCCGCATGCGGTGGACCCGGCGGGCAGCATTCTTGAGCTGGGTGCGCGGCAGGCCGACGGTACGCTGGCCGCGGCACCACCGGGTGTCTCGTCGAGCGGCGGTAAGGGCGAGGCGGCTCGACTGGACCTGCGCGTGGCCAAGAGCGGACGGACCACCGGGCTTACCTGCGGCGGCGTGACGGCGGTGGACGTGGATGTGGCCGTCGACTACTTTCGAGATTGCGCGGAGACCAAACCCTACCTGACCAAGACCTTTACCAATCAACTCGGGCTGAGCGGCAACCGCTTCAGCGACTCGGGGGACTCGGGTGCGCTGGTGGTGGACGCGGCCAACGCCGAGCCATTGGGCCTCTACTTTGCCGGGGGGCGCGACGCGGCTGGAGTGGGTCAGGGCATGGCCAGCTTGGCCGGCGAGGTCCTGAGCGAACTGGATGCACAGGAGGGCCGCAGCTTAACGTTTGTGGGAGGGCCAGACCATGCGGTCAGTTGCCTGAGCTACGGCGACGGCACGGTGGCGGCGGCTCAGGCGCAGCGGCTGAGCACCGCGCAGATTGGGCGGGTGCGGAGGGCGCTGGCGCAGGCACGGCAACTGGTGAATCCGGCCACTGGCGTGCTGGGTGTGGCGATGGGCAAGAGTAGCGACCGGCCGGGTGAGGCGGCGCTCGTGATCTATTTGAGCGCAGGGGCGACAGCGGCGATTCCGGCCGCGATAGGCGGCGTGCGGACGATGGTCATCGTCGCCGGCGCGCAGGCGGTGTCCTCTGGAGCGGCTCCGCTGGCGAATCCGGCTACGGGCGTGACTACGTTACCGGGGCCTGCGCTGGCGCAGGCGCTTGCGGTGAAACGGCAGACGGCGCGCGGGTTGATGGAGCGGACACCGGCGTTCTTCGGCGTGGGCGTGGGGCAGAGTCTCGACAATCCGCGCGAAGCGGCGCTGGTGATCTACGTGGACCGCAAGCGTGTTCCGGCGGAACTGCCGCAGACCATTGATGGAGTGCGCACGCGCTATATCGTGATGGATCGGCTGCATGTGACGCGGTCGTTTGCGGTACCGCACGAGCCGCAGGAGCGCTGCGGAGCGCGCGCGGAGAGCTTCGATCCACAGAGACCGCTGGGGTTGTTCCAAGGCGATTCGAGGTGAGGATGACTTTGATTCGCAGTTCTCTTGTTGCCGTGTTGCTGGCAATGCCCGTGCTGGCGTACGCCGCTCACGCGCGGCCTGCCAGGCCTGTGGCGGCGGCGTATGTGTTTCCTCACGGCGTACTTGAACCAGCGCGAATTGATGCGCAGCGGTTGACGCGCATCTACTACGCATTTGCTGTGATCCAGAATGGCGTGATGGTGCCGAGCGTATCCTCGGACCCTGCGAATCTGCCGCTGGTGACGGGGCTGCGACAGCAGAATCCGAAGCTCGAGGTGATGGTATCCGTGGGCGGATGGCTGGGCTGCGCCGGGTTTTCCGACGCTGCGCTGACGGCCGAGAGCCGCGCGAAGTTCGTGCAGAGCGTAATGGAGTTTCTGGAGCGCTACGACTTGGACGGGCTCGATGTGGACTGGGAGTATCCCGGCATGGCGGGAGCGGGCAACACCTACCGCTCGGAGGACAGACAGGACTTTACATCCCTGCTTACAGAGCTGCGGGCGCAGTTTGACGCGCGGGAGCGAACGACGCACCGGCACCTGCTTTTGACGATTGCGGCAGGCTCGGGCAACGACTACCTGGAGCACACGGAGATGGCCAAGGTGGCGGCCGTGGTGGACCAGGTGAATCTGATGACCTATGACATGTACGAGGCGGATGGAAAGACGCCGACGGGGAACCACGCGCCGTTGTTTGCCGATCCGGCGGACCCGCGCCAGGAGTCAGCAGACGCCACGGTGCAGGCGTTTGAGGCCGCGGGTGTACCGGCAGAAAAGATCCTGTTGGGCGTGCCGTTTTACGGACACGTTTGGGTCGAAGTGCCGAACGTGAATCACGGCTTGTTCCAGCCAGGCAAGCCACCGGCCAATGGTTATGCATCGTACAGCGTGATTGCAACGACGATGCTCGGTCACGGGTTCACGCGCCGTTGGGACGAGGCGTCGAAGGTTCCGTATCTCTACAGCGAGGAACAAAAAACATTTGTGTCGTATGAAGATCCGGAGTCGCTGGAAGACAAGTGCGATTACGTGCGTGCGCATGGGCTGGGCGGGGTGATGTTCTGGAGCTATTTCGACGACCAGTCGGGCGAGCTGTTGCGGACGATCGATACGAAGCTCGGCCGGGCGAAGTAGACAGGGTTATTCGCCGGGAAATCGTACACCGAGCGAGCGACGGGCTCTCTCGAGCATGCGGGCCATGCTCAGCGAGAGGGCGTGGGTGATCTCGGGACTTTCTAGCAGTCCGGCGCGGACAAGCTCGCAGAAGTGGGCCGTCTCGTAGTTGAAGCCTCCGGCATCGAAGGGTTCATTCAGTTCGACGATGCGGCCGTCGGTATAGTGGATGGTGGCGCGCGTGGGGTTCCACCAGTTGGCGTGGATGAGCACGTAGCCACGCGGACCGGAGAGCAGGGCATCGCCGCGGCTTTCGAGGTCGATGCCAGTGTGCAACTGTGCCATGCCGTGCTCGTGCTCGGTCTGGAAGAGCGCCAGCGCATCGACGCCTCTTGCGTTCAGGCGGCCCATGGTCTGCACATGCTTGAGCGGGCCGAGCCAGTCGAGCGCGAGGAACGCCTCGTAGGGGCCGATGCCCAGGATGCCGCCACCGCCCAACTCGGGGAAATGCAAAGGGTAGTCGGGAGGCAGCTTGCTGTCGGCATGGCCCGCGCGCACAAAGCCAACCTGGCCGATGGGGTGGGCGGCGAGGTGCGCGCGCAGGCGGCGATAGAGCGGAAAGAAGGGAGGCTTCATCGCCTCCATAAAGAGTTGGTTTTGTTTTCGCGCGGCGAGCATAACTTGCCGAAGCTGGTGCTGGTTCAGTGTTGCAGGCTTTTCGCAGAGTACGTGTTTGCCGGCGGCGAGGGCTCGCATGGAGAGTTCGGCGTGCGAGTCCGGATGCGTGGCGATGTAAATGGCGTCGATGTCCGCTGCGATCAGCTCATCAAAAGTGGCGCAGGCAAGCGGCAAGCCGAATCGTTCGGCGTAGGCCACGGCACGCGCGGGCGTGCGGCCCCAGACGGCGGTGAGCGTGGTTCCGGGTACGGCGGCAAGTCCGGCGGCAAAAC
>DCFV01000162.1:535-4401 GCA_002314435.1 Acidobacteriaceae bacterium UBA1795 | reverse complement strand
CTCTGCGGGCTGGGCTGCGGCCTTCTTCGCCGCAGGCTTTGCAGCCTTCTTCACCGGCTTGGCTTCCCCCGCCGGATCCTCAGCCTGGGTCACCAGCGCCGCGCCATTGCCGCGCTCGGCCACTGACACCACGATGTGCGCCAGCCTGCGCTGATAGCGGTATGCGCGGCCCATCGGCGCAGGGCGGATGCGCTTCATGCGCGGCCCTTCGTTGGCCAGAGCCTGCTTCACATACAGGTTGTCGACATCCAGATCGACACCCTGCTCGCCGGCCACATACTTCGCGTTGTCCACCGCCGAGGTGAGCAGCTTGTGAATCACCGGAGCGATGCGCTTCTTGGTGAAGGCTGCCGTCTCCAGCGCTTCCTGCACCCCCCGGCCCTTGATCAAATCGAGCACCAGCCGCGCCTTCTGCGGCGACACGCGCTGAAACTTGGCCTCGGCCCGGTATTCCTTTGTCTCGACTGCCATTGGTCTGCCTTCCTCAATCTCGTGGCGCGCGGGGAGTTCCTTCCCCGGCGCCGAATCTCAACTACCGGCCGGCCGGCTTGGCCGCGGATTCCGATCCCTTGCCGCTCGCCGTGTGCCCCTTGAAGGTACGCGTCGGAGCGAACTCGCCCAGCTTGTGTCCCACCATGTTCTCGGTCACGTACACGGGAACAAACTTCTTCCCGTTGTGCACGGCGATGGTGTGGCCTACGAACTCGGGAAAAATGGTCGAACGGCGCGACCAGGTCTTCACCACTTTCTTGTCGTTGGCCTTGTTCAGCACCTCAACCTTCACCATGAGATGCGTATCTACAAACGGGCCCTTCTTTGTCGAACGTGCCATAAATCTTCCGCTCCTCTACTTCGCCCGGCGGCTGACGATAAACGCATCGGTCCGCTTGTTGTTGCGTGTCTTGTAGCCGCGCGTCGGCTGGCCCCACGGGGTCACCGGATGACGGCCGCCCGAAGTCTTGCCTTCGCCGCCGCCGTGCGGGTGGTCAACCGGGTTCATGGTCACGCCGCGGTTGGTCGGGCGAATGCCCTTCCAGCGGTTGCGGCCCGCCTTGCCGATCGCCACGTTTTCGTGGTCGGTGTTGCCCACCTGGCCCACCGTCGCCATGCAGTCGGCCAGCACCTTGCGGGTCTCGCCGGAAGGCAGCTTCAGGAGAGCGTAATCGCCTTCCTTGGCCACCAACTGGGCCTGCGCACCGGCCGAACGGGCCATCTGCGCACCCTTGCCGGGGCGGAGCTCAATCGCGTGCACCGTGGTACCAGCAGGAATATTCTTGAGCGGCAGTGCATTGCCGATCAGAATGTCGGCCTCGGGGCCGGAGCTGACCGTCGCGCCTACCTTCAGCCCAACCGGCTGCAGGATGTAGCGCTTATCGCCGTCCGCGTAGTGAATCAGCGCGATGCGGGCCGAGCGGTTCGGATCGTACTCGATCGTCGCCACCTTGCCAGGCACGCCATACTTGTCGCGCTTGAAGTCGATGAGGCGCAGCTTCTGCTTGTGCCCGCCGCCGTGGTGGCGGATGGTCAGGTCTCCCGAGTTGCGGCGGCCGCCGGTGCGCTTGCGGGTCGTCAGCAGCGGCTTATGCGGCTTGTCCGTCGTCAGGTCGTCGTTCACCAGCGCGGTCTGAAAGCGCAGCGTCGGTGTAACCGGTCTGTATGTCTTGATCGCCATCGTCTCTGTCCTGGAGAGCCGGCCGGAACTTCACTCCGCCTCTCACGTCTTTTCCGGAACCCTACGTACTGCCGGTTCCGATATTCCTTCTCGTCGAGCTATCCCTGATCTCTGATCACTGACTACTGATCACTGCCTTACAGGTTGCTCACGTACTCGGGCATCTTCTCGCCGGCCTTCAGCCGAACGTATGCCTTCTTCCAATCCGGCCTGAAGCCCGCATACTTGCCGCGGCGGCGCTCCTTACCGATTACATTGGCCGTACGCACAGCAGCGACCTTCACCTTGAAGAGCGCCTCGACGGCCTGCTTGACTTCAGTCTTGGAAGCCTCGGGCGCCACGTCGAACACCAGCGTCCCTTCGGTCTCCTTCACGCCCAGACCCTTTTCGGTAATCAGGGGGCGGCGAATCACGGTATATAGAGTCGGCATTACGCGGCCTCCGTCTGCGCCAGCTTGCGCTTGGAAACTGTCTTGGCCAGGGCCTCGCCCAACTGCTCGATGGCGGCCTTCGAGAAGATCGCACGCTCGTAGCGCAGCAGGTCGTAGGGATGAACCTCGTTGTTGAGCACCAGCTCCACGCCCTTCAGGTTGCGGGCGCCCAGCACCAGCGCCTGCGAGAGCGTCTTGCCGTTCTCGACCAGCAGAGCCGTACGGTTGGCCTGGAGCTTGTCCAGCGCCGCGCGGTAGAGCTTGGTCTTCGCGTCCTTGATCTCCAGCGTGTCGACCACGGTCAGCTTGCCGTCAGCCAGCTTCGCCGCGAGCGCCGAGCGCAGTGCACCCAGCAGCTTCTTGCGCGGAAACGCGTAGTCATAGGTGCGCGGCTGAGGTCCGTGGACCGTGCCGCCGTGGCGCCACAGGGGCGAGCGCACAGAGCCGACACGAGCGCGGCCCGTGCCCTTCTGCTTCCACAGCTTCTTGCCGGAGCCGGCGACCAGCTTGCGGTTCTTGGTGGCGTGCGTGCCCTGGCGCAGCGAGGCGCGGTAGTGCTTCACCGCTTCCCACAGCAGAGCCTCGTTCACCTGGTCGGGCGCGAACACCGCGTCCGCCAGCTCTACCGAGCCCACCTTTTCACCGTTCAGATTTACAACGTCAACCTTTGCCATCGTCTTCTTCTTCCGCCGGTCGTCTTTCCCCGGCTCTCAATCTCGTGCGCCGCTAGGCGCGATCACCCGCACCGGAGGTGCTTACTTGCGCTTCGCGGTTGCCTTCTTCGAAGCCTTCAGCGGATCGACCGTGCCGGAGCCGGCAAATCCACGGCGCTCGCGCGGCGGAGCCACGGCCTTCTTGATCAGAACGTAGCCATCGCGGGGCCCAGGTACCGCGCCCTCAACCATCAGCAGGTTCTCATCCAAATCGATGCCGCGGATGCGCAGGTTGCGCACCGTCACCTGGTCCACGCCGTAGTGGCCCGGCATACGCTGACCGGGGAACACACGCGACGGGAAGCTGGAGGCGCCGATCGAACCCTGCACCTGAAACATGTGGCCGTGCGACTTGGGGCCGCCGGCGAATCCGTGCCGGCGCACAACGCCCGCGAAGCCGCGGCCCTTCGAGGTACCAATCACATCCACAAACTTGGCATCGGCAAAGATATCGACCAGAATCCGATCGCCTGCCTTGGTCTCGGCCTCACCCTCGGCCGAAGCCTCCAGAACGACTTCCTTGATCACCTTCACCGGCGGCGCTTCGGTCTTGGCAAAGTGGCCGGCCTGCGGCTTGGTGATGCGCGAGGCCTTCACAAACTCAACCAGCCCAATCTGTGCGGCATCGTAGCCATCCTTGGCCGCGGTCTTCAGCTGCGTAATCACACAGGGGCCTGCCTGCAACACCGTGATCGGGTGCACCTCGCCCTTTTCGTCGAAGACCTGCGTCATGCCGATCTTTTTACCCAAAATTCCCGTAACTGCCATCTCGTCCTCACCTCATCATGCGATGTTGGACTCACCGCACTGCCGGGGCCCTGCGCGGGCCGCGAATACTTCGGTTGCTGTGCCGCGATGAGCACTTGCGCCCAAAGGACGCCCGCCGCACCGCAGGTGCCTATTTCTCGAAGGCCTTGATCTCGACGTCGACACCCGCCGGAAGATCGAGCTTCATCAGCGCGTCCACCGTCTGCTGCGTCGGCTCGAGGATGTCGATCAGCCGCTTGTGCGTGCGGATCTCGAAAGCCTCGCGCGACTTCTTGTCCACGT
>DCFV01000162.1:0-263 GCA_002314435.1 Acidobacteriaceae bacterium UBA1795 | reverse complement strand
TCCACGTGCGGCGAACGCAGCACGCAGTACTTGTTCTTGATCGTCGGCAAGGGAATCGGGCCGGCCACCGTTGCTCCGGTGCGCTTGGCCGTCTCCACGATCTCGCCGGTCGAGGTGTCCAGCACGCGATAGTCGTATGCCTTCAACCGGATGCGAATCCTCTGTCCTACCATGGCTCTTCTTTCCGACTGATGGGTGGTCAGCAACTACTCACTGACCACCCATCACTGTTCGCTGTTACTTGATAATTTCCGAAATGGTAC
>DCFV01000060.1 GCA_002314435.1 Acidobacteriaceae bacterium UBA1795 | reverse complement strand
TTGCCGATGTCCGTCCTTCGTTCTGCCTTTATTGCGCTTTCACAGAATCGTCCGCTGCGCCGCTTTTTGGAGCGTTCCCGCTTCGGCAGCAAGCTCAGTTCCCGGTTCATCGCCGGGATGGAAATCGAGGACGCGCTTCGCGTCGCTGAAGCGCTCAACCGTCAGGGCATCCAGGTCACCCTCGACTCGCTCGGCGAGAGCGTCACCTCTGCCAACGAGGCCCACCGCGCTGCCGCCGTCTATCATCAGTTGCTCGACGCGATCGCCGCGCACAAACTCGACGCCAACATCAGCGTCAAGCTCACCCAGATGGGCCTCTCCGTCGATCCGGCCCTCGCCGAACAGATCGCATCGAGCCTCGCCGAACATGCCCACGCAACGGACAACTTCGTCCGCATCGACATGGAGGACTCGTCGCTCACCCAGGTCACGCTCGACATTGTGCGCCGCCTCCACGCACGCCCTGAGCTCGGCGACTCCATCGGCATTGTCATTCAGGCGTATCTCTACCGCTCGAAGCAGGACATCGAAGAACTCATCGCTGACCGCATCCGCGTGCGCTTGTGCAAGGGCGCCTACAAGGAGCCTGCGACGGTCGCCTTCCCGCACAAGCTCGACGTGGATAAGAACTACGAGAGCCTCAGTTGCCTGCTTCTCGATAGCGGCATCTACCACGGCCTTGCAACACACGACGAAGCCATGATCGCCAAGGCACGCTCCTTCGCCGCACAGCACGGCATCCCGCCCAGCCGCTTCGAGTTTCAGATGCTCTACGGCGTGCGCCGCGATCTGCAGCGCAAACTCGTGGCCGATGGCTTCAACGTGCGCGTCTATGTTCCCTTCGGGCGCGAGTGGTATCCCTATTTCATGCGGCGGCTCGCCGAGCGGCCCGCCAACGTTCTGTTCATCGCGAAGAACCTGCTGCGCGCCTGAATTGAATGCACGAGACCCTCGCACCACACAAAGCCGCGAGCGGCTCCGGGACAAATGGTTGGACCAGCTTCTCGAAATCGATGAGTTGCGGCGCCTTCTGTGCTTTGCTCGCTAGTCTTTTTGCGACGAGTGCCACATCCGCTTGCCGCGCTTGCGCAGCAGGAAAGAATTGCGGCAGATCGGGCACTCCCAGGGGTAGTAGCCGAAGGATGCGTAAATCCTACGTTACAGAAAACCTTGCCGCGGCAGACGGCGCAGATGCTGCGAGCCGCACTCAGGACAGACCGCATTCACAGAACCGGAGCCAGACGCTGAGGCAGACATATTCGACATGCGCTGACCTTTCTTCTGATTCCGCTGCGACCGAGCTCAGAAATTCGCCCCTGATCTTAGCAATCCTGCTTGCGTTGGGAAAGACAGAAAAATGCCGCGTCTGCAAGGCGCGTCTACCGGAGCCGCGCCAGCCCCTGCCCCGCCAGCTCCGCCACGGCCTTTGCCAGCGTCGCCGAGTTGTTGAGTGACTCCGTCCGTTCCAGCCGAATCCCCTTCTTCTCTGCATACTGCTTGAACGCAATGTCCACGTCGTACAAGATCTCCACGTGGTCGCAGAGGAAGCCGATCGGCTGCAGCATCACCGTCTTTACGCCTTCAGCGGCAATCGAGTCCAGCGTCTCTTCGACTGTCGGCCCAATCCATGGGCCGCCGCTCGCACCCTGGCTCTGAAACGCGAACCACCAGCGCGGAATCTCCGGCACACGCGCGGCCACCAGCTCCGCTGTGTGCTTGGCGTCGGTCGGGTAGGGGTCTGGCCCCTGCCCGGCGGGCCACAGGCGCGGACCGCCTTCGGCTCCCGCCGCCGGAGTCTGCACCGTACGGCAGGGCACACTGTGAGCCGTGAAAAGCACCGGCACGTTCTCGCCCGTCTCTGCTTTCAGCTTCCCCAACGCTGCACGCAGCCGCTCGGCAAACGCCTCGGCTAGCAGCGGATGGTCGGCCCAGCCCTCCGTGAAGTCGATGCGCAGGTTGCCTGCCTCCGCCTCCACGGCGCGCTTGTAGAGCCCCACGCTGGTGCGTGAGTTCTGCGGCGCCAGGCACAGCACTGCTGCCTCTTCCACTCCGTCGGCGTGCATCTGCTTCACCACGTCGGGTATGTACGGGCGCCAGTTGCGCATGCCCACGTAGACCGTCACCGCATGACCAGCAGCTGCCAGGTCTTGCTCCACCAGCCGCGCGTGCTCCATGGTCAGCTCGGTCAGCGGGCTGCGCCCAATCAGCCCGTAACGGTGCTGAATCTCCTCCACCAAAGGCTGCGGCAGAGGCCGGCCACTCACCACGTTGCGCAGATACTCGGGAATCTGCTCCACGGTCTCCGGCGTACCGTGCGCCAGCAGCAGGACGGCCTGCTTACCCATGCGCCTCCTCCAACCGGAACTCGCGTACCATCTTCACCACCGCCTGCACGTTCTCTACCGCGGTGTTGGGCACAATGCCGTGGCCCAGGTTGAAGATGTGTCCGGGCCGTCCGCCGGCCGAGCGCAGAATCGACTTCACCCGCTGCTCCAGCACTTCGAGCGGTGCAAACAGCGTAATCGGGTCCAGGTTGCCCTGCACCGCGTGTCCGTGACCCACCGCGCGCCAGCCCTCGTCCAGCGGCTGCCGCCAGTCCAGTCCAATCACGTCCGCGCCAGTGGATGCCATCGCACTCAGCAGGCCCGCCGTCTCCACGCCAAAGTAGATGACCGGCACGCCCAGCGCCTGCACGTTGCGGACAAGCCGCTTGGAGGCCTCAAAAGCGTAGTCGTTATAGTCCGCGAGACTCAAAGAACCAACCCAGCTGTCGAAGATCTGGATCGCATCGGCGCCTGCCGCCACCTGCAGCTTGCAGTACTCCGTAAGCACCACAACAAGCTTGTCCAGGAGCTCGCGCCATGCGGCTGGCTGGCCGTACATCATCTGCTTGGTGAAGATGTAATTCCGGGAGCCCCCGCCCTCGATCATGTAGCTCGCGAGCGTATACGGCGCGCCGCAGAAGCCGATGATCCCCAACCGGTCGCGGAAGTGCGACGCAACCTTCTCAATGGCGCGGGCCACATAGGCCAGATCGTCTGCACGGTCCGTGCGCAGTGCGTGCACATCTTCGGCGGTGCGCACCGGGTGATGCACCACCGGCCCTTCGCCCGCCTGAAATTCGAACGGCAGCCCCATCGGCTCCAGCGGCAGCAGCAGGTCGGCGAAAATGATGGCCGCGTCCACGCCCAGTTTCTCGGCCGCTGTGATCGTCACCTCGGCAGCAATGTCAGGCTGCTTGCAGATCTCCACCAGCGTGTGGTGTTTGCGCACATCGCGGTACTCCTGCATATAACGGCCGGCCTGGCGCAGGAACCAGACGGGGGTGCGATCGACGGGCTTGCGCAGACAGGCGCGCACAAATCGGCTGCCGTCGAGAATGCTCTCCGGCGCAGTAGGAGTGGGTTTGGTTGTTGTCATACAGCAACGATTTTACTGGCTAAATTCCGTTCCAGCAGTGCGGTCCGGCACTACCCTGAACAAAAAACGGCCCCCGTTTTCAGCGGGGGCCAAGTTGCCTTGGTTCTCTCGTGTTGCGAGAGCTTTTTTGGCGGCCTAACGGCGGGGGAGCCGTCGGGGCGGAAAGAGCCTCAGGGGGGTGGCTGCGCGGCTTATGGCCGCTCCGCTCCCGCATTGGACGCCATGCCATGGGGGGACGTGGCATCCTGGGCCGCCAAACTGTTTTCCATCAGCCGGATGTGCACGCTGCTGGTCTTCACGCGAGCCGGCTTTTCGTCGTCAGACGTGGCCGGCACGGCGTTGCCGAGAGCAACGGAGTGCATCCGGTAGACGGGAATCTGATGTTCGGTAACCAGGTAGCGCTCGATCGAAGAAGCAAGCTTCTGCGAGTTCTGGATACCGGCGGCGCCCGCTCCGGGCGAGTGTGCCTCAAGCTCGATGATGTAGCCCTGGTGGCCGGCAAGGTTCGCCGCTATCTGGTCCAACTGGTCCTTGGCAGACTTCGAAAGCACCGGGTTGCCGCCGTGGAACGCCACATCCACATCACTGATCTGGTGATACTGGTCCAGGCCGGTGACCGTCGTGTTCAGCTTGTCCACGTGGCCGGAAGCGCCCTGCGCCACCGTGCTCGCGGTCTGAGCCTGGCTGCCGGCAGCAAGTGCCGCCTGGTTGGCCGTGTCGGCCGTTGACTGCGCCTTCTGGATGCCAGCCTGCGCCCGCGCGTCCACATCCTTGATGTCGGCCGCGTTCTTGGCGTTGACCTGATCAAGCTCAGTGAGCCGGTCGTTGATCGGGTCCA
>DCFV01000125.1 GCA_002314435.1 Acidobacteriaceae bacterium UBA1795 | reverse complement strand
GCCAGTTACCTTCGCGTCGGGAGCAAGCTCACGCCGCAGCCCTTCGATTTCGACACCGGCATCACCACCTCCAACAGCGGCCTCAAAGCTCCCATCACCGACATGGTGAAGTACCTCCGCTTCCTCATCGGCGATCCCGCAAATCCCGTTTACGAGATCGTGCTCAAACGAAGTTCGCTCAAGGAAGCCTGGGGCGGAACACTGCCCGCAGTCGAGTTCGGCTCCGAGCCGACTCCATACACCAGCGGCCCGCACGGCACGCAACCGCACATGGGGATGGGTTTCTTTGTGCTCGATTTAGGTGGACATCCATATATCTTTCACGATGGCGATCAGGGCGGCTTCTCCTCCGAACTGCTGGTCGACCCTGCCGATGGCACGGCCAGCATTCTCGTCGTCAACACGACCGACACAGGTCAGGCAGGCCTCTCCACCGCGTTGCACGCGCAATCAAACACCGAGCCCAACCCCGCCACGGATCTGCGTCTCACGCTGCGCAGTGAATTGATCGACAGACTATTCCCCGCTCTTGCACGCGCCACACCTACGCCACCCAAGAGGTAGCGTGCGACACTGACAGCTATACTTGAGATTCGCCGTGCACTTCATATCGCCTGATGACAGCTCTCCTCTTCACCCTCGTTGTTCTTGCCATCTCTGCGCTCGCAGGTTTTCTGGGCGCGCTCACTGGTCTGGGCGGCGGCGTGGTGGTGGTACCTGCTCTCACACTCCTGCTGGGCGTCGACATCAAGTACGCAATCGGCGCGTCGCTCGTGTCTGTGATCGCCACATCGTCCGGAGCTGCGGCAGCTTATGTGCGTGAGGGCTTCTCCAATATTCGCATCGGCATGCTACTGGAGATCGCCACCACACTCGGTGCAATCGCCGGAGCCATACTGGCCGCGCACGTCACAACGCACGCTATCGCCATCGTCTTCGGGTTGGTGCTTCTGCAAGCGGCCTGGCAGTCGTTTCAGAGCGCGCACGCATCAGCATCCATCACGCCAGTTGCATCAGACGGACTGGCACAACGTCTGCGCCTCGGTGGTGACTACCCTATCGGCGGTGTGCTTCAGTCCTATGGTGTGCGCAACGTCCCCGGAGGCTTCAGCCTCATGTTTGGCGCCGGCGTGCTCTCTGGCCTGCTCGGCATCGGCTCCGGGGCGTTGAAGGTGATCGCGATGGATCGAGTGATGAAGATCCCCTTCAAGGTTTCTACCACCACCAGCAACTTCATGATCGGTGTGACTGCCGCGGCCAGCGCGGGCGTCTACCTCGGCCGCGGTTACATTCATCCGCGCGTCGCCATGCCCGTAATGCTCGGCGTGCTTTGCGGCGCATATCTCGGCAGCAAGATGCTCGTTCGCGCCCGCGTCCGCACGCTGCGCCTATTGTTTGGCTGCGTAGTCCTTGCGCTCGCCTTTGAGATGATCGTAAACGGCATGCTGGGGAAGGTGTAGATATGAACGACAAGCGACTCGAAACGATCATGGGAAGCCTACTGCGCACGGGCGTGCTGCTGGCGGCCGCCGTCGTTCTTTGCGGCGGTGCGCTCTACATTGCGCAACACCACGCGCGGCCGGTTAGCTATCGCACGTTCGCCGTGGGAGCCGAGGACACACGCACGCTCGGCGGCATCGTTGCGTCTGCCTCACATCTACAGGGCGACGGTCTCATACAACTCGGATTGGTTCTGCTTATCGCCACGCCTGTCGCCCGTGTAGCGTTTGCGGTAGCTGGATTCGCACTGGAGCACGACCGGCTTTACACGCTCGTTAGCCTCATTGTCCTGACAATCCTCGTCTTCAGCCTGCTGCACGCAACGTAATCGCCGCCGCTAACGCAGATCGCCGCCCTTGCCGATGTCCATAGATGGCGAGATCGGATTGCTCTCGTCGATGTACGCCTCGATCACCTCGTCGAGCATGCCCTTCGCCTCGAGAATGAACTCGACCGCATCGCGCGCTGCCCCGTAGCCGCCTGCATTCGGTGTGACGTAGTGCGCCGCAGCCTTCACTTGTGAACGCGCATTCGCCACCGCCACCGCAAAGCCGCACTCGCGCATCACTGGCAGATCGATCACGTCGTCGCCCACATAGGCGATCTCGTCGATCGTCACACCCTCCTTTTCCATAATCTCGCGTACGGCCCGCATCTTGAAGGCTTGCCCCATGTATACGAATTCCAGCTTCAGATCGCGTGCGCGCGTTGCCACTGTTTCGCTGATGCGCTTGGTAATGACGCCGCACTTCATACCGCCCAGCCGCGCCATCGAAATCGCCGTGCCGTCGTGCGCGCTGTAGCCCTTGGCCTCCATCATGGTGGCCGACTGCACGCCGTAGCCCACGGCCCCATCATGTTTGGCAAGATGCGCCTGCGTCGCGGCGCTGCTAGCGGCGTTCGGGGCGGGCACTAGCCAGATGGTACCGTCGGTCCATACTCCATCCACGTCAAAGAGAACAATTTTGATGCGCCGGGCGCGGTCCTGAGGGGTCAATGTCATGCTTCGATTCTACCTGCGGCGCGGCCCCGGCATCATCGGTGAAAATTGAAGCATGGACCAGGATCCCGCAACGGCTCCGCCGCTCGATCCCGAGGATTTCTATCTTGAAGAGGAGGCTGTCGTTTTCACAGCGGCATATCACTTGAAGCGTGGATACTGTTGCGATTCCGGTTGCCGTCACTGCCCCTATTGCAAGATGCCCACGGACAACCACGAGGACGATCCTTGCTAAACCGAAGCAAGCTCAGGATGCTCGGCAATCAGGTGCAGGGTTGCGCGTGCGGGCTGCTCCAGCATGAACAACACCATACGAGCCACCGATTCTGGCTCGTATGGGTCGCGAATGCCCATCAGGTCCGCCGGAGCTTCCTCCCAATGGCCACGCCTGCTGGTACGAACCCTGCCCGGCTCGACACAAGAGACACTCACATCGGTCCCGCTCAGCTCCATGCGCAAGGCCTCAGACAGAGCCTCGACTGCGTACTTGGTAGCGGCGTAGGCTCCAGCCGCTGGCTGCACGCGCTGCGATAGCGCAAACGAGGTGTTCACCAGGTGCCCGAATCCTTGCCCTGCAAAATGCTGCAGGAAAGTGTAGGCCATGCGGAACGTACCTTCGACGTTCACGCGCACCATATTGCAGACGCGCTCGATGTCAAGCGCCTCGATCGAGCCTGCCTCGAGCAACCCGCTGTTGTTGAAGCAAACATCGCAGCGGCCAAAATTCTCGAGCGCAGCATCCAGCAGAACCTGCGGCATTGATTCGGCGCGGAGATTGCCTGCCAAGGCGACGCAGGGCCCATCCAACTGCGCCCGCAGCGTGCACAGCTTCTCGTTCGACGGAGCATTCAGAACCAGCGAATAGCCGGTCGCCGAGAACGACCGTGCGATCGCTGAGCCGATGCCGCCCGTCGCAGCCGTAATGACTGCAACTTTTTGCACGCTGCTTTCCTGCATCCAGATTCTCGCCCGCCTTGGCACATTGTAGGGGCTGGCCGCAATCTCGGAATCAACGATTCCCGGAGGGCGTATTCGCCTCGGCACTAGCCGGCTGCACCGCCGCAGGTTCGCGCAGAAGAACCGCAAAACGCGGAAATGCAAAGCTGCCGCCAGCATCGTCAATCACGTTTAGCTGGCACACATACGTGCCCAGCTTCAGTCCGTTCAGTGGGACATCCAATTCCACTGCTACCGCGTCACGCCCATCCACATTGACCGCCTTTGCTTGCACCAGCGGCGACTCGTACACCTTGGTCGCCCCCTGGATCAGTTCCAGGCTGCTGAGCAAGTTGATGCCGGGCTTCGCGCCTTTGGCGTGGTCGTCCGCGAGCTTCTCGCGCGTAGGACTGTACACCTCGTAAAGCAGATAGAGGTGCTGATCCTGGCGGAAGACATGGCTGATGTTGGGCACGTATTCCTGTCCTTCACGCACCAGAGGCGAGATTAGTTTGCTTGGCCGGCGCTGCGAGGACAGGACAATCGAGCTCATCTTCAACGGTGCCTTCTTCATCTCCGGCAACGTGATATCAGCCTCGAATGAGCCCATGCGCCCAGTCTGATTCTCGCGCACCACGAACTTTAGGTGATATTTTTCCGGCGGCAAATTGAAGCTGGTGGTGTATTCAATATTGCGCTGCCGCGCTTGAAGAGATGGATCGAGATTCAGCTTCACCGTCTCGCGCGCCAAACCGATGGGACGTTTCACTTCGTCGATCACTTCACCGATGATGTCGAGGGTGGCCTTGTCCTTGTCGCCGCCCTTCACAAACGGAATCTGCGAGCCTGGCACGATGAGCGAGACCGGCACATTGAAGCGATTCTCATCCAGCCTGAAGTACAGCGCATCGAGATACACTGCCATGTCTGTAGCTGGCAGGTCGCTGGCCAGTTGCTCATCCAATTCGCGCTCGCGGTCTTCACGGCCGGAGTGCTTGAAGTCCGCTGGCGCATAGTAGCCTGGCCGGTACTCAAGCTTGACGCCCGGCCGGTTCACCTTGATCGTCAACTTTCGATACTTGCCGTCACGCGCCGGATTGGATGAGTGAAAGCCGATCGCATAGTACGCCGACGTGTCGCGCTGAACCTGCGCAAAGGCCGGCGCAAAGTTGTTTGAATCGAAAAATGCCTTGCCGCCCGTATCGGAGCTGAGCGTCGCCATCACCTCCTGCGAGGCAAAGTTGGCGTTCATGTTGTTCATCAGCGCGCCGCCGCTATATCCGCCGCTTCCGCGCAGGCTTCCGGTCGAGGCGTCACCCAGCGGCGAGATCCCCTGCAGTCCGCGTGTATCCACGCTATAGATAGAGAGGTTGGAGCGCACCGATGCGTTGACCGCGGCACGCAGTGACGCCTGGTTCTCAATACCATCGCGCGATATGCCGCCTGAGAAATAAAGTAGCGACTTCTTCTCCGTAATCTTCTCGAGCGACTTCGCGATGGCCCGCAGCGCAAAGAGTTCGCGATCCGTGTTCAGATCGTTGTACTCGCTCTCGTCGGGCGTATAGCCGGTCGCGTCCTCCGTCTGGTTCGAGTTGCTCGTCGCACCCGATGCAAAGACCTGGCCTTCGGTGCCGTTGTAAGCACCCACTTCGTGAATCAGCGCATCCTTGTCGGCCGTAAAGTCCTGATCGACTTTCAGTGTGTCTCCCAGCGACACCAGCGCCACCAAGTCCGCCGGCTGCAACTTCGCGCGCAGAAATGCTTTCGCCGCATCCACAGCCCGATCAAGGTCCTCCGGCTGCATTGACGTCAGGTCGAAGAACATTACGATCAACCGGTGATTGCGAAGGTCTTCGGGCTTTGCGACAACCACGGCCCTGCCTCCGCTCGCGCCCGCAGCCAGTCCGCTCATGGTGGTTTCGTTCAGCGGCGTTGCCATGTCCACACTTTGGAAGTCAAAACTCGCCATCTTCTGCTGCTTGCCGCCTTCGTCGATGGTGAAATCGCTCTCCCTGAGCCCCTGTATAAATTCGCCGGTCTTAGCGTCGCGTACCACCACGTTGGTCAGCACCAGCTCTGCGTTGGTCTTGAGCACAAAGCCGCTGTCCTGCGCCAATGTGTTCTGCGCAGCCTGCTGCGCGCGCACGAACCCTCCTCCTGGCGTAAGCATTGCCACCGCCATTAACCCCGCAACCGCTCTGCGCACCGCATCCTTCATTCGCTGACTCGCTAGAACCTGTATCGCGCTGTGAACTGGAACGAGCGCATTGATGCGACCGAAGTCACCTGCCCAAATGCTGGCGAGGACACGTTCGTATCCACGCCTGAGTACTGCACCGTGTTGAACACGTTGTTGATCGTCGCACGCACTTCCATGCTGCGCGTGTCGCCCAACTCCATCGTCTTAGCAATCGCCATGTTATTGCTCACTGTGCCCGGCCCGGCAATGGAGTTACGTGTAGCGGTTCCGAACACCTCGCACTGAAAGCTGCTAGCGGCTGCAGGCTCCGAGTAGGCTGCCGGATTGAACCACCGCTTCAACGTGCCACCACCCTCGGTCACTGAAACTCCTGCCACACGGTCCGGCCGCAGCGTGCCTGCTGTGCCGCACGCCACGCTGGACACGGCCGCCGTATAGGCCGGAGTCAGCGGCGTTCCGGTGGCAAACGTAAAGTTGCCAGAAACCGAAAATCCTTCCAGAACGTGCCCACCCATGCCAGTCGTCATCCACTGCTTGTCCTTGCCGAGGGGCAACTCGTACACATACTGGCCCGTAACTTTGTGCCGCACGTCAATGCTGCCGTTGCCGTCTTCCCCATTCAGGTCCTGCCAGTTCTGCGCACCAACGCTCGCCGATCCACCCTCTGACGCCGCGTTATCGATCAAGTGCGAGTACTGGTAGTTCGCTCCCAACGCCACTCCGTGCGACATGCGCTTATTCACCCTCACCGTGCCTGCGCTGAACTTCGAAAACGCCGCCGACTGCTCGTAGGAAAATATGTGGTTATCAGGATTCGTCGCCGGGCTGCTTGCTGTTGCACGCGGAGCGCTTGTGATGTCGAGATGATTGCCCTTCGACCCGTTGTAGCCCAGGTTGAGCGTGATTCCCCACGGCAGCGTCTTCTGCACGTCGATATTCCAGGTCTGAACGTATGGCAGTTGGTAGTGCGGATTCAGCGAGTAGTTGCCAATACTATCGGCCGTGGGAAATCCGTTGGCCAGCGTCAGACAGTCGATGGTGGTGGCACGTGCGCAGGCCGAGCTGGCGTTGCCGTTCGCATCAGCTTCCTGGTTGTCTTGCTCATTGGCGAAGGGTGGCTCGTGCGCCATCTTTGTCGCAAAATTCGCGTATTGGCCCACCGTGTAGTTCATGCCGAAGCCTGCACGCACGACCATTTGCTTAATGGCCGGTACGCGCCATGCAAACGCGAGCCGGGGGGTGAACGCTGTTCGGAACGGAAACACCAGCGCTGCCGGAAGTCGTCCGCTGAAAGCGCCAGTGCCGCCCGATTCGACCTGCGCGAGTCCGGTGAAGCCCGCCGAGGCGTTCGTATCCACCGCCGCCAGATGGCCGAACTTCTCCGTGTAGGGCGCGAAGAATTCGTAGCGCAGGCCATAGTTCAATGTCAGGCTGGGCATCACCCGCCAGTCGTCCTGCGCGTAAGCGTCATACACGTTGTCGCGCAGATAGCTCTTGCTTGTGACTGAATCCAGCGTGGTCTCCTGCGGATAGCTCAACAGAAAATCCGCGAACGACGAGCCGGTGCTCGAGTCTCCAGCCGCGTCCTGCGTGAACAGGCTGGTGAAGGTAAAGCTGCCAGTCGCATTCGAACCAGCAAGGAAATCCTTGTGGACTCGGCGATAGTCGCCGCCAAAGCGCAGGTTGTGCTTGCCGTGGATCCAGCTCACAGTTTCGGAGATCGAATTGGTCTGCGTAACAGAAAAGCTCGGCTGCTGCTCGCTGAGGCCGGCAAATTCACTAAGCGTCACGTTGGGCAGACCGTAGTTGATGGGCGTTGCGCTCGAGGACTCGCCGCTCGGCACGGTAATGCCCAACTCGCTGGCAATGTCGTTCGTGTTGGTAAAAAAGTTCGTCGTCTGGCTGTTGTTGCGGTTCCAACTGGCCGAAAAGATGCTAGTGACCTTGTGGTAGCCAATGGTATAGCCGGCCTGTACGGAGTTTGAATCCGACGCTGTTTTGCCGCCCAGTTCTGGAAAGATGTTCACGTCGTCCGCAGCCGAACGCGACCAGTTGTAGTTGACGTTCACGTTCTGCCGTAGCCCCTGGCTCTGCGGCGACTGCCGTCCACCGCCACCGCCGCGTACGCCCAGTCCAAACGGCGAGGCGTTCGTGCCGATGCTGCGCATGTAGCGTATGCCGGCCTGCGTCTGGTTGGTCTGCGAGGTTGAGAGCAGATGATAGTTCTGCGTGGTACCCGACAGATTCGGCTCAGGAAAATACGCCAACAACGCCGCGGCTTGCGAAGAGATGCGGGTAGAAGGGATCACATTTGCCGTGCCATTCGAGATGAACTGCGACTGCGTGGTCGGATCGTAGATCTGGGGCAGCCCGGCGGCGGAGAAATCCCCGCCGCGTTCGGCGTCGGTCGGCACGGTCGCATACTCATCGAGCGGGTTCGAGCTGCGTGAGCCTGAGAGCGTGAGGAACACCGTATCCTTGCCGCTCGGCTTCGTAAGCCCCGGAATATAGGGCGCGCTCATGAAGGTGAGGCCAAAGCGGTTGGTGCCTGATGCGGGCGTGTTCTGCATCTGCCCCTTCAGGCTGTAGAGATCGGCATCCAACGCCGAGTTGCTGCCGGTCCAGAAGATTGCGCCATGCGGCTGCCCCGGTTTGAAGTTGCGAAAGTTGTTGCCGCGTCCGCCACCAAATCCTCCCGGCCCACCAAAACCTCCCGGACCACCAGGGCCACCAAAACCTCCACCGCCAAACAGCCCGCCGCCGCTGAAGTTGCCGCCAGGACCGCCCAGCTGCGCGCGCACTGTCTCTATCACATCGCGCAGCCTGTCCATGTCCACGCCTGCCAGCGGACTCACTGCGCCCGCCTGTCCGCTGATGGCCACCGACTCGTCACTGAATCCAGAGTTCGACGCCGCCGAGGGCAGCGCCGTGCCGGTGGCGCCAGCCGCACCGGACTGCGTATCAGCGTCACCGGCTAGAGTGTTCAGCAGATTCAGGCTCTGTGCGCCGTTGCCCGCGAGTTGACGAATTGCCTGCGCCACCTGCGCGGACTGGTTCTCCTGCTGCTGCTCCTGCTGCAGCGCGCGCGAGGCCAGCATCAGGTCAAAGTTCACAGTCTGATCGTGCGTCGACGCGTTCAGCACCGCTTCTTGCGCGCCTGCTGCGAACGCGGCAAACTGCGTGCGAATGACATAGCGACCATTCTGTGGGATTGCGATCGACCAGGCGCCAGTCACATCGGATGTAGTCGCGTAGCGTTTGCCGGTCAGCGTATTCTGCGCCGTGATGGTTACGCCGGGCAGCGGTGCTGCGCCGCTCTTTACCGTTCCGTGCAGACGCCCGCCGCTGAGAACGGGGGCGGTCTCTGCCGCCTGCGGCGCAGGTGCAACAGCCGGCGCCGGCGCACACACTGCTGCCGCAAGCACACCCATCGCCGCCCAGCGCCACACAGCTCGCTCCATGCCTTCTCCCGCCTAGATTCCATCTGCCTACCTTGAAGACGTTCTACACACCATGAAGGTTTACCCTGCGCCAAGCCCACCGCGCACCGCATGTATCCTGCCTTGGGCTCCGCACCCTGCGTCGCCTACAACGGCTCTCCCGTGGAACGGCTCGCGTATCTGGTCAGATTCCACTAATAGCGGACCAGCCCTTCTAACCAGCAAGATCGTGTGGCGAGAATCGTTTGTATGCCTTCGATCGCTGTTGCAGCGGTCATCCGAATCGGCAGGTTCTCTGCCGCCGAGTCGAAGAAGCAACCCGTCCGCCGCTGGCAGGTATTGGACGCTGCTCTGCCCCGTTAGACAGTTGAGACCGCAGTTGAAAATCCTTCTTGTTTTCCAAGCCGAAGCATGTTAACTCTTAAGCCAATAACTCCTCAGTAGCTACCGCGAAAGTAAACACGGTAGACAAAGGCAGGCAGTCCCAATGATGAAGATCGGCACCACCATCCGCGCGCACCGTCTCCAGAAAGGCCTTTCTCAGGGTGATATAGAAAAGAAGACCGGCCTCCTGCGCTGCTATCTGTCGCGAGTGGAGAATGGCCACACGGTTCCCTCACTGGATACTCTTTCGAAGATCGCTCTCGCACTCGATCTTCCCATTGCGCAGTTCTTCTCAGATGACGCGGTGGGCCACCAGATGAACACGCAGCGCCTGTCCGATGACGAGCTCCGATTCCTTACGCAGATCCGGCGCTATTCGTCGAACCTGAACGAGAGCGACCGCAAGCTGCTGCTGGCGATGGTGAAGAAGTTTGCCGCGACGGCTGTCCGCTAGGGCTTACCTACGCGTCGTTCCCCAAGTGGAAGATCGGCTCCACGCCTTGGCCGCCTTTCAGCAGTCCCTGCTCCTCGTCAACACCCAGCGGACGGAAGTTCTGCGCCACGTCCATCGCGAGGCGGAAGTAGCGTTCATCGCCGGGCGGTATTGCCGCGGTAATAGGGTGGCTCAGCGTCCAGCGCAGACCGAGCGAGGCTTCGTCGGGAAACGCGGCGGGCTGATACCAGCACTTGGGCTGCGGGTGGTTCTGCTTCTGGTCGGCGGCCCAAACCGTCTTGGCCATGCCTTTCAGCGCCAGGATGCCCACCTTCTTCTCCTGCGCCTTCTTGAGAATCTGCGGCCCGAAGCCCGCCTGCGTGAAGAGCACCCAATTCACCGGAAACAGGATCGTGTCGAAGTTGTAGCGATCCATGGCGGCTACGGCCGTCTCCGCCGAGTGCACGCTGAAGCCGATAAAGCGAATCTTGCCTTCCTTCTTTGCTGCTTCCATCGTCTCAATGGCACCGCCGGGGCCTAGCACTCGATCCAGGTCGGCCATCTTCGTCAGTGCGTGGAACTGGTAGAGATCGACATGGTCAGTCTTGAGCAGCCGCAGCGACTCCTCCAGATCGGCGCGTGAGTCGTCTTTCATGCGGCCGTCGGTCTTGCAGGCTACAAAGCTCTTCGCGCGATAAGGCGCCAGCGCCGGACCCAGCCGCTCCTGCGCGTTGCCGTAGCTGGGAGCCACGTCAAAGTAGTTGATGCCGCGGTCTACGGCCTCGGCAACTATATTGGAGGCCTCGCCCGTAGTCTCGTTCATCACGACGATGCCGCCAAAGCCGATGATTGAGAGTTGCTCGCCTGTGCGCCCTAGCGTGCGGCGCGGAATTGGGTTCGACGGCGTTTTTGTGGCGGCGTTCATCTGGCTGGCAGTGGCTACGGCAGCGGCTGTAACGGCAGCTTGTTTCAGGAAATCGCGGCGTTCCATCGGATCCCTCCAAGGAGGTTGAAGGAGTTGCATCGATCGGGGATGTTGGAGTGCGCTTGAACGACCTATGTGCCGCGCTCAGGCACATTCTCGCACAGGCGAATCGATCACGCGCCGGAAGAATTATCCGGCGAGTTTGGCTAGGTAGAAGCCAAACAGCACCAGCGCGGCGACAATCATTGCTGTCGCCACTCCAAGCCGCGCGCGAAACACCGGCCGCGGCGAGCCCGGGCGCGGCACCATGGGCACAGCGAACAGCAGGCCACAGGCAAATCCGCCAATGTGAGCCATGTTGTCGATCAGTATCCCTTCGCCGAACAGGCGTGTACCGCCGGAGATCGACAGACCCAGAACCAGGTTGACGACCGCGAAGTAAATCACCGACCGGCGTAGCTTTTTGAGCTCAGACGGAGGCACGGGCAGCCGCGGCGACTTGAGCAGCACAATCAGAGCCCCGGCAATACCGAAGACCGCACCCGAAGCACCCGCGCCCACTGAAAATACGCCCACATCGTGATATCGCGCCCAGTCCGGCGCGCTGCCCACCCAGTTGACCAGCGTCGATAGCAGATTGCCTGCCGCACCTGTAAGCAGATAAACAGCCAGCACTCCAGCCGAACCCATCAACGGCTCCGCCAGCAGGCCCAAGTTCCACAGGCACCACATATTGGTGGCCAGGTGCAGGATGCCGACGTGGACAAACATGGCGGTGACAATGCGCCACCACTCGCCGCCAATGAGCACAAAACCTGCATTGTCCGCGCCCCAATTGAGAAGTTGCAGGGGCGTCGGGCTGATGGCGCTGACGCGCTGCGCAAGCATTGCGAGGAAGACAATGCAGTTGATCGCCACCAGCAGGTATGTCGCCGGGGCAACGGCCCAAGTAGGCCGTCGCTGACGGCGTTCCTGCTGCGGGGGCACGTAGTTCGCGCCGGGCGGCAGAATCTCTGGTTCGGGAATCGGGTGGGGGCTGCTTCCCATATCCTTAATCGTACTGTATCGCCAGTTACTCACCGAAAGATGGATCTGGCTTGTGTTGAAACAGGACGGCCCCGCAGCGCGCTTTCCCACATGCTCAGGCCCGGCCCGCGCGCATGCGGGTTGTAGTCTGTTCTGTGGTCCCGAGCACGCGCTTACACCGCGCAACACTCGCCGGGAACCCCAAGGAGCAGTTGTATGTCTTTCTCTTCGGCATCGGAAAAGCGGATTCGCCGCGCGCTTTTGAGCGTCACAGACAAGACCGGTCTGGTAGACCTTGCAAAAGTCCTGGTCGAGTTCGGCGTGGAACTCGTCTCGACCGGAGGTACGGCGCGGGCGCTGCGCGACGCCGGGCTGGGCGTACAGGACATCAGCGAGCTAACAGGGTTTCCTGAAATGCTGGACGGCCGCGTGAAGACGCTACACCCGCGCGTCCACGGCGGGCTGCTGTACATCCGCGGCAACCACGAGCACGAAACTGCGGTCGCCGCCCACGGTATTCAGCCGATCGACATGGTGGTCGTTAACCTCTACGCCTTTGAGAAGACCGCAGCTCAACCCGGCGTCGCCTTCGGCCAGCTGATCGAAAACATCGACATCGGTGGGCCGTCGATGGTGCGCTCGGCCGCCAAGAACTTTGAGGACGTCGCCATCGTTACGTGTGTAGCCGACTATCCAGCCTTAATCGAGG
>DCFV01000128.1:8312-8660 GCA_002314435.1 Acidobacteriaceae bacterium UBA1795 | reverse complement strand
TCAAGCACGCCGCGCTGCACGGCACAGTCATCATTAACAACCCCTTCTGGTGGTCGGCCGACGACAAGTTTTTCAACTACTCGCTGGCCGCGCAACTCGGCGTGGCCGTGCCGCCTACCGTCATCCTGCCGCACAAGCGGCATCCTGAGGGAACCACTGACCGCTCCATGCGCAACCTCGAATATCCGCTGGACTGGGATGCCGTGTTTGCGTACGTGGGCGAGCACGGATTCATGAAGCCGATCGACGGCGGCGGCTGGCGCGATGTGTACCACATCCATAATCGCGAAGAGTTTTTTGCGGCGTATGATCAATCTCACCAACTTTGTATGATGTTTCAAAAAGCTG
>DCFV01000128.1:0-8269 GCA_002314435.1 Acidobacteriaceae bacterium UBA1795 | reverse complement strand
CGCGAGCACGTTCATGTGATGCAGTACGATCCGCGACGGCCCCATGCCGAGCGCTACGTGAAGGACGGACCGCCGATCGAGCCGGTTCTCTACGACCGCGTGATTCGCGACTGCCTGACGTTGTGCCGGGCCCTTGGATATGACCTCAACACGGTGGAGTTTGCCGTTGAGGATGGCGTACCTTATGCGATCGACTTCCTGAATCCCGCACCGGATGCCGATCTNNCTTTGTATGATGTTTCAAAAAGCTGTCGAGTTTCAGGAATACTTCCGTTGCTACGTGGTTGGGCAGAAAAAGGTACACATCATGCCCTATGACCCGCGCCGGCCGCACCACGAGCGCTACCTGCAGGACCCGCCCGCATACCCGAAGAGCCTGCTTCGTCGAGTGGAGAGAGACGCGCTCACCCTATGCCGTGCGCTGGGCTACGACCTGAACACCGTCGAGTTCGCTGTGGAGAACGGCGTGCCTTATGCTATCGACTTTATGAATCCCGCACCGGATGCCGATCTGCACTCCGTAGGTCAGGCCAATTTCGACTGGATTGTGCGCGAGGTCGCCGACCTGGCGATTGCCAAGGTTAAGACCGCTCCTCATGTGCCAGAGTTGCGCTGGGCGGCGTTTCTGGGAGCACCGGCCGCACCGGCGAAGAAGAAAGCCAAGAAGCTCTCGCCAAAGCGGCCGGCGAAAGCCGCCGCCATGGCGAAGCCCGCGCCGCCGAGTCCGGATCAGTCAGCCTGACGGAGCGGCGGCTCAGGGCGAACTGCCGCCAGCAGGGCGCGCACCTCCGCATCGCTTGTTTGCTCAAACTCGTAGTAGGACTGGCTTACCGCATCAAACGACTCCGGCTTATCGAGGCACACCACCTGGTCCGCCTCGTGGGCCAACTCCGCGCAGGTGTCGGCTGCCCCCACGGGAACGGCTACAACAACGCGCCGCGCGCGGGGCCGGACGGCGCGGATGGCGGCGCGCATGGTGGCGCCAGTTGCCAGCCCATCGTCCACCAGAATCACCGTGCGCCCATCGAACCGAATCGCTGGGCGTCCTTCGCGGTAAAGCTTCTCCTGCCGGTTGATCTCCGCCTGCTCGGCGGCGATCTCGCTTGCGAGCGCCGACTCCGAGAGATGCAGCGCGGAGACGATCCGTGCATTCAATACGACGGCTCCCCCGCTGGCAAGTGCGCCCACTGCCAATTCTCGTTGGTGGGGTGCGCCGAGCTTGCGCACCAGCAGTATGTCCAGCGGCAGGTGGCAGGCGCGCGCCACCTCATACGCAACCGGCACCCCGCCGCGCGGCAGCGCCAGCACCACCGCATCTCCCAGGTCGCCCAGTGCCGCCACAGCTCTGGCCGCGGCACGGCCCGCATCTCTGCGATCCCGAAACATCGTTGTGCTCCATGCGAATTGTAGGCGTATTCGGTGTTGCGAATGGAGTTTTGTTTCGCTTGAATTTCTTCGTTGTCCCGTACAATGACCGCAAGCTGTCCCGAGGAAATCCCCATGCGGCCATCCTTCTCGCTTGGCATCGAAGAGGAGTACCAGACCGTCGATCCGGTCACGCGCGACCTGCGTTCGCACATCCAGACCGAGATGCTTGCCCAGGGCAAAATGCGCCTGCAGGAGCGCGTCAAGGCCGAGATGCATACCTCGGTCGTCGAAGTTGGCACGCGCGTCTGCTGCAACATCGACGAGGCGCGTGAAGACATCTACGACCTGCGCCGCGAGATGATCAAGCTCGCCGCAGAGCACAAGCTGAAGCTTGTCGCAGGCGCTACCCATCCCTTTGCCGACTGGCGCACGCAGGAGATCTATCCCGACCCGCGCTATCACCAGGTGGTCAAGGATCTACAACTCGTGGCGCGCTCCAACCTGATCTTCGGCCTTCACGTGCACGTGGGTATCGAGGACCATGAAGCAGCCATCCGCATCATGAACTCGATGCGCTACTTTCTGCCCCACATCCTGGCGCTTGCCACAAACTCACCTTTCTGGCTGGGCCTGAACACCGGCTACAAGGGCTACCGCGCCAAGGTCTTTGAGAACTTTCCCCGCACCGGAATCCCCGACGAGTTCTCCAGCTACTTCGAGTTCGAGAACTACGTCAGCCTGCTTGTGCGCACCAACTGCATCGACAATGCGAAGAAGATCTGGTGGGACATCCGCCCGCATCCGTTCTTCAACACCGTCGAGGTGCGCGCCTGCGACATCCCACTGCGCGCCGAGGAGACAGTTGCCATCGCCGCGCTGATTCAAGCTACCGCGGCTTACCTCTACAAGCTGCACGAGGCCAACCAGGACTTCCGCCACTACACGCGCTCGCTCATTGCGGAAAACAAGTTCCGCGCAGTGCGCTATGGGCTCGACGGCAAGCTCATCGATTTCGGCAAGCAGCAGGAGATTCCTCTGCGCGACCTGATCGAGGAGTACCTTGCGCTCGTTGATCCAGTTGTGGACGAGCTAGGCAGCCGCGAGGCCATCGATGGCGTCCGCACGATTCTCAAAACTGGCACGGGCGCTGACCGCCAGCTCAAGGTCTTTGAAGATACCAAGGGTGACCTCAAGGCCGTTGTCGACTACATGGCCAGCGAAACCGCCGCCGGCCTGTAGCCGCCAGCACCAGCTAGTAGCCCAGTCCGCGCAGCGCCTCGCGGATACGGTTGGCGCTGGCTTCTAGACCCGCCTCTTCATCCACGGTCATCGGAATCGGCAACGGCGCTTCAATGCCCTTGCGGCTTACAATGCGCGGCAGGCTCAGGCAAACATCCTGCATGCCATGGAAGCCGCCCAGCCACCCGCTCACCGGTAACACGCGCCGCTCGTCGTGGAGAATCGCTTCCAGGATGTTGGTCACTGCCAGGCCGACGGCGTAGTTGGTGGCGCCCTTGCCCTGGATGACTTGATATGCCGCGTACTTCACGTTGTGCACGATCGTCTCCTTGTCGGCCGCGGTCAGCCGGCCGTGACCGTCCACTGACCACTGGCTCAACGGAATGGAGCCGATGGTCGCGCTCGACCACAGCGGAATCTCCGAGTCGCCGTGCTCGCCTGCAATGTAGGCATGCACATTTTGCACGGCAACGCCGCAGTGCCGCGCAACGAGATAACGGAAGCGCGAGCTGTCCAGCACTGTGCCCGAGCCGAGCACGCGCTCCGGCGGCAGCCCCGTCAGCTTCAACGCCACTTCGGTCATCACGTCCACTGGGTTGGTCACCAGAAGCAGCAACGCGTCGGGGGCCACGCGCACCACGTCCGGCAAAATCTTTCCGCAGATGGCGGCATTGGCCGCGGCGAGATCGAGCCGTGTCTGCCCCGGCTTCTGTTTCGCGCCCGCGGTCATCACCACTACGTCGGATCCGCGCAGCACCTCCACGTCGTCTGACCCGTCCACTGTGGCCTCCGGCGCAAACAACTGCCCGTGGTTCAGGTCCAGCACCTCGGCCTCCACTTTGGTGCGCGCTATGTCGAACAGGCTGATGTGGCGCGCCACACCGCGAATCATCGCTGCGTATGCAATGGTGGCGCCCACACTGCCTGCGCCGATAATGCCGATCTTTGCGGGGTGTTCAACACTCATCTCGGTTGACCTCTCAAACCCGAGTCTAAGGGATAGCCTTGCCGGCGTCAGCGACTAAAGTCTCTACAGACGCGCGCAGTTCCCGTTTCCCCCGGCGTGAGTTTTCCTTTACCCTCAACAGTAGGAATCGCATCCACACGTTTGAGAGGTCTCCGTCGCACATGAACGCCGCCGCACACCGTCTGCTCTTGCTCGACTATCCCGCCGAGTTCGCCCCCGGCGCGCGTTCCGCCGTCCGCACCTGCCTGCGCATCAATCCGGCAGAGAAGGTCACGCTCATCACCGACCGCGCGACTGAGGCCATCGCCGCCTCGCTCGCGGTCCAGCTTGAGGCGCGCGGCTGTACGTGGAATGCGTTCCTGCTCGAGGACCTTGCTCCGCGCCCTCTGGCGGGCATGCCGGCCGAGGTGCTAGCCGACATGGAGTCCTCGCAGGCGTCCATCTTCGCTGTCCAGGTGCAGCCCAATGAACTCGGTTCGCGCATGCAGATGACCGACGTGGTCAATCGCCGCCGCATGCGCCATGCGCACATGGTTAACATCACGCCGGAGATCATGTGCCACGGGATGCGCGCTGACTTCGATCTCGTCGACCGGCTCAGCCAGAAGGTGCTCGACCGCGTGCGCCGTGCCACACGCATTCGAGCAACCACGGCAGCTGGCACCAGCATCGTGGCCGATATGAACCCCGACTACAAGTGGTTCAAAACCTCAGGAATCATCTCGACCGAGAAGTGGGGCAACCTGCCCGGCGGCGAGTGTTTCACCTCTCCCGGCGAAGTGAACGGAACGTTCGTGGTCGACGGCGTGGTGGGTGACTGGCTCTGCGCACGCTACGGCCTGCTGGCCGCGTCGCCGCTGACGATTGAGATCGCGCAGAACCGCATCGTGCGCTGCTCAAGCGATAACAAGCAGCTCGAAGCAGATTTCTGGGCGTACACGCACACCGACGAGAACTCGGACCGCGTGGGTGAGTTCGCTATCGGCACCAACCTCGGCGTGCAGCGGGTCATCGGCAACATCCTGCAGGACGAAAAATTTCCCGGCATCCACATCGCCTTTGGCAACCCCTATGGCGAGCACACCGGCGCTCCATGGCGCTCCGGCACGCATATCGACGTGGTTGGCCTCGGCTTCAACATCTGGCTCGAGTCCCCGGACGGCGAAGAGCAGATCATGCGCGACGGCCGCTTCCTCATCGCCGCGTAGCGCCGCTTAGAGACGATTGTCTTATGTAGATCTTGAAGCGGGTTCGCGCTGCAGACATCTAACCTAGTGTTATGACGACTACCGCATCTGCTTCGCTTCGCACCCTCGGCAACTCCGACCTCCAACTCACCCCCATCGGTTTTGGTGCCTGGGCCATCGGCGGCGGCAATTGGGAGTTCGCCTGGGGCCCGCAGGACGACAACGCCTCCATCGCCGCGATCCACCGCGCGCTCGACCTTGGCGTGAACTGGATCGACACGGCCGCCATCTACGGCTTGGGCCATTCGGAAGATATCGTTGCCCGCGCCCTCCGGAACACCAGCCACAAACCACTTGTCTTCACCAAGTGCTCCATGCGCTGGCACGCAGACCGCTCCATTTACCGCTCGCTCAAAGCGGGCTCGCTGGCCGAGGAGTTGGAGGGCTCGCTGCGCCGTCTGGGCGTGGAGACCATCGACCTTTATCAGATTCACTGGCCCAACCCCGAAGAGGAAATAGAGGAAGGCTGGGCCGCGCTCGAACAGTTCCGCCAGCAGGGCAAGATCCGATGGATCGGTGTGTCGAACTTCAATGTGGACCAGATCAAGCGCGTGCAGAAGATCGCACCGGTCACCAGCCTGCAACCGCCCTACTCCATGCTGCGCCGCGCTGTGGAGCAGGAGATTCTGCCCTTCGCGCAGGCCAACGGCATCGGCGTCATCAATTACTCGCCCATGGTCTCCGGCCTGCTCACCGGCAAAATGACCGCAGAGCGTGTTGCGGCCCTGCCAGCCGACGACTGGCGCCGCCGCGCGGTCGAGTTCAACGAGCCGCGGCTGAGCCGCAATCTCAAGCTGGTGGAGTTGCTGCGGGAGATAGGCAGCGGCCACGGCGTTGCGCCCGGCGTGGTGGCCGTCGCCTGGACCCTTCGCAATCCCGCCATCACGGCGGCCATCGTGGGTGGCCGAAGTGCTCAGCAAGTGGAGGGCTTGGCCCCCGCGCTCACCTTCCGTCTCTCAGACGAGGAGTTCGCGCGCATCAACGCATTCCTGGCCGAGGTCGTGTGATTCATTGCCTGATTCGACGCCTGCGTGCAAACGCAAAAGACCCCGGCCGAGGCCGGGGTCTTTTGCGAGAGAACTAAGGTTGTGTTACATGGCTGCCACGAAGTCGGGCAGAACGACAGCTGCGTTGTCCTGCAGCAGTTGCGTCATGCGGGCCGCCATACCGGTGTACATCGAGGCGGCACGAAATGCATTGACACGGACCCCTTCGCTGGCCTGACTGAACGCATACTGGCAGAGCGCCATTATCACGCAGACCCGGATCTGCAGGGCATCGCTGCGCAGGTTTTCGATCAGCACGCGGTCCACCCCTTCACAGTGGCGAACGGCGTAGTCGGCCATTTCCAGCATCACGCGGGCATTCTGGTAAATCGCCCACAGTCCGTGAGCCCCCCGCATGCGTTTCCAGGTTTCTTCGGGTGTTGTGCTGACGCCTTCTTTCCACAAAAAATGATCGCTCAGCTCTCGGGCGCTCCAGTCCGGCCTAAGCCGCACAATGAGCGTATCCCAGGACTGCGTATTGCGCCGGCGAACACTGGTTCTCCATCGGCCAAGGTAAAGCGCCACGCCGGTGAGCGCAGCAAGTTGAAGTAGAGGAAAGATCATTGGTCATCCTCAGGGCCGGGGTTTTTCGATCTATCGACTAATGTCCCGGCTCGTGCAGCGGTTCCTACCACTCTAACCAGAAATCCTGGCATTCTGGAAAAAAGTACATCTTTTGAGAGCACTTCTTGTCTTATGGTACCAACGTTTTGCTCTCGCAAGTAACCTAAGGTAATCGAGTTATAGAGTCAATGATACTTTCCGGGGATAAGGAAGACGGTCCGGCCCCTGTGAGGCACAAGAAAATAAAGGGTTTTGCTGGAGCGAGAGATACGGTCGAGGGCGGAACTCATGTTTTGCAGCAGCAACGATGCAGTTAGCGAAGGCTAAAATCTGCGAGAGTTCTGCCCATCGGTAACTGATTTGCGTGCCAACGCCTCGCGGTCGGCGCGCGCCACGCCGGCCACGGCCAGAAGCAGGTTCTGCATCTGTGGAGTGAACTCTTGCCGTTCCGCCTCGCGTTGCGAGAAGCAGATCACCCAATAGAGGAGAGAGCAGATGTAGCTGATCACTACGAACTGGTTGAGGAAGCCGTACTCTGCCCCGGCAGGCTGGTGGGTGTGGAACATGGATACGCCGAGACTCACGATTGAGTAGAGGCCCAATCCGGTCACGACCTGGAGTTCTCTATCGCGCCAGCTTAGAGAAAGCAGTTGGCTACACCCGGCCAAACCGAGAAAGAACAGAATCCGCAGAATCGATACCGTTTGCAGAAGGTGAAGCAGGATGTGCATCTGGTACCGGATGTCCCCATGATTGCTGCTCATGTCGGAGAACGGCCATATAGCTGCCCCAACCGCAAGAATCATGCCGGCAATGACGAACAGCGAAGCGCGCGGCAATGAGGCACGAATGGGACGGAGTACCGACCAAGCCAGTTCCACGAGCACGCAGAACTGAAGGACGGAATCTATTGAGGTTTCAGTTAAGTAGACGTTGAGGTAGCTGTCAGGGAAATAAATTCTAACCGGGTAATTGCCAATATTAATCAGCAGATCACAAACGCAATATATACAGAAGGTCGGGAGTAGTCTCCACGCTCGTCTGAGCAGAAGCAGGGCAATTACCACCGCTTCCGCTGCAATGTATCCAAGCCAGAGTGCGTTGTCCAGACTCATGATCTGTGACCATTGAAAACAAAAGCAGATTGGTGCAACGAGTTGAGTGTAGCACCAATCTGCTTCAGATCATTTTGCACTTCCCAAGAGGCAGAACTAAGCGGTCTTGCCAGTCGGGAACGGGCTCNNATAGAGGAGAGAGCAGATGTAGCTGCCAATGACCAACTGGTTCAACATCTGGTTGACCATAGGGTCGGCTTGGTGGGTGTGGAACATAGCTACACCGAGACTGACCAATGAGTAGAGACCGAGTCCGGTGATGACCTGAAGTTCGCGGTCGCGCCAACTGAGGGACAGCAACTGGCTGCATCCCGCAAGAGCCAAAAAGAAGATCACGCGCAGAACGGAGACGGTTTGCAGGAGGTGCAGCAACACCAGAACCTGTTGCGGAGTATCTGTGGGGTGTACTGCTGAGAATGGCCAAATCGCGGCGCCGAATGCGAGGATCATGCTGCCGATTACGACGAGAGCTCTCCGAGGCAAAGAGGCACGTATTGGACGTAGCACTGACCACGCCAGTTCAACGAGTACGCAGAACTGAAGAACGGAGTCTATGGCAGTTTCTGTCAGATAAAAAGCGAGATATGCATCTTGTGAATGGAGGTTGTGAACCCGCAACGCAGCGAGATTGACGAGAATATCCCAACCACAGTAGATAGTGAAAATTGGGAGAATCTTCCAAACACGCCTATATAGGAGGAAGCCTACGACGGAGGCCTCCGT
>DCFV01000108.1 GCA_002314435.1 Acidobacteriaceae bacterium UBA1795 | reverse complement strand
GTACAAAAGATCGGGCAGACCAGCAGCTCGTTGTGCAAGCCGGGTAGACCATCAGAAGCAACCCCGGTCTGCCCGGCATTTTTGGAGGAATACGTGCGGATTTGCCTATTGATGCTCATTCTCGCAATCTCCGGAATTGCTCAGGCTCAGGATACTGCTGTGCAGACGGCCTGCGGTCCAGGGAAAGTCCGCTTTGACGTGGAGTTGGACAAGACACGCCACGCGGCTGTACCGGTTGATCCGGGAAAGGCGCGCGTCTACTTTGTCCAAGACTTGGGTACAGAGAACACCTTTGGTGCAGGTGGCACTTTCGTTACGAGAATAGGGATGGACGGAGCATGGATAGGTGCCAATCAGAATAACTCATGGTTTTCCGTTTCCGTTGAACCAGGCGAACACCATGTGTGTGTGAATGCGCAGGCCCACATGTTCGGGCATGTTGTCGAGCTTGCTCACTTTACGGCTGAAGCGGGGCAGGTTTACTACTTCCGCGTACGCAATTTTATGTGGCAGACGCGACGGCTTGAGTTTGGACCGACTGATAGCGACCAAGCCCTCTATATGATCTCTTCCTATCCACTTAGCGTTTTCAATGCCAAGAAGTGACGCCTTTGGAACTGGATGGTTTTTGAATTGCGAGTTGAGGATCACCCATGTGGTTGCAACATATCAAGCTGATTAATCCTGGATTTCCCTGCATGAGTAGAAGCGTGCGGAAAGCTTTGTCGGTTGGAATGGCAAGCTTGTCCTTCTTGCTCCTGGCCAACGGATGCGCGGCTGGATCCAGTTCCGGTTCAACCCCTCCGTCAGACCAAGCCGTCAACATCATTTCGCAACCTGCAAGCATGACAGCTCCTTTAGGCCGAACTGCGACATTTTCAGTAACAGCGTCCGGTGCCGCACCCCTCAAATATCAGTGGGTCCGAAACGGCTCGGAAATTGCGGGGGCAACTGAAGCTTCCTACACAACGTCGGCTGTCTCGTCAGTTGATTCCGGCTCGACTTTTCAGGTCAAAATCAGCAATGCAAACAGCTCGATCAGTAGCAACGTCGCTACACTCACCGCAGGAGCGCGCGCGCCAGCAATTGGGGACCTGCGCTATCTTCTCGCGCAGCAAGTCACTCTTCCAGGATTTGGCCAGAACGGTGCGAAGGCAGGAGTAGTTGCATCTGGATCAGAAACTATTCGTAACGCGGTCGGAACTCCTCTGGAACTTGGGTCCTTTCAGGCGTGTTCTCCTGCCTCTGGATGTGCATGGGGTTTCAGTGCCTTATTTCTCCCGCAAGGAATGACAGGGCTGACAATGTGGTACAAAGGTGGGAATCTCAGCTACTTTGATTCGGACCTGCAGTCAATCATCGCTTCCAATACGGTCATTACCTCTCTGGACCTGGAGCCTGCGACGAACGCCTACGGGATATCGTGGGTGCAGACGGGACAATCCGGAGGATTCGATTACAGGCTTGAGATCGTCCCTCCGGCCGAGATTCAGTCCACCGTCGCCCAGGATGGTGCTGAAAGCCGCATCATTACGGCAGCCTCGTTCGATGCGAAGGGACAGGCGTACTTGGTCTCGTATGGCTGGCAAGGCGACAGAACAACTGCATATGATGTCAAAACCGTGATCGTTGCTCCGCAGGACGCAGCTACCGCAGCAATACAATTGGCTGGCGCCGGATATGCCATCAGCGCATTTGGCGGCAATGATACGCGGGGCTACGTGCTCGTCGGTACGAAAGTGGTCGGTGACACCCTGCCTCGTCCCGTCAACGTGACAACGCCAGCTGGATACACGCCGGCATCGAATCGGGACTCCGGAAACTTTACACAAGTGCTGGCTCTTCACGAACCCTACGGTAGTCCAAGCGCAGGGTACACAAGTATTCAGGAGCAATAGCGTAGTACTCACAATCCCTGTCTTGAGGTCTCCCTACATCAAAGCGAGCGTCAACAAGGAAAACTCCAGCGGATACGAAAGACTGGCGCACCTTAGCGTACAGTTTTGTCCGTTTCGTGAGCAGACCCCTACATGACCGTGTCCGCGCGGCCAATCTGATCACGAGTAACTTCGTCCGGGCGCAGGGACGCCGGACCCACGGGAAATGCCGGTGTTCGGACCGAGAGATATGCGTGGTCCTGAAGCGTGCCGTTTGCATACGCCGTCTGATGAAGAAGCTTGGCAAGCGTGTCCACTACTTTTCGACTATGAGAGTTCCCTCGGAGAAGTTCGTCTTCCACGCGGCTGAGGAATGAGCAGTGCTCTGTCCGGTGGCACACGCAGCGCACCAGTTACCGGTCCTGAGGCGCGCAGCGAAGAAAGAGGTAAAAAACCTCTTGCGATTCGCTTTTTGTTCGCTATAATGCGCGCATGGCAGTCACGCGCAGGCAAAAAGAGATCCTTGATTTTCTCGAGTCCTTCGTGAATCGAAATGGCTATTCCCCGTCGTTTGAAGAGATTGCGCGAGGCATGGGGTTGAAGAGCCTGGCCACGGTTCACAAGCACATCACGAACCTCGAAAAGAAGGGCATGCTCGACCGCGTGCACAACCGGAGCCGTTCGATCGATGTTCTGCCGCCCGGCTCGCGCACACGCTCGAGCGAGCGCTTGCCGCTGGCCGGGCGCATCTCGGCCGGGTTGCCAGTGGAAACATCGGAAACGCAGGAAAGCATCTCTCTGCACGACGTGGTGGGCAATCGAGACGTTTTTGCCCTCGAAGTGCGCGGGGATTCGATGCGCGACGAGCACATCATCAACGGCGATTACGTGTTGGTGGAGCGGACGCGGACGGCGCGGCAGGGTGAGATCGTGGTCGCCCTGGTGCGAGGAGCGGAGACCACGCTCAAGCGTTTCTACTCCGAGGGCCACATTGTGCGGCTGCAACCGGCCAACATTGAGATGGAGCCGATCTATGTTCCCGCGGCACAGGTGGCTATCCAGGGGCGCGTACTGGGCGTGCTGCGCAAATACCGCTAGTCAGCTTCGCGGGTGAAACGACAAGAGAATGAAAAACCCGGCCGCTGCGCCGGGCTTTTCATTGTTCCTTGCTGAGCTGAATCTGGATTAAGCCAGCAGCTTTTGCACTTTCTCTTCGATCACGTTCTGAGGAACGTAGCCCACCACCTGGTCAGCTACCTTGCCACCCTTGAAGAACAGCAGGGTCGGAATGCCGCGAATTCCATAGCGCGAAGGCGTTGCGCCATTCTCGTCAACATTCACCTTGGCCACTTTCAGCTTGCCTGCGTAGGACGCAGCCAGACCGTCTACCACCGGCGCAATCGCCTTGCATGGACCGCACCAAACCGCCCAAAAATCTACCAGAACCGGCTGCTCGCTGCGCAGTACTTCCTGGTCAAATGTTGCATCACTAACTTCCAAAACTCCCGCTCCCGCCATGCTCCTCCTTGTTACGTCTACTCCTCCAGTGTACTCAAACACGTGGCTTCTTTAGGATGCATTCTGCTGTGGAACGGTCGCAAAGTAGGCAGGAATCAGGCACGCCAATCTGCAGGTGGGGAAGAGGCAGATCGGGCGATGTGAAAGAACAAACTCAGAGGAAAATTAAAAGCGCCCGGATCCTATTCGGATCTCGGGCGCTAGAGCAGCCCTCCCCCAGAACTGCCCACGCAGCGAATGTAGGGGTTCCAGTACGGAATAGCAAGCAAACTTAGGTAATGCGAAAGTAATCAGACGTGCGCCATTAACTAGAATGCTAACAGCCATTTAGCTCTTGTTGCACCGGCTGTAATTTCCTCGCCTTTCGGGGCTGGTTAAGGGTACGCAGAGACCTGGTGCGTGCGGAACAGTTCGACCAGTTTAAGTGCATTCCTGTACGATTCGCCGTGTTGCGGGAACGCTGAAATCGCCTTTAAAAAGCGGCGTTAGCGCCCCTGGTTTCCAGGTGAGAGACGCGCAATTCAGGTTCCGGGAGGCCTTCAACAGCAGTGCGGATGGCGGCCGAGGCTGCGGCGACACTTGCTTCGCTCTCGACGATGACCAGAACAGAGGGCCCTGCCCCGCTGAGGGCTGCTCCCAGGATGCCGTTGGAGCCGGCCAGAGGCAACAGGCAGGGGAGCATAGGGCAAATCGCCTCGCGGTAGGGCTGGTGGATGCGGTCGCGCATGGCGATTGGGAGCAGATCGCCGCGGGCCTGCGCAAAGGCCAGGCCCAGCAGGGCCGCAGACTGCACGTTCGCGACGGTGTCGGCGCGAGAGTAAGAGACGGGCAGGATAGCGCGCGCCTTGCTGGTGGCCAGGGGCGCGGGCGGCAGTACCACGATGGCGCGCCAAGCTGCGGGCGGTCCGACGCGGGCCACCTGGACGGTGCGGCCAATGCAGGCGGCACTGACGAAGCCGCCGAGCCAGCAGGCGGCGGCATTGTCGGGGTGCCCCTCAAGCAGGGTGGCTTCCTCGAGGATCCGATCGGAGTCCCATCCGAGCTGACCAAAATGGTTGGCGAGCAGGATGGCCGCCAGCCGACCGGCGGCCGAGGAGCCACAGCCCATGCCGAGCGGGATGCCGTTCTGCATGTGGATAGCGAGAGGCACGACGGGGCGATCGTTCTGCGCGAGTAGGCGCCTGTAGATCGTGAGGATCAGGTTGTCTTCGAGTTGGGCGCAGCGTGCTGCGTCGCGGCCAGTAGCATCGATGGAGAACGCCGCGGCGGGTGCAGCTTCGATCTCGAGATAAAAGTCGAGCGCCACGGCGGCTGCGTCAAAAGCTGGGCCGAGGTTGGCCGAGGTCGCGGGCAGCTTGAGGCGGAGCGTTCCCTGCTCTGGCGCGGAGACTGAGGTCATCCAGCTTGTTCCTTGAGGGCAGCTAGTACGGCCTCGGGTGTGGCATCGACTGAGACGGCGTTGCGGCACAATGCTGTGATCTCGGTTTCGTGACCGGCGGCTTCTTCGGGCTGCAGCAGCGAACCGCGATGGAAGTCTATGGTGTAATCGGCGTCCTTGAGAGTGTGACCGGTGAGCACGAGCACAACGGAGTCGGCTGCGGCTACCTTGCCTTGGGCGCGCAGCTTCTTGAGCCCGGCAAGAGTGACGGCGGAAGCAGGCTCGCAGCCGAGACCTTCTGTGCCCAGCTCCGCCTTGGCAATGGCGATTTCGGCTTCAGTCACGTCGAGGCACCAGCCGCCGGTGTCCTGAATGGCCTTGGCAGCTTTGCGCCAGGAAGCGGGATTGCCGATGCGGATGGCAGTGGCGCGGGTGTGTGCTTCGACCGGCTCCAGCGCTGATGGATTACCTGAAGCAAAGCTACGCGCGAGCGGGTTTGCCCCTTCGGCTTGAATCACGGAAATACGCGGCATGCGGGCCACGAGGCCGAGTTCCTTGAGTTCGCGGAAGCCCTTGCCAAGTGCTGAGCTGTTGCCGAGGTTACCGCCGGGGACGATGAGATGGTCTGGCACGCTCCAGTCAAAGGCCTCGGCGATTTCGAAGGCGGGAGTCTTCTGGCCTTCGAGCCGATAAGGATTGACGGAGTTGAGCAGATAAATGGGCGCCTGCTGCACGATGGTGGTGAGCAACTGGAGGCAACCGTCAAAATCGGTCTTAAGCTGGCATGTGACGGCGCCGTAGTCCATTGCCTGAGAGAGCTTGCCCCAGGCGATCTTGCCATCGGGGATGAGTACGAGCGAACGCAGGCCGGCTCGCGCGGCATAGGCGGCCATGGCTGCTGACGTGTTGCCAGTGGACGCGCAAGCAACCCAGGAGAAGCCACGCTCCTTGGCAACCGAGAGGGCCGCAGTCATGCCGGTATCCTTGAAAGACCCGGTCGGGTTCATGCCTTGATGCTTGGCAAAGAGCTGGTCGAGGCCAAGGGCTTTGGCGGCTCGCGGCAGTGCGTAGAGGGGCGTATTGCCCTCGCGCAAAGTGACGGCACTGCCAAAGCTGTCGAGGATGGGGAGAAGTTCGCGGAAGCGCCACACGCCGGACTGGTCAATGGTTTCGGACGAGCAGCGACGCTCGCGCCAAAGCCATTTGAGGGCGCCGGGGTTGGGGCGATCGTGGCCGCGGGCGACAGCCCAGCCGGGGTACTCGACCTCGAAGAGATCGCCACACTGGGCGCAACGAAAGTCTGGGCGGGCATCAGCGCCGGAGATCCGCTGGCCGCATCCGAAGCAGCGTAACTGGTGCAGGTTGTCGTTCATCCCTGCTCCTAGCGTATCAGCGCGGGGCTATTTTTTGCTCGTCCTCAGCTACGGCGCGCCCACCTGGGGAGACCGAACCGGACTTGAAGCCGAGCAGTACCGGTTCGTGCTCGAGGCAGAGGCCGAAGCGAGCCTCCACGGCGTTGGCGATGTCGTTGGCGAGGGCGAGCACCTCAGCAGCGGTGGCTTCGCCCCGATTGGTGAGCGCGAGCGTGTGGCGCGTTGAGATGCCAGCACGTCCGTTGGTGAATCCTTTGGCGAAACCGGCCTGGTCGATGAGCCACGCCGCGGGGACTTTGACGCGCCCCGCATTGGCAGGGCCGGAGCCAGCGGGAAAACGCGGCGGCTCTTTAGCTGCCGCAAGGGCTATGTGTTTGACCTGCTCCTCGGTGACGACGGGGTTCTTGAAGAAGCTTCCGGCGCTGTGGCAGTCTGCGTCGCCTTCGACGAGAAGCATGCCCTTGGTTTGTCGGATGCGGCGGACGGCTTCGGCAACTTCAGCGAGCGTTGCTCCGCTGTCCGCAGGGAAAGCGCGCTGCAGGTCGACATAGCGCAGTGTAGGCGCGCCGCCAAGGGTGAGCCGATAGTCGACACGTGTGACGATGTAGAGGCCGCGATCGGTGGTGTTGAACCGGCTGCGGCGATAGTCGAAGCCGCAGTCGGCGGCAGCGAACTCAACGAAGCGCTCGGTGACGGTATCGAAGGCTCGGACGCAGTGAATGGCGGAGGCAACCTCCTGGCCATAGGCACCGACGTTCTGCACCGGAGTGCCGCCGACGGTGCCGGGAATGCCAGCAAGGCACTCGACGCCGGCGCAGTTGTCGTCGACAGTGCGCTGCACGAAGCTATCCCAGTTTTCGCCAGCAGCAACGCTGTAGATGGCTGCGTCGGGCTGCTGTGCGACGGAGATGCCGCGCAGCGCGATGTGGAGCACGAGTCCGGCAAAACCCGCGTCTGCGATGAGCAGGTTGCTGCCGCCGCCAAGAACAAAGAGCGGCACGCTACGTCCGCGAGCCCATGCGACGGCTTCGGCTACGTCGTCTTCGCTGGTAGCCTGGGCGAACCAGCGTGCAGGACCGCCGATGCCAAAGGTAGTGAAAGGCGCAAGCGGCTTGTTTTCTTCAACGAGCATTGATTCAAGGCTACACCGCCGATTTGCGGATAGAATACGAACAGGCAACTTTCCCTGCCGGAGGTATGCATGTATCCAGAGTTGATGGTTATCCCGATGCGCGAAGAGCTTGTGCGTGCTGGGATTGAAGAGGCGCGGAGCGCCGAGGATGTAGACACGGCGCTGTCCAGGCCGGGCACAACGATGGTTGTGGTGAACTCGATCTGCGGTTGCGCAGCGGGCAAAATGCGTCCGGGCGTGCGGCTGGCACTCACCAACTCTGCGAACAAGCCGGATCGCGCAATCACGGTGTTTGCAGGCCAGGACCGCGAGGCAACGGAAAAAGCGCGAAGCTACTTTGAGGGCAATCCGCCGAGTTCTCCGGCAATTGCGATTCTGCGCGAAGGCAAGCTGGTGTACCTGATGCAGCGTTTTGTGATCGAGCAGTCGACTGCGCAGCAGATTGCAGGTGAGCTGGTGCGAGCGTTTGATGAATTGTGCGCTCCGGCGACTGCGTAGAGGATTCTGGCGTTGAAATAAGAACGGCCTCCCGCGGGAGGCCGTTCTGCTTGCGCGCGTAAGTGCGAGGCTCAGTCCCCTTCCTGAACCCCAGGAAGAGCCTGCACCTTGCTGTTCTTGACTGAGTAGCCGAAGTAGATAACGAGGCCGATGAGAAGCCACACGATCATGACTTCCCAAGTGAACTTAGAAAGGCGCGACATGAGGTAGACCGCCGACAGGATGCCGAGGACGGGTACGAGCGGCACGAGCGGAGTCTTGAAGGGCCGCTCCATTTTGGGGTGGCGCACACGCAGCACCCAGACGCCGGCGCAGACGATGGTGAAGGCAAGCAGCGTGCCGATGTTGACCAACTGCGAGAGCACATCGATGTTGAAGACGGCTGGCATGATGGCAGCGAAGGCGCCAAAAACGATGGTGGTGATCCAGGGCGTGCGGAATTTGGGGTGAATGGCTGAAGCCCACTTGGGCAGCAGGCCGTCCTTTGACATGGAGTAGAAGACGCGCGACTGGCCGAGAAGCATGACGAGCATGACGGTAGCCAGGCCGAAGACAGCACCGATCTTGACGAGCATTGAGCCCCAGCTCACCCCAGTTATATCGATGGCTAGAGCGACGGGCGCGGCAACATTGAGTGTCTTGTAGCTGACCAGGCCGGTGAGCACAAGCGACACGAGGATGTAGAGAACGGTGCAGACGACCAGCGAACCGAGGATGCCGATGGGCATATCCTTCTGCGGGTTCTTGGCCTCCTGTGCGGCGGTGGAGACGGCATCAAAGCCGATGTAGGCGAAGAATATGGACGCCGCAGCAGTGGGAATACCTCCCCAGCCGAAGTTGCCGTGGCCATCGGACGGAGGAATGAAGGGGTGCCAGTTGGCGCTGGCAACGGCGGGGTGCTGGAACAGGAAGTATCCGCCAACTACGAGGAAGACGCCGACGATGCCTAGCTTGACGATGACGATAGCCGAGTTAAAGTTGGCCGATTCCTTAATGCCGATGACCAGGATGGTGGTGATGACCATGACGATCAGCACGGCGATCAGGTTGAAGAAGCCGGTGGCGTGAGGCAAGCCTGCGTCAGAAATACCGGGCGGCAGCGATGCAACAGGAAGCCACTGATGCTGGTAGAACGCCAGTGAAGTGCCGGTTGTGGCGGTGAGCTGTGGCGGAATGTAGATGCCGAACTGCTGCAGAAGGCTGTTGAAGTACCCGGCCCAGCCGGAGGCCACGGTGGCCGCACCAAAGGCGTATTCCAGGCAGAGATCCCAGCCGATAATCCAGGCAACAAGTTCGCCAAGAGTGGCATAGCCGTAAGTGTAGGCGGAACCGGCGATGGGGATGATCGAAGCGAATTCCGCGTAGCAGAGTCCGGCAAAAGCGCAGGTGAAGCCGGCGAGAACAAAGCTGAGCGCTACCGCTGGTCCTGCATGGAGTGCGGCGGCCTGGCCGGTGAGCACAAAGATACCCGCGCCGATGACGGCCCCGATGCCGAGCGTGATGAGATTCAGGGCGCTGAGTGAACGCTTGAGCGTGTGCTCGCCTTCTTCATGCGCTTCCGCCGAAAGCATCGACATGGGTTTGATACGAAGCAGCCTGGACATGAGTGAGGGACTTCCTCCTGAAAAGTTAGGTTGCGAACTTACACTGAAGGCGTTGCGGGGCGGCGCGACCAGAAGAGATAGACGGGAATGCCCAGCAAGACAAGCACAAGTCCCGGCCATGTGTATTGGGGCTTATATCGCAATAATACGACACAGATCCACGTGGCCATGGCGATGTAGAGCGCCGGGAGCAGCGGATAGCCAAGAGCTTTGTAGGGGCGCGGCGCGTGGGGCTGCTTTACGCGCAGCACAAACAAACCGGCGATGGTGAGCACGTAAAAGACGAGCACGGCGAAGATGATGTAGTCGAGCAACTGACTGTACGAACCAGAGACGCAAAGCAGAACAGTCCATGCAGCCTGCACCAGAAGGCCTGCGGCAGGCGTGTGATAACGCGGATGCAGTTTACCGACAGACTTGAAGAAGAGGCCGTCCTGGCTCATTGCGTAGTACACGCGGGCGCCAGCAAGCGACAGGCCGTTGGCACAGCCGAAGGTGGAAATGAGAATGGCGGCCGCCATAAGATACGCTCCGCCTGAGTGAAAGATGACTTCAAGTGCGGCTGTGCCCACGCGGTCTTCCGCGGCGTATTGCAGGCCTCGAGCGAGAGTGGTGGCGCCGTGCGGGTCGCCATGCATGGGCAGGACGAGCAGGTAGGCCATCGTGGCCAGGCAATAGACGGTGAGTACAAAGCCGGTGCCGAGGATGAGCGAGAGCGGGATATTGCGACGCGGGTTTTTGACTTCGCCCGCGGTGAAGGTGATGTTGTTCCACGCGTCGGCAGAGAAAAGCGAACCGACCTGCACGACTGCGACGATCACGAAGACGTTGACCAGAACGATTGGCCCGCCAATGCCCACCTGCACGGGATGGAGCGAGCTGAGGCCGGCGTTGTGCCAGAAGGCTGTGAGACCGGGGCCAAAGTTGGCGTTCCAGGCAGTGGAATTGGCGCCCACGGTGAATCCGAGCACCACAAGCGCGGCGAGCGACAACGCCTTGGCCGAGGTGAAGACGTTCTGGATGATGGCACCTAGTCGCACGCCAAAGACGTTGACGATGGCAAGGAGGACCGCGACGACGATTCCGGCAAGATTCGCGGTGTTCACGCCGATATCCATGTTGCCGAGAACCATCGGTCCGACAGGAATGGCGGGCACGTGCGCGATGTGCCAGAGCCAGTGCGTTGTTGAGACGCTGGGAAAGAAGACGCCGAGAAACTTGCCGAAGGCCACGCAGACAGCGGCGATAGTACCGGTCTGGATGACGAGAAACAGGGTCCAGCCGTAGAGGAAGCCCCAGAGCGGACCGAGCGACTCGCGAAGGTAAATGTATTGGCCGCCTGCCTTAGGCATCATTGCGGCGAGCTCACCGTAGCTGAGGGCGCCGATGGTGGTCATGATGGCTGTGACGATCCAAGCAGCAAGCAGGAGCGCAGGCGAGTCTGTGCCGCGGGCGATGTCGGCGTCAACGAGGAAGATGCCGGAGCCGATCATGGAACCGGCGACGATGGCCGTGGAGCTGAACAGGCCGAGGCTCTGCACCATGCCGGTGTCCGCAGGCGCGTCGACAGATGAGTTGTGCGGCGTAAGGTCTTGGGTGGTCACCGTGGTTGGAGTCTACTGTAAACGACCGGAAATAAGTTTTCCGTGGTTTTTGGGAATGAGTGCGTAGGTCACTTCAAATACTGTTGCCAGCGGCGAAATTCCGCGGCTGGATCAGGCGCACGGAAGATGGCGGAAGAAACAGCGACGATGTTGGCTCCTGCCTCAAGAAGGTGCGGCGCGAGCTCGAGAGTGACGCCGCCAGCGGCGCTGAGGATGGGCGCTGGGCCCGCCTCAGCACGGAGGTGGCGGACGCCTTCTACACCAATCGGAGGTTTCTCAGTCTGCTTGGTGGTGGTGGGCGCGATGGGGCCGATGGAGAAGTAGTTTGCGGGAACGGCGAGGACACCCGGGACCATAGATTCGCTGCCGCCAAAGGTACCAATGATGGCTTCAGGGCCAAGAAGTGCGCGTGCCTCTGCGGGTGTGCGATCACCTGCGTCAACGTGGACGCCGTCAAAGCCAAGCTGTGCGACGAGTTCCGCGCGGTCGTCGAGGACAAGGCGGACCTGGCCCTTGCCCAGTGCAGCGCGAAGGACGGTTGCATCAGCGAGGAGTTCGGTGTCTGAGCCGGTCTTGTTGCGGTACTCGAGGAGTGTGACGCCAGCTTCTGCGAGGGATCGGCCGAGTTTATCAAGGAAAGCCGTGCGGTTGGCGGCGGGGATGACCGATGCGTCGAGGATGGGGTAGATCTTGGGAAAAACGAACGGCATCCATTCAGGCTAGCAGCCCGCGCACGAGGGTGCCCCTCTGAACGAAAACAAGGGCAGGCCGAGAAACCTCGGCCTGCCTCTTGAGACGCGTCGTTTCCCGCCTCTACATCTCATCCGCTGAGGGGCCATAGGTGCCGGGGAGTTTGCCGCCGAGTAGACGGATGTAAACGCCGAGTTGGGCGCGATGGTGAACGAGGTGATTGAGGACCATGCCGCGAAGGACGCGGTAACGAGGCTCGTCGACCACCGTCATGCCGTTCCAGACAAACTGCCAGTGCTGGTCCCATTTCTCCGGTGTAGTGGCAACGAGCGCGGCGCGAGTGGCTGCCAGGCCTTTGTCGAAGCGCTCGAGAACTTCAGCGCGGCTAGATGGCAGGAAGGGCTCGAACTTGCGGTCGGCGCCAAATTCGAGCTTGTCCCGGGTAAGAGTGAAGAGACCCCATTCGCCGAGCATGTCGGCGATATGGCCGGCGAGAGGGCCGAGTGGCATGGATTTCTCAGTGGGCTTCCAACTGTAGTCGGCGTTCTCGGGGATGGCTTCGAGGATTTTGCGGGTGCCGGCGGCTTCTCGGTCAAATTCAGCGATGAGTTCGTTCTGGATATCCATGGGCAACCTCCACGTTGCGGTGCAAGGATAGCGCAGAAAGATGCAAAAGGGCGAACAAATAGAGAATAAATAAAGAGGCCGTGGATGTGGAGCCTAACAATGCAACAATCTTTTAGATTTGTGCTCTCCCCTGTCTCATCCGCCGCGGCAGACGAGACAGGGCCACACTACTTCGCACTGATTGAAAATGTTGGTGCTATTCGGATTTCTTGGCGAGGAAGCGTTCCATGAACTTGGTATCGAAGTTGCCTGCACGGAAGTCCTCGTCTTGCAGGATGGCCTGATGGAGCGGGATGGAAGTGTCGATGCCCTGCACGATGAACTGTGAGAGGGCGCGCTCCATGCGGGCCATGGCTTCGGCGCGGTCGTGGCCGTGGACGATGAGCTTGGCGATGAGCGAGTCGTAGTAGGGCGGGACGACGCCTTCGGCGTACTGCGCGGTATCGACACGGATGCCGTTGCCGCCGGGAACGTTGAAGGCGGTGATCTTGCCGGCCGAGGGAGTGAACTTCTGGGGGTGCTCGGCGTTGATACGGCACTCGATGGCGTGGCCGCGCAGCTCGATCTTGGGCGGCAGGATGTCAGATAGCTTTTCACCCGCAGCGATGCGCAGTTGCGCCTTGACGAGGTCGACACCGGTGATGAACTCGGTGACCGGGTGCTCGACCTGGATGCGCGTGTTCATCTCAATGAAGTAGAGCTTGCGATCCTCGTCCATCAGAAATTCGATGGTGCCGGCGTTCTGATAACCGATGTCGGAGAGGCAGCGCTCGAGCGTCTGGCCGATCTCTTTACGCATCGCGGGCGTGACCTGGAGCGAAGGCGCCTCTTCAATGAGCTTTTGATGACGGCGCTGGATGGAGCACTCGCGCTCAAAGAGCGTGGTGACGTTGCCGTGCTCGTCGGCCAGGATCTGAAACTCGATGTGGCGCGGCTGCTCGATGAACTTCTCCATGTACAGTTCACCGTTTCCGAAGGCGTTGGCTGCCTCAGTGTGGGCGGCATGGAAGAGATTGGGCAGCTCTTCTGAAGTGCGGACGATGCGCATGCCGCGCCCGCCACCGCCGGCCTTGGCCTTGAGGATGACGGGGTAGCCAATTTTGGCAGCAACAGCCTGCGCCTCTTCAGAGCCCGAGAGCACACCGTCAGAGCCGGGAAGAATCGGCACCTTTGCCTTCTTCATTGCCTGACGGGCCTTTTCCTTTTCACCCATGAGACGGGTGACCTCAGGGGGCGGGCCGATGAACTTGATGTTGGAGGCGCGGCAAACTTCGGCGAAGTTCGCGTTCTCGCTCAGCAGGCCGTAGCCCGGATGTATCGCGTCGACGTTGGCTATCTCCGCAGCGGAGATGACGGCAGGAACGTTGAGATAGCTGTCGGCGGGACGTGACGGGCCGATACAGATGGCCTCATCGGCGAAGCGGACGTGGAGCGAGTTGCGGTCAGCCTCAGAGTAGACGGCAACGGTACGGATGCCGAGCTCGCGGCAGGCGTTCAACACACGCAGCGCTATTTCGCCGCGATTGGCAACCAGGACCTTACGAAACATTCAATGCCCTTCAAAAACAGTGCCAGCTCGAAAGCACAGCCAGCGGAGTTAGCGGGTTCGTACTACTGCGCGCTTCACGTCGACACAGCAGTTCCCTTCTCTAGCCTTGGCGGATGGCGAACAACGGCTGGCCAAATTCGATGGGCTGGCCGTTGGAGACGAGGCACTTGACGATCTCACCGGAGGCATCGGCCTCGATTTCGTTCATCAGCTTCATGGCTTCGACGATGCAGATGACCTGGCCCTTTTCGACGCGATCACCGGGGGAGACAAAGGCCGAGGCGCCGGGCGAGGGCGAGCCGTAGAAGGTGCCCACAATGGGCGACTTGACGATATGCAGACTCTCTTCCGAAGCAGCGGGAACGGCCGGAGCAGCGGCAACGGCTGCAACTGGAGCAGTAGGCGCCGATGCAGTGGCGGGAGCCGAGGCAAAGGCGCGTGCCAGCTCAGTGAGGCTGGCAGAAGGAGGCTGCGGCTGCTCGAACTTGAGCCGGATCTTCATGTCGCCGCGGTCCAGGTCGAACTCTGCAACCTGGTACTGCTTCAGAAATTCGATCAGCTCTTTCAGATCCTGGATGTCCTGTGGTTTCATTCTTTCCTTTGTCTCCGCTCTGCGGCGGGCTCAGCTACAACTCGATGAATGCCTTGGGGGCGGGCGTCAGGACCTGCCCACCGGTTTTGGTGACAGCCACCATATCTTCAATGCGCAGACCAAACTCGCCTGGCAAATAGACTCCCGGTTCGATCGTTATCACCATACCGGGCTGCAGCCGCGCTGACTGTCCGGCACCAATGCGGGGCGACTCGTGAATCTCAAGGCCCACTCCGTGGCCAGTGGAGTGCGTAAACCACTCCGCCAAATCTGACTGCCGCAGCACACTTCGGGCGGCTTCATCCACATCACCGCAACGGGCACCGGCGGTTACTGCCGCAACGGCGTTCTCCTGTGCCTGCAGCACCGCCTGGTAAACGTCGCGCTCTTTCGCGGATGGTTTGCCCAGATGGACAGTGCGGGTCATGTCAGAGCAGTAACCCTCCCGGATTATACCGAAGTCGAGCGTTACGAATCCCCTGCGAGGCAGCTTGGCGGCAGTGGCACGGCCGTGGGGCAGCGAGGAGCGGACACCAGAAGCCACGATGGTTTCAAACGACATGCCTTCCGCGCCGAGCTGGCGGGCCTGGTACTCGAGCTCGGCAGCGACCTCGAACTCCGGGAGGCCAGGACGAAGAAAGCCGAGGATGTGATCAAAAAGTTTGCAACCGATGAGCGCAGCCTCAATGATGATGGTGAGCTCGTCCTCATCCTTGACGATGCGGAGAGGCTCAACGAGGGGGGCGGCAATTGGCACGAGAAAGGTGCGGCGCAGAGCCGGAGGCAACGCGGCGCGCCAGCGTGCAAGATGGGCGACGATGGTGGAGACGGGATCGAAGCCGACGGAGTTGACGCCGGACTGCGCGGCCAACCACTGGAGTGCGCTCACGGACAGCGAGGCGCCAACGATTTGAACTTTGGCGGCGGAGACTTCCTGCGCGGCCTGGGCGGTGTAGCGGCCATCTGTAAAGAGGCGCGCGGCGCGGCGAGTGACCGCAAGGGCTGCGCTGGAGCCGGTGAATCCACAGAGATAGCGAACGTCAGGAAGATGCGTGATCAGCAGGCCTTGCAAGCCTGC
>DCFV01000038.1:9720-22816 GCA_002314435.1 Acidobacteriaceae bacterium UBA1795 | reverse complement strand
GGTGGCTCGACACCGACGAGCCCGAGACCGAAGGCCGCGCCGACAACATCCTCGTCGACCATCGCATCGCGCTTGGCTCAGGCGCGCGCTACGCCAACGTCTTCCCGCTCTTCCACTCCGAGGGCGTCTCGCTGGGCCAGCAGGCCTCGAGCGACCAGAAGCGCGTCTTCATCCTCTCGCGCTCGGCCTATGCAGGCTCGCAGCGGCTGGGCGTTACAGCATGGTCCGGCGACGTGCTGTCGGATTTCCTCACCTTCCAGCGGCAGATCACCGCGGGCCTCAACTACGCCATCAGCGGCATGCCCTACTGGACCACCGACATCGGCGGTTTCATCTCCGGCGGCAACCTCAACGATCCCCAGTTCCGCGAGCTGTTTGTGCGCTGGTTCCAGTTCGGCGCCTTCTCGCCCATCTTCCGCGTCCACGGCACACGCAACCCCGACGAAAACGAGCTTTGGTCCTACGGGCCCGATGCACAGAAGATTCTCGTTGACTACGACACTCTGCGCTATCGCCTGCTGCCTTACATCTACTCGCAGGCCTGGCAGATCACCTCGAACCATGGCACGCTGATGCGCCCGCTCGTGATGGACTGGCGCGACGACGTGGCCGCGCAGAACACCTCCGACGAATACCTCTTCGGCCCGGCGATCCTGGTCAGCCCCGTCTACACGCAGGGCGCAACCTCACGCAACGTCTATCTGCCCAAGGCGCAGTGGTACGACTTCTGGACAGGCGAACGGCTCGACGCCTCACAGCGTGGCATTCGGATCACTGCCGACGCCCCGCTCGCCAAACTTCCGCTCTACGTCCGCGCCGGCTCCATTGTTCCCATGGGCCCCGCAATGGAGTGGTCCACGGAAAAGCCCGCCGACCCGACGGAACTGCGCATCTATCCCGGCGCCGACGGCGACTTCACACTCTACGAAGACGAGAACGACAACTACAACTACACCAGGGGCGCGCACGCCACCATCGCGCTGCATTGGGGCGACGCCGCAAAGACTCTGACGATCGGCCCTCGCGAAGGTAGCTTCCCCGGCATGCTCTCGACGCGCACCTTCAAGGTGGTCGTCGTCGGCAGGGACCACGGAACCGGCGTTGCAGAAACCATGCAGCCCAACATCGTGGTCACTTACAACGGCGAAAAGCAGACGGTGAAGCCGTAAACAAAAGGCGGGCCGTGCAAAAACGCGGTCCGCTGATCTTGACTACCGATCACTTACCAGTGATCACTCCCGTCGCCTCCAGCATCATGTTCACCAGCGCCAGCGGCAGCCCCACCACGTTGAAGTAGCATCCTTCCACGCGCGGAATCCACTTGGCCGCCATACCCTGTATGCCGTACGCGCCAGCCTTGTCCATCGGCTCGCCGGTAGCGATGTAGGCCGCAATCTCCGCGTCACTCAGAGTGAGAAACCGCACGCCCGTGACCTCAGCCGCCACTTCCGCGCCCTTCGCCGTCACCACGGCCACGCCCGTCATCACGCGATGGGTACGCCCGCTCAGCAAGCGCAGCATGCGCGCTGCGTCGTCTGCGTTCTCGGGCTTGCCCAGAATGTGCCCGTCGAGTGTGACAGTCGTATCTGCACCCAGAACCACAGTCTTGGGATCGCCCGCCGTGTCGAACACGGCCTGCGCCTTCTCACGCGCCAGCCGCACCACGTACGCAATCGGGTCTTCGCCCGCTTTTACGTCTTCATTCACATGCGCCGGGCGCACTTCAAAGACGTAGCCGGCCTGCGCCAACAGTTCGCGCCGGCGCGGTGAGGCGGAAGCAAGAATCAGAGTCTGCATATCCTTTCCATAGGGTACCGCGCGTAACGCATTTGCGCCGAGAAACACCCCGTCGGCAATCGCGCGCCGCCCGTGTACGATGAAGGGCACCGTGATTTTCTCTGACCTCGCACTCTCGCAACGCCTCGAACGCGCCGAAGGCTTCGCCTGCGCACAGTTCGCCGTCGCGCGCAGTCGCTTGTTTCCCTCGAGCGGCGCGGAGTGGATGGAGTGCGCAGGCTCTACCGTCGTATTTGATGGCGTTGAGTGGCCCGCCACACAGACCTTTGGTCTCGGCCTCTTCGAAGAACTCACTCCCTCGGCACTGGACACAATTGAGCGCTTCTTTCTCGACCGCTGCACCACACCAATGCACGAAGTCAGCCCCATGGCCGGCGCGCAAACACTCGATCTGCTTTGCGCCCGCAACTATCGCCCCTTCGAGATCAGCAATGTGCTTTACCGTTCCGTCGAAGAGCCTTGTGCCGCTACCCCCGACAACATCAGGGTCCACGTAATCGGCGCGCAGGAAGCCGACCTTTGGAGCAACGTGAACGCCCGCGGCTGGGCCCACGACCACCCCGAGTACGAGGACTTTCTCAAGACCACGGGCCAGTTGCTTGCCGTGCGCCAGGACAGCCCCTGCTTCCTCGCGGAGGTCGACGGCCAACCCGCTGCCGCCGGCGGCCTGTGTCTGCACCGGGGCATTGCGCTCTTCGCCGGTGCCGCCACCGTAACCGAGTACCGCTACCGCGGCCTGCAGGCTGCCCTGCTTGAAGCTCGTATGCGCTACGCCTTTGAATACGGCTGCGACCTCGCCATGATGGTAGCCCTGGCTGGATCCAACTCCCAGCGCAACGCCGAACGCAAGGGATTCCGCGTCGCCTACACGCGTCTCAAATGGAAACTGATGAGTGAGCTCCCGGCGCGGGGTTGATTGCGGCGCCATCTTGCGCGCGCGCCTTCGCAGACAAAGCAGAAGCAGGAATCAGCATAAACAATGAAGACAGCGAGAGGAGACCACGCCGCCATCATTGTTCTGGTTTGCACGCACCTTTACTTCGGCAGCTGCGTGGCATCCCATCCGCCGCCCAACGCGCGGATCAACCCCACACTTGCAGCAAAGCGTCGCGTTTGGAGATCAGCCTGCGTGCGCTGGTTGGTCAGCAGTGTGGTCTCGGCCACCAGCACTTCCAGGTAACTGGCCGCGCCGCCCTTGTAGCGCTGGTTCGAGAGGTCGAGCGAGTGCCGCGCGGAGGTCACCGCACGGTGCTCTACGGTCGACTCCCGCTCCAGAACACGTAGATCGCTCAGCCGGTCCTCGACTTCGTTGAAGGCGGCAAGCACAGTGGCCTTGTAGGTGGCCGATTGCGCCTCGTGATTGTGACGCGCCTCGTCGGTCAGGGCACGGCGCTGCCCTGCATCAAAAAGCAGTTGGGCAGCCTGCGCGCCCAGGCTCCATAGCGCGCTCGGCCCCTGGATCCACGTGCCGCCGTGGGTGCTCTCAAATCCGCCGCCACCGCTGAGAGTGATGGTTGGATAGAAGGCGCTGACCGCGATGCCGATCTGCGCGTTGGCCGCGGCCACGCGGCGCTCGGCTGAGGCAATGTCCGGCCGGCGCTCCACCAGTTGCGACGGCACGCCAAGCGGCACCTGCGGCAGCGCGCCTTCCAGCGGTGCAGATGCGAGCGTCAGCTTGCCTGCCTCCTGATTGATGAGGGTGGCGATGGCGTGCTCATACTGTGCACGGCCCTGTTCCACATCGATGAGCTGGGCGCGCACGTCCTCGAGTTGCGTCTGAGCCTGCGCCACGGCAACCTCCGAGACCACACCGCCGTTGCGCAGCTTCTGGTTCAGTTCGAGCTGGCGCTCGTCGTCGTGAACCGTGTTCGTAAGCAGCAGGCTTTGCGCGTCCAGGCCACGCAACTCAAAGTAGTCCTGCGCAAGCTCAGCGTGCAAGGTCAGGTCGATGGTGGCCAGGTCGGCGGCTGAGGCCTGCGAGTTGGCGCGGGCCGCTTCTACGGTCCGGCGGAGGCGGCCCCAGAAGTCGGGCTCCCAGCTGGCCTGACCTGCCAGCGTCAGGTCGTTATAGCTGTTCGTGCTGCCTGCCAGCGGGCGGTTCTCAGAGAGCTTGGCGTGCGCCGCACCCACTCCTGCTGAGAGAGTGGGATAGAAGCTGGCGCGAGCGGCGCGCACCTGATCGCGCGCTGCCAGGTAAGTCTCGGTGGCGGCGCGCAATGTCTGATTCTCCGGCGTCACGAGCTCTTCCATACGATTGAGTTCAACGTCGTTGTAGATCTCCCACCATTTGCCGCGCAGCATGCCGTCAGACGGCGATGCAGGCTGCCAATTGCCGCCAACGGGGTTCGGCGGAGGCACCACGCTGGCCGCGCCCGTCTCCTTGTAGATTGCCGGAGCGGTGGCGTTGGGGCGCGCATAGTCGGGCCCCACCGGCTTGCAACCGGTGAGCGCCATCGCGCCGAACAGAGACAGGGAGAGCGCCACCGCGCCGCTACTGCGCAGCACGCGAGCCTGCTGATGGGACTCTGGCTTGGCCATCGTTAGCGGCCTCCTCCGGGGGCGACAGACTGAGACTGCTCGGGGCTCACCTGCTCGCCTTCGATCAGCGAATCCGGCGGATCCTGGATCACCTTGTCCGACGCGCTGATGCCGCTTACGATCTGTGCGCTTGCGCCATCGTCCTGGCCGATGACTACATGAACGAGATGCGCCTTGTTGCCGTCAACCAGCGTAGCCACCTGCAGCCCTTCGCGGCGGAAGATGAGTGCCGACACCGGCACCACAAAGCTCTGCGTAAGTGAGGGCGTCTTGAAGTGCACCTGCGCGAGCGAACCCGGCAGCAGCTTGCCATCGCTGTTGGGCACGTCCAGTTCCACCAGCAGCGTGCGGCTCACCGGGTCGATGGCCTGCGAGGTGCGCACCAGCGTGCCCTGGTACGTTGTGGTCGGGCTCTCGGGAAAGGTGATGTCGAACTTGGCGCCAATCTTGGCCGCGGGCGCGTACGTCTGCGGCAGATTCGTGTAAACGCGCAGCGTCTGCAGCGCCTGCATATGGAAGAGCTCGTTCGCGCCGCCCACTGTAATCAACTGGCCGATGTCGACAGCGCGTGCGGTCACCACGCCATCAAACGGCGCATAAACTTTCTCGAACGCCTGCAGTTCCTTGTAGTGCTGCACATTGGCCTGCGCCGAACGCACAGCCGCCGAGGTCGATGCGGCCTGGCTCACGTAGGTATCAGTGTCCTGCTTCGACACTGCGTCCGTAGAGACCAGTCCTTTGTAGCGCTCGGCCTGCGTCTTCGCATTGCTGGCGTTGGCCTCTGCCGTACCCAGGTCAGCCTCGGCCTGCGCCAACTGCTGGTCCAGCTCCGGCGTCGCAATCTCCGCCAGCAGCGCACCCTTCTTCACGTGCGCGCCAATGTCGTAGTACCAGTGCATCAGATAGCCTGAGGTGCGCGCGTAGATGGGCGCATCCGTGTAGGCTGTCACGTTGCCGGGCAACACCAGCGTATTCACCGGCGTGCCGGGCTGCGCGGGCAGGGCGATGACCGTAGGCGCCGCGGTGGCGTCGGTATGCTGCTTGAGCGCGGCACGGGCCGAGATGCGCGGCACGATGCCGGCAATCGCCAGCACCACTGCGACAACGAGCACAACAGCTGCGCCGAGCAGTCCCTTGCGCGGCGAGATCCGTACATGCTCGGGTGCGGACTCGTGATCCTGAACTTGCTGCGGCTGCGAATGAGGTTCGTTCGACATAAAAGCTACTCCGAAAGCGGATCGAATTCGTCGACCACGGCGGCCCGTACAGGGGCGTTGATCTTCTTGCGGCGTTCCAGCCAGCCATGCACAACGGAAAAGGACGCGGGAACAAAGAACAGCGTGGCGACCGTGGCCAGCAGCAGGCCGCCGATAACGGCGCGGCCCAACGGCGCATTCTGCTCGCCGCCGTCACCCAATCCCAGCGCCATGGGCACCATACCGATGATCATGGCGAGTGCGGTCATCAGCACCGGGCGGAAGCGGACGAAGCCCGCATTCATCGCGGCCTTGCGCGCATCTCCTACCAGAGCCTCAAGCTGCTCGCGTGCAAAGCTGATCACCAGGATCGAGTTGGCCGTGGCCACGCCCATGCACATGATGGCGCCCGTCAGCGCAGGCACACTCAACCGCGTGCCCGTCAGGAACAGGAACCACACGATGCCCGCCAGCGCCGCAGGCAGCGCCGCGATGATGAGGAACGGGTCAAGCCACGACTGGAAGTTGACCACGATGAGCAGGTACACCAGCAGCACTGAGAACGCCAGGCCGACCAGCAGTCCGATGTACGACGTGCGCATCGTTTCGCTTTGGCCGCGCATGACGATGTGCGTGCCGCGCGGAGCCTGCTTCTTGTAGCGGTCCACGATCTCTTCCATGCCGCGCGTCACGGTGCCCAGGTCCGTGCCAGCCACGTTGGTGTAGATGTCGAGCACCGGTTGCACGTCGTAGTGGCTCACCGTGCCCAGTTCTGCGCCGGGCTCGATGTAGGCCAGGTTGCCCAGAATCTGGCTGGGCACCGGAGCACCGGGAGCGCCGGTGGGGGCCATGCCCGTAGCGGCAGTTTGCGTGGACGGCATGCTGCCGGGGGCAGCGGTTGCTGCGGTGCCCACGCTGGCCGCTGTGGTTGCCATGGTCGTCGAGGCGGTGCTGGCGACCGGCAGGCTGCGCAGGTCCGACAGGACGCTGAGCCGGTACTGCGGCGCCTGGATCGCAACGTTATACGTCACGCCGTTGCGCGGATCGAGATAGAAGCTTGGCGCGGTCTGGAAGCTGCCGCTCATGGCCACCAGCAGGCTCTGTGCCACATTCGACTGGGTCAGCCCCACGGCCGCGGCACGCGTGCGGTCCACGTTCACCGTCATGTTCGGCAAGTTGAACGGCTGCTGAATGCGCGCATCGGCCGCGCCGGGAACGTAGCGAATCTCGTTCAGCATGCGCTCGGCTAGTGCGCGGTTCTCATACAGTCTCGGTCCCACCAGTTGCACGTCGATGGGCGCAGCCAAACCAAAGTTGAGAATCTGCGTGACTATATCCACCGGCAATACGTAGAAAGTCACACCCGGATACTCGCGCGCCAGAGTGTCGCGAAGCTGGGCCACGTACTTATCGGTGGGCCGGTGGTGCTCGCTGAGCTGCACCTGGATGTCAGCGTCCGCAGTGCCGACCGGGGCCGACGTCGAGTAGGACAGGTTCAGGCCGGAGTAGGGCAGGCCGATGTTGTCCATGATGGTGACAATCTCGCTCGGTGGAATCTCGCGGCGAATTGTCGCGTCGATGTGGTCACAGAGCGCCGCCGTCTCCTCAATACGCATTCCGGTGCGCGCGCGGACGTGAATCTTGAACTGGCCCGAGTCGACTGAAGGGAAGAAGTCCTGGCCCAGCCACGGCGCCAGCACGGCCACCGAGGTCAGCGTGAACGCCAGAAAAAGGATCAGAAAGAACCGAGCGTGGTCTACACACAGACCCAGCAGGCTCAGGTAGCCCATGCGGAATTTCTCAAAACCCTTCTCAAACCGCCGCTGGAACCACACGAATGGATTGCGGCTGACGAGCTTCCTCTGGGCCTCCGCGTCAGAATGCTCGAGCAGTAGATAGCGCGCCATGGTGGGCACCAGCGTACGCGAAAGCAGGTAGCTGGCCAGCATGGCAAACACCACGGACTCGGCCATGGGTACAAACAGATAGCGCGCCACACCGCTCAGCATGAACATGGGTACGAACACGATGCAGATGGCCAGCGTCGAGACCAGTGCCGGAATCGCGATCTGCGCCGAGCCGTCAAGGATGGAAACCTCGAGTTCCTTGCCCGCTTCGAGATTACGGTTGATGTTTTCGATGGCCACCGTAGCGTCATCAACCAGGATGCCGACCGCCAGTGCCATGCCGCCCAGAGTCATGATGTTGATCGTCTCGTGCAGCAGCGATAGAACGATCAGCGAACACAGGATGGATAGCGGAATCGAAACCGCAATGATAATGGTGGAGCGGAAGCTGCCTAGAAACACCAGGATCATGATCGCGGTGAGACATGCGGCAATGATGGCCTCGCGTACCACGCCGCTGATTGCGCTGCGCACAAAGATCGACTGGTCGGCGAGCGGTGAAATCACCAGTTGCGGCGGCAGTTGGCCTTTCACGCTGTCGAGCTTGGCGCGGATACCGGCGATGATGTCCAGCGTGGACGCCGAGCCGGTCTTCATGATGCTCATCAGAATAGCGCGCTTGTCGTCCACGCGGACAACGTTGGTCTGCGGCGGCGAGCCATCGCGCACGTGCGCCACGTCGTGAACAAAAACCACCGAGCCGTTGACCGCCTTGATGGGCAGGTTGTTCAGTTCTTCAATGATGCTGGGCGCGGAGTTGGTCTCCACCGCGTACTCCCAGCGGTCGATCTTCATAGTGCCGGAGGGCGCGATCAGGTTCTGCACGCTCACCGCGTTCACCACGTCCGCCGGTGCCAGGCCGTGCGCCTGCAGGGCCTGCAGGTCAAGGTCCACCTGGATCTGGCGCTGCTTGCCTCCGTAGGGGTATGGAGTCTGTGCACCCTCAATCGTCGCCAGTTGAGTACGGATCGTGTTCGTCGCCAGGTCGTTCAGCTGCTGCTCGTTCAGCCCCTTTCCAGAGAGGCCCAGCAGCAGCACCGGCACGCTCGAGGCGTTGTACTGCAGAATGAACGGCGGCGTAGTACCCGTAGGCAGCGTGCGCACAATTGCAGAATTGGTCGAAGTTATCTGCGCGATCGCCGCACCCACGTTCGCGTGCGGTTGAAGAAATACCTTGATGATCGCAATCCCGGTCCACGACTGCGACTCGATGTGCTCAATGTCGTTGACCGTGGTGGTCATGGCGCGCTCGCTCGGCGTCACGATGCGGTTGGCCATTTGATCGGCCGAGAGCCCGCTGTAGTTCCACACCACGGTGACCACGGGAATATCAATATTGGGAAAGATATCCGTGGGCATCGTTTCGATGCTGTAGGCGCCAAGGATGAGAATCAACAGCGCAAAGACGACAAAGGTATAAGGCCGCCGTAGCGCGAGCCTGACAATCCACATAGGGCTGGTACTCGCTCCAGTTCCGTTGTGCCCACCGAGGCCGAAAACTCTGGGAGAGTCGCGCGTGTACAGTCTGCGCTCGCCTGGCCGGGCCGAGAAGCCTGCCTGCGCTCACAGCGAGCATACTCCACTGTAGCGGCGAGCAGGACCGTTTGCGACGGAAAGCGAAGCAGGGTTTCCTGTGCCGCGCCGCCGCAAGGCTGTTACTCAATGGTAGACGAATATGCCCGGCAGCGGGCGGCGCCAATGAAGGCGCACCCGGGAGCACATGCTTGCCGTATAGAGACGCGCGAACTGATCAGAAAGATGCACGTTGGGAGGCCCCGCATCCCAGCAAAGAAGCACTTTGAGCAACTCGAAGACGAACCAACACCACCTCAGGCAGCGATCACGGCTAGCGCAACCACTGCCGCGCCGACTGCGAGGCTCACCCGGTCGCGCATGGCAAACACCACCGGGTCATCGTCCAATTGGCCACGTGCAGCCAGCAGCCACACGCGGTTCAGCCAGTAGATGAGCAACGGCACGATGAGCCACAGGCGCGAAGGGTGATGATAGAGCACTGTCACGTCGGGCCGCGCGATATACAACATGAACACCACCACTGCGGCGTAGGCGCTGGACGTGCCAAAGCTGCGAATCTGGCCCATATCCGTGACCAGGTAGCCGCGCCCGTGCGTTGCCGTCAGTCCGCGTACGCGCAGGTTTTCCAGTTCGCTGTAACGCTTGACCATGGCCAGCGACAAAAACAGGAAGCTGGAAAAGCCTGCCAGCCACTGCGAAATCTCTGTATACGTGGCCGCCCCGCCGGCCAGCAGGCGCAGTGTGTAAAGGCCCGAAAGCAGCAGAACGTCCACAATCGCCACGCGCTTCAGGTAAAGCGAATACGCCATGGTGACCGCGATGTAGACGGCCATCCATAGGCCAAATCTGGCATTGAACATAGGTAGCAGGGATGCCGCGCTCAGCGCCAGCGCAAGAGTCAGCGCCAGCCCGGCCGCCACGGGCAAGTCTCCTGCGGCAAACGGGCGAAGCCGCTTGGTGGGATGCCGCCGGTCGCTCTCGATGTCCAGCATGTCGTTGACCAGGTAGTTGGCGGAGGCAATGAAGCTGAAGCAGAAGAACGCCGCCACCACCGCTCCCAGCGTGCGCGGGCTGGCTTTATGTGACATCGCCAGCGGCGCAAACAGCAGGATGTTTTTGGCCCACTGGTGCACGCGGATGGCCTTAACCACCGTGCGCGCGACCGGCCGCTGGTCGATAAAGGTCTGCGCAATGGGAATCTTGCGCCAGAGCAGGGCAAGGCGCAGGCTGGGCGTGGGGTTGGCCAGCATGGCCGTGCGCGCCCCCGCCAGCAGCGGCAGGTCCGCAACCGCGTTGCCAATGTAGTCGAACTCACCGAAGCGTTCTTTCAGAAGGCGTAACTTGCTCGAACTGGTCAGGTTAGTCACGCCATTCGAGGCCAGGACACCGTCAAACAGGCCCAGGTGCTCGGCAACCCGCTCAGCCAGCGCCGCATCGGCCCCTGTGGCCAGATAGATGACGCGGCCCTGCCGCTTCTGAGCCTGCAGATACGTGCGCACGGCCGCGTTGTAGGGCAACCGCGTGGCGTCCAGCGGAGCCCGCTGGGCCAGTTCCTGCTTCAGCCGGGCGCGGCCCCCGGCCAGCCACAGCGGCACGCGCCAGATCTCCGTCGGGCGGCGGCGCACACACTGGCACAACGCATCCAGAAGGCTGTCGGACTTGATCAGTGTCCCGTCGAGATCGACGCACAGCGGGCACAACGCCTCGGATTGTTCTTGCGCGGACGCGTTCAACGGGTACGGCTCCTGGCTTTACTGCGCCCCGGCCGCAGCGGGTGCCCGGGCTCCTGCGCCCGTCCTGCAAACGTGTCCAACTCCATCGCGGCCCGGCCTTAAAGATCTTTGCTGCGGTCGGATATCAATCAAAATTATAGGGGAGTGGGACAGGCGGGCCACGTTCCGCGCCCGGCTCGTACAATGCAGAAGTGTTTCGCGTGCCGGTGCGCATCCGCTCAAATGCGAAACCTTCGCTCCCGGCCATTCGTCCCTAGAACGAACCCGAAATTCCTGCTCGGCCTGCGCTGGGCCTCCATCTACTCCTGGTTCGGCTCGCCGCCGGGCCCGATCGACGAGAACTGAAATCATGCCGACTCAAGAGACATCCGGGATTCCTTCGCTCCACTCTGGCAGCATCGAACCGCCCGCCGCTCCTGCTCGCAAGAGCCACGTGCTGCGCATCGCCATCTACTTTCTGATCCTGGCTCTGGCCGCTGCGGTGGCATGGCGCATCTACTCGCAGAAGAAGGCGGCGCAGCAGGCGAGTGCCAGTCAGGCCGCGGCCCTGCTCAGCCGCCCTGCGCCCGTGCAGGTGGCACCGGCAGACCAGAAGTCCATGCCCCTCTACCTGACTGCCCTGGGCACGGTGACGCCGTACATGAGCGTCACGGTCAAGGCGCGGGTCAGCGGCCAGCTCTTGCCGGTCCACTTTACTGAAGGCCAGGAGGTGCGCGAGGGGCAGACCATCATGAGCATCGACCCCAAGCCCTACCAGGCCGCTCTCGACCAAGCCAAGGGCACTCTGGCCCACGATCAGGCCCTGCTCAAGAACGCCCAGGCCGAGGCTAAGCGCTACGACGCCTTGTACGCGGCCGGCGTTGCGTCGAAGGAAACAATGGAGACGAATCAGGCCACCGCCGGGCAGTACGAAGGAGCCATCCAGGCCGATCAGGCTGCTGTGGACACCGCGCGCCTCCAGCTGAGTTGGTGCTCCATCCAGTCGCCTATCAGCGGCAAAATCGGCCTGCGCCTGGTAGACCCCGGCAACATCATCACGGCCAACACCACCAACCTGGTCATCATCAACCAGCTCAGGCCCATCGCCGTCTACTTCACTCTTCCGGAGAACCAGCTGCCCGCAGTGCTCGATAAGCTGCGTTCCACCCAAAAGCTCACCGTGGACGCCTACGACCGCGGCGACGTTTTGCACATCGCCACCGGCCAACTGCTCACCACCGACAACCAGATCGACACCACCACCGGCACCGCCAAGCTCAAGGCTGTCTTCGACAACGCGAACGAGAAGCTGTTTCCCAACCAGTTCGTCAACATTCACCTGCAGATGGAAGACCGCCCCAACGCCATCGTGGTGCCCTCGGCAGCCATCCAGTCCGGCGTGCAGGGTTCCTTTGTGTGGGTCATTGTTAAGGACGCCAAGGGCAATTCTGTGGCGCAGATGCAGCCCATCAAAGTCGCCCTCACTGAGGGCCAGGTCACCATCCTCGACAGCGGACTGGCAGCCGGCGCCAGTGTGGTGGTGGACGGCGCTGACCGCCTGCGTCCCGGCCAGCCGGTCACGGTGAGCACACCCCGGCAGCGCACCGGCCAGCAGAATCCAAAGAATCCGCAAAATTCGCAGCAAGGCAGCCTGTTTGCTGCTCCGCAAACCAGCACGGGCGGCAAGGAGCACGCAAAGGAGCAGAAGTGAGTCCCTCCCGGCCATTTATCCTGCGCCCGGTGGCCACATCCCTCCTGATGTTGGCCATCCTGCTGGCTGGCGCCGTGGCGTTTCAGCAGCTGCCCGTCTCTGCCCTGCCTGAGGTGGACTACCCCATCATCCAGGTGCTCACCTTCTATCCCGGCGCAGGCCCGGAGGTGATGGCCTCGTCGGTCACCGCTCCGCTGGAGCGCCAGTTCGGCCAGATGCCCGGCCTCAAGCAGATGACCTCCGTCAGCTCCGGCGGCGGCTCGGTCGTCACCCTCGAGTTCAACCTCGACGAGAACATCGACGTGGCCGAGCAGGAAGTGCAGGCGGCCATCAACGCGGGCAACAGCTTCTTGCCCAGCGATCTGCCCAACCCGCCCATCTACAGCAAGGTGAATCCGGCTGACGCGCCGATTCTCACCCTCGCCCTCACCTCTGACACTCTGCCGCTCGACAAGATCGAGGACGCCGCCGATACAAACCTTGCACAGAAGATCTCGCAGGTCACCGGTGTCGGACTGGTCTCCATTGCCGGCGGGCAGAAGCCCGCGGTCCGCATCCAGGCCAACCCTGCGCAGCTTGCCGCGTACAACCTGAGCCTCGAAGACCTGCGCACCGCCCTCTCCGCGGCCAACGTGGACCAGGCCAAGGGCACTCTGAACGGTTCCCGCCAGTCTTACACCATCGGCGCCAACGACCAGC
>DCFV01000038.1:7393-9644 GCA_002314435.1 Acidobacteriaceae bacterium UBA1795 | reverse complement strand
GTCGGACTGGTCTCCATTGCCGGCGGGCAGAAGCCCGCGGTCCGCATCCAGGCCAACCCTGCGCAGCTTGCCGCGTACAACCTGAGCCTCGAAGACCTGCGCACCGCCCTCTCCGCGGCCAACGTGGACCAGGCCAAGGGCACTCTGAACGGTTCCCGCCAGTCTTACACCATCGGCGCCAACGACCAGCTTGTCTCGCAAAAGGACTACCGGCCGATCATCGTCGCTTACCGCAACGGCGCTGCCGTGCGCGCCACTGACGTGGCCACCATCGTGGACGCCGCCGAGAACTCGCAGCAGGCCGCTTGGATGAACCACCAGCCCGCGGTCATCGTCAACATTCAGCGCCAGCCCGGCGCCAATATCATCGCCGTCGTCGACCGCATCAAGAAGCTGTTGCCGCAACTGCAGACCAGCCTGCCCGCAAGCGTGCAGGTACACATCCTCACTGACCGGACCGACACCATCCGTGCTTCGGTCAAGGATGTCGAGTTCGAGCTCATGCTCACCATCGCGCTCGTAGTGCTCGTCATCTTCCTGTTCCTGCGCAACCTCGCCGCCACCATCATTCCCTCGGTGGCCGTGCCGCTCTCGCTGGTAGGCACCTTCGGCGTGATGTACCTGCTGGGCTACAGCCTGAACAACCTCACCTTGATGGCGCTGACCATCTCGACCGGCTTCGTCGTCGACGATGCCATCGTGATGATTGAGAACATCTCGCGCTTCATTGAGGAAGGCATGAGCCCGATGCAGGCCGCGCTCAAGGGCTCTGAGCAGATCGGCTTCACCATTATGTCGCTCACGGTCTCGCTCATCGCGGTGCTCATTCCCCTCTTGTTCATGAGCGACGTGGTCGGGCGTCTCTTCCGCGAGTTCGCCATCACGCTCGCAGTCACAATTCTCGTCTCGGCTGTGGTTTCACTCACCCTCACACCGATGATGTGCTCGCGCATCCTGAAGAACAAAACCGCCGCCGAGCAGACGCGCTTCTACAACTGGTCTGAACGGATCTTCAACTCCGTCGTTGCCGCTTACGGCCGCGCGCTGAAGATCATTCTCCGCCACCGTTTCGCCACGCTGCTGGTGACCATCTCCACCTTCGTGGCCACCGTGCTCTTGTTCATCGTCATTCCCAAGGGCTTCTTCCCTGTGCAGGACACAGGCGTGATTCTCGGCATCAGCGAAGCCCCGCAGACCGTTAGCTTCCCGGCCATGGCCGCGTTGCAGCAGAAGCTGGTGGACGTGGTGCTGGCCGATCCGGCCGTGGACAACATCTCCTCCTTCATCGGTGTGGACGGCACCAACACCACGCTCAACTCCGGCCGCATCCAGATCACTCTCAAGCCACTCGACGTACGCAAGGTCTCAGCCACTGAAGTGATCCGCCGTCTGCAAAGCAAGCTCTCCTCCGTCGAAGGCATCCAGCTCTTCCTGCAACCGCTGCAAGACCTGACCGTGGAAGACCGCGTGAGCCGCACGCAGTTCCAGTACGCGCTCGAAGATCCCAACCAGACCGAGCTCGCTACCTACACGCGCAAGATGGTCGACGGATTGAGCAAGGAGCCCGCGCTTACCGACGTCGCCAGCGACCTGCAGGACGAGGGCCTCGGAGCCCAGCTGGTCATTGACCGCGACACCGCTGCGCGGCTGGGCATCGCCATGGCCGACATCGACAACACGCTCTACGATGCCTTCGGCCAGCGCCAGGTCTCCACCATCTTCACGCAGCTCAACCAGTATCACGTGGTGATGGAGGTCGCGCCCAACTTCCAGACCGACCCCTCCACGCTCAACAATCTCTATGTGAAGTCGGGCAACGGCACGCAGGTGCCACTCAGCATGCTCGCCCACTGGGAGCAGACGCGCGCGCAGCTGTCCATCGGCCACCAGGGCCAGTTCCCCTCCACCATCGTCAGCTTCAACCTGGCGCCGGGGCGTGCGCTGGGAGATGCAGTCACGGCCGTCAATCGCGTGGAACAGGCCATCGGCATGCCCGCCTCGGTCAACGCCAGCTTCCAGGGCACTGCCGCAGCTTTCCAGACCTCGCTGGCCAACGAACCCATCCTCATTCTCGCTGCGCTCGTCACCGTCTACATCGTGTTGGGCGTGCTCTATGAGAGCTACATCCACCCCATCACCATCATCTCCACGTTGCCGTCAGCGGGCGTGGGCGCGCTGCTCGCTCTGCTCATCACGAAGGTCGAGTTCAGCGTCATTGCACTCATAGGCATCATTCTGCTCATCGGCATCG
>DCFV01000038.1:3958-7119 GCA_002314435.1 Acidobacteriaceae bacterium UBA1795 | reverse complement strand
GCCATCATGATGATCGACTTTGCCTTGGCCGCCGAGCGAACTGAAGGCAAGTCCGCCGAGGAGGCCATCTTCCAGGCCTGCCTGCTGCGCTTCCGCCCCATCATCATGACAACGATGGCCGCGATGCTGGGCGGCTTGCCGCTGGCCCTGGGCGGCGGCACCGGGGCGGAACTGCGCATGCCTCTCGGCATCAGCATCGTCGGCGGCCTTATCTTCTCGCAGCTGCTCACCCTCTTCACCACGCCAGTGGTCTATCTCTACTTTGACAAGCTGGCGCAGCGCATGAAGCCGCGCGAGGCGCGTGTGGCGCAGCCCGCCACCGCAGATTAAGGAGGCCGGACCGATGCATCTCTCCGCACCGTTCATCAAGCGCCCGGTCGCTACTTCGCTGCTGAGCCTCGCCCTCCTGCTGGCTGGCTCCATCGCTTACTCTGTGCTACCCGTAGCCTCGTTGCCCGATGTGGATTTCCCCGTCATCGGCGTGGGCGCGGGCCTGCCCGGCGCCAGCCCTGAGACCATGGCCTCAGCTGTGGCCACGCCGCTCGAGCGCCAGTTCGGCCGCATCGCCGGCGTCAATCAGATGACCTCGTCCAGTTCGCTGGGCTCGGCTTCGGTCACCCTGCAGTTCGACCTGAACCGCAACATCGACGCCGCAGCACGCGACGTGCAAGCCAGCATTAACGCCGCGCGCAGCCAGCTGCCCTCCTACTTGCCGCAAAACCCGAGCTACCGCAAGGCCAACCCGGCCGACGCGCCCATCCTCATCCTCACGCTCACCTCGGACGTGATCCCCAAGCCGGAAATCTACGACATGGCCGACTCCATCCTGGCGCAGAAGATCGCGCAGATCCAGGGCGTAGGCCAGGTCTTCGTCGGCGGAACCTCGCAGCCCGCGGTGCGCGCGGAGTTGAATCCGATGCTGCTCGCCTCAACCGGCATCGGCCTTGAGGCAGTGCGTACGGCTCTGTCCAACGCCAACGCCAACCGCCCCAAGGGCAACCTTCAGAGCGGCGGACAGCGCTGGACTATCAGCGCCAACGACCAAATCTTCAAGGCCGACGAATACGCGCCCATCATGGTCGGCTACAACCAGGCCACAGGCGCCCCGGTTCGCTTGTCCGATGTCGCGCAGGTTTCCGACTCGATCGCCGACATCCGCACCTCCGGCGTCTCCGGCATCAACAAAGGTTCAGGCCCTCCCGCGGATCTGAAGAGCGCGGTACTCATCATCATCTTCAAGATCCCTGGCGCCAACGTCATTTCCACGGTAGACAGCGTGCTGGGCGAACTCCCTCGGCTGCGGACGGAGATTCCGCCCACCATCGAGATGAACGTGGCTGTCGACCGCACCACTACCATCCGCTCCAGTGTGCGCGATGTTGAGATCTCGCTCATCATCAGCGTGCTGCTGGTGGTGCTGGTCGTCTTCCTGTTCCTGCGCGAGGTGTGGGCCACCATCATTCCATCGGTGGCCGTGCCGCTTTCACTGGTGGGCACCTTCGGTGTGATGTACCTGTTGGGCTACACCATCGACAATCTCTCGCTGATGGCACTCACCATCTCCACTGGCTTCGTGGTAGACGACGCCATCGTGGTCATCGAAAACATTACGCGCTATCTCGAGAAGGGCATGAATCCCTACGAGGCGGCCATGAAGGGCTCGCGCGAGATCGGCTTCACCGTGCTCTCCATGAGCACCTCTCTGATTGCCGTCTTCATTCCGATCCTGCTGATGGGCGGCATTGTGGGCAAGCTCTTCCGCGAATTCGCGGTCACGCTCTCAGTGGCCATTGCCGTGTCGCTGCTCGTTTCGCTCACCACCACGCCCATGCTCTGCGCTCGCTTCCTCAAGTCGAAGGACGAAGCCCGGCATGGCCGCATCTACCGCGCCAGCGAACGAGTCTTCAACTGGATGCATGCCGAGTACGCGCTGGCGCTGCGCTGGGTGCTGCGCCACCAGGTGCTGGTGCTGCTGGTGGTGTTCGCCACAGTCGTGCTCAATGTGTTCCTGTTTATCGTTGTGCCCAAGGGCTTCTTCCCACAACAGGACACCGGCCGCCTGAACGGCCGCACGCGCGCTGCACAGGACATCAGCTTTGACGCCATGCGCCTGAAGCAGCGCGAGCTGGCGCAGATGGTGCTCGAAGACCCCGCAGTGCTCTCGGTCACCGCCTTTGTTGGCGGCGGCGGTCCGGGCGGCGGCGGCACCAACGTCGGCAACATGTTCGTCGCGCTCAAGGAACTAAACCAGCGCCCCGGTCGCGTCTCCGCTGATGAAGTGGTAAACCGCCTGCGCCGCAAAGTCACCAGCGTCCCCGGCGCCATGCTCTTTCTACAGGCCAACCAGGACATCCAGATCGGCGGCCGCGGCAGCGACGCGCAGTACCAGTACACGCTCTCTGACGAGAACCTGCAGGAGCTGAACACATGGGCGCCGCAGTTGCTGGCTCGCATGCGTGCCATGCCTGAACTGCGCGACACCTCCACGGATCAGCAGGATCAGGGCCTGGCCGCCAACCTCGTCATCGACCGCGACACCGCATCGCGCCTCGGCATCACGGCTTCCACCATCGACGCCACCCTCTACGACGCCTTCGGTCAGCGCCAGGTCTCCACCATGTACACCGGCATGAACCAGTACCACGTGGTCATGGAGGTCGACCCCAAGTACCAGCTCAGCCCCGACGCGCTCAATGGCATCTACCTCAAGGCGTCGACCGGAACCATGGTGCCGCTCTCTGCCATTGCCCACTACGCAGCACAGCGTACCTCGCTCGCCGTCAACCACCAGGGGCAATACCCGGCCGTCACGCTCACCTTCAACCTGGCGCCCAACGTGGCCCTTGGCCAGGCTGTCACCGCGCTCGAGCGTGAGCAGCAACAGCTCGGCATGCCCAGCACTGTCCACGCCACTTTCCAGGGAACAGCACAGGCGTTTCAGGATTCGCTGGCCAACGAGAAATGGCTCATCCTCGCCGCACTCGTCGCCGTCTACATCGTTCTCGGCATCCTCTATGAGAGCCTCATCCATCCGCTCACCATTCTCTCCACGCTGCCGCCGGCGGGCGTTGGCGCAATTCTCGCGCTGCTGCTCACTGGCACCGACCTCAGCATCATCGCCCTCATCGGTATCCTGCTCCTCATCGGCATCGTGAAGAAGA
>DCFV01000038.1:0-3687 GCA_002314435.1 Acidobacteriaceae bacterium UBA1795 | reverse complement strand
CATCATGATGATCGACTTCGCGCTACAGGCCGAGCGCGATCAGGGTCTGCCGCCAGTCGAAGCCATTTACCAGGCCTGCCTGCTGCGCTTCCGGCCCATCATGATGACAACCATGGCCGCGATGTTCGGCGGACTGCCGCTGGCCATCGGTATGGGCGTCGGCTCGGAGCTGCGCAAGCCGTTGGGCATCACCATCGTCGGCGGACTCATCGTGTCGCAGGCGCTCACGCTGCTCACCACGCCGGTGGTGTACCTGTTCTTCGACAGGCTGCAATGGCACGTAATGAAGTTGCACCGCATCGGCTCCGAATTGGAAGGCACCTCCGGCGACTGAACTATAGCGGCATCGTCACAGCGTGTTCTCCGGACCGGCGCTATACTCCTGCCGCGGAGAACCCCATGCAGAAGCTCGACCTCAAGAAGCAGTGGAAGCATCTCTACCAGCCGCGCGCTGGCTCTATCACCGCCGTCGACGTTCCCCCACTCATCTATCTCATGGTCGATGGCGAAGGCGACCCCAACACCTCGCCCGCATTCCAGCAGGCCGTTGAAGCGCTCTATGCGCTCTCCTACACGCTCAAGTTCTCACTCAAAAAGGGCCCGCAGCCAGTGGACTACGGCGTGATGCCCCTCGAAGGCCTGTGGTGGGCCGACGATTGCCGCGTCTTCCACCAGACCGACAAGTCCCAGTGGAAGTGGACCGCCATGATCCTGCAGCCGGAGTTCGTTAACCGCGCTCAGGTCGAAGCCGCTTTCGCCGAAGTCCGCCGCAAAAAGAACCCCGCCGCCCTCGATAAAGTCCGCTTCGAAACCCTCGAAGAAGGCTCCTCCGTGCAGGTGCTCTACACCGGCCCCTTCTCCGCGGAAGGACCGACGATCCAGCGCTTGCACGACTTCATCCACGCCTCCGGCAAACAGCTCCACGGCAAGCATCACGAGATCTACCTGAGCGACCCGCGCCGCACCGCGCCGGAAAAGCTGAAGACCATCCTTCGCCAGCCCATGCGCTGAACAGAAAAAGGGCGAATCCCCCGAAGGAATTCGCCCTTTGCATCTTCAGCTACGCCAAACTCAGTTGGCTAGGCTTGGCTCCTCCACCTGCGCCGCGACCTTCGGCTTCAGCGGGCAGTACGCTTTGCGCACGTACTGTTGCACCATGCGGTCGGTATTGAAGTACGAGCCGTTGAAGGCCAGCGTGGTGCGCATCAATCCAGCCCACTTCTCCGGCGCGTCCAGGTAGAGCGGCACCACCGCGCTTTCCAGCTTGCTGTAGAGTGCCAGGGCCTCCCCAGCATCGTCGGCGCCGTCCTCAATGGCCCAGCCCGTCAAACCTTCGATGCAGCCCTCGATCCACCAGCCGTCCAGAACTGACAGGCTCGGCACACCGTTCAGCGCAGCCTTCATGCCGCTGGTGCCGGAGGCCTCATACGGCCGCCGCGGCGTATTCACCCACACGTCCACGCCCGCCGTAAGCAGTGCGCCCAGATCCCACGCGTAGTTTTCCAGGTACACGACACGCAGCAGGTCATTCGAAAGCTTGCCCGCCGTCTCAATTACACTGCGGATCAACTCCTTGCCCGGCGCGTCCTGCGGGTGTGCCTTGCCGGCGTAAAGAACCTGCAGACCGCCTGCCTGTTTGGCAATGGCCAGCAGCCGCTCGGGATCAGTGAACAGCAGACTCGCGCGCTTGTAGGTGGCGGCGCGGCGCGCAAAGCCCAGCGTCAGCACCTTGGGATTCAGCACCAACCCGGTCCGCGCGGCCACTTCGCCCAGCAATGTCTCCTTCGTGCGGCCATGCGTCTGCAGCATCTCCTGCTCGGGCAGGTCGATGGCGTTGCGTAAGCACAAATTGTCGTACCGCCAGGCGGGGATGTGCGTATCCAGCAACTGCTGCATGGGCTCAGAGAGCCAGGTGCTCGCGTGCACGCCGTTGGTGATCGAGTCGATCGGTGCCTCAGGGAACATGGCGCGCGACACCTTGCCGTGCTGCAGGGCCACACCGTTGGCATATCGCGAAAAGCGCAGCGCGATCAGCGTCATGTTCAGCAGGCCGTCGCTCACGCAGCCCAGCCGTTCCAGGCGCGCTGTGCGGTCGCCACCCAGAATGCGAATCGATTGCTCCACGGAGAAGCGATCATGGCCGGCCGGCACCGGCGTGTGGGTGGTGAACACGCACTTGTTTCGCACCTGCGCAACGTCGGTCTCAGTCGCCGCGCCCTGCGGACCGCCGCCGAGCTGGCTCTCCAGCAATGCCAGGGTCAGCAGCGCCGCGTGCCCTTCGTTCATGTGGTAGACGCTCACCGTCAGGCCCAGCGCGTTGGCCATGCGTGCGCCACCCATGCCCAGCACAATCTCCTGCTGCAACCGGTAGTTCGTGTCGCCGCCGTAGAGGTGATCAGTCAGGCCGCGGTCCCACCCGGAATTGACGTCCAGGTCGGTGTCCAGCAGGTAGATAGGCACCACGTGTCCACTGCGGCCTACCAGGTCATAGCGCCAGGCGCGCACAGTCACTACGCGGTCTTCTACCGATACCGTGACCCGCGCCGCCTCTTCCTTGCAGAAGTTCGCCGGGTTCCAGGGCTGCACATCCTCTGTCTGCTCGCCGTCGGCGCTCAAGTGCTGCTGAAAGTAGCCCTTACGATGCGCCAGCGTGAACGCCACCAGGGGCACGCCCAGGTCCGCGGCTGAGCGCAGGGTGTCGCCAGCCAGCATGCCCAGGCCGCCCGAATAGGTCGGCATCGCAGGGTTGATCGCGATCTCCATGGAAAAATACGCAACCAGCCCGTGACCGGGAAATATTTGATAGGGAAGGGATTTATCGGAAAGTGTGAGCTGCATCGTTCTTCTTTGTCTCTCTGTGGCCCCAGCACGCCATCGACCTCGCTGCATGGAACACGGATGGAATCATCAGCCGCCTGGCCATGCTTGTGCCCGGTCGACTGAGATTCGACTAAACTACATCGATTTTACCAAGGAAGCAGGAATTTGCCGCATCGGGCGACCGTGGCAGCCGCCCGATAGAATCCCAAAAGTATTCCGCGAGTAACGGTGGGACCGTTTTTTGCACACGCAGAGGTAATTTCGCTCGGCGCGCTTCAGCTCAGTCGGCGCGCGCCGTTGGAGGCGTGGCAAACCATGATCTGCGGCACTATGCCGATCTCGGTTGTGTAGCGGGCACCCAGCGCTTCAGTGAACTCGGCAGCGTGTTCGCGCTCAACCAGGTTGATCGTACAGCCGCCAAATCCGCCGCCGGTGAGCCGCGCGCCAATCAGCCCGGGCAGGTCCTGCGCCAGGGCCACCATCGCGTCGGCCTCCACGCAGCTGCCTTCAAAGTCCTTGCTGTAGCTGGTGTGCGCCTCGGCCATCAGGCGGCCCAACTCGGCCAGGTCGTGCCGCATCAGCGCATCGCACGCGGCCACAGTGCGCGTGCATTCGGTAATCACGTGGCGCGCGCGCTTCACGGCATCGGGGCTCATTTCGCTGCCCCACTTGGCCAGATCCTCCACCGTGGCGTCGCGCAGGAAACGCACCTCCGGCCGGTGACGGCCGATGACGGCGGCAGCCTCCTCCACTTGTGCGCGGCGGCTGGTGTACTCACCGCCGGCCACCGAGTGCTTCACGATGGTGTTAGCGATGAACAATGCAACGTTCGCCGGAATCGGCGCCAGGTTGAAGCTCAGGGCGCGG
>DCFV01000176.1 GCA_002314435.1 Acidobacteriaceae bacterium UBA1795 | reverse complement strand
CACTCCATGGCATGGAAGAGATCGTTGGTTCGATCCCGGCCAGGTCCACTAAATTCTCTTCGAAAATGAAATAGATAACACCCAGCCCGGTCATCTTGCCTTTGCGCTCAGAGGCGTCGGCTATGGTCGTTGTTTATAGAACTCTCGTCAGCAGCTACCCGCGTTAGCACTAAAAGCATTGCGCGTCATCGGGCTAGCGTGCACGCATGCTGCAAAGCGCATAGACAGCACCGCCGCGCTGGACCGATCTTCCAGCGCGGCGGTACGTCTTTTCCCGCTTTATTTTGCAGCCACCCGTAGAAGCAGGACACCGTGCGAAGGCACGGAGGCCGAGTAAGATCCGTCCGTGAACTTCACGTCAGCATGCGTCCACAAGTCGCGTGCGGACTTCACCTTTTTGCCCGGCAGCAGGTCGCTTGCTTTCACCGTCGCGGTTGCTGTTGATGCTCCCAGATTCACCACGCCCACGGCCACACCTCCGTCGGCCAGCGGCTTCACCCACGTCTCCAGATCGCCATTCTTTACTGGCGAAGCCTGCTTGCCGAGCGGATCCTGGTCAATCGCAATCACTTCCTTGTTCAGCAGGATCGACTTGGTCACGTCTGACATGGTGCGGATGTCGTTGCCGGCCAACAGCGGCGAAGCCGTCAGCGACCACAGGCTCATGTGCGTGCGATACTCATCGGCCGACATGTGCCCATTGCCCACTTCCAGCATGTCCGGATCGTTCCAGTGGCCGGGGCCCGCGTAAGGAGCTGTCGGCACCTGCTTCTCAATATTGTCGATCATGCTGTCCCACTCGTCGCGAATATCGCCTGTGGTGCGCCACAGGTTACCGCCCACCTCAGGTCCCCATTTCTCCACACCGCCCATGCCGTACTCGCACAAACTGTAGACAATAGGGCGGCCCGTCGACTGCAGTGCATCGCCCATCCGCTGATAGACCGGCTGAAGCTTGTCGTTGGAGTAAATCGTCGACGCGCTGCACCAGTCGTACTTAAGAAAGTCAAAGCCCCAGGCGGCAAACATCTTTGCGTCCTGCTCTTCGAAACCGTAGCTCGCCGGATAACTGCCGCAGGTACGTGGCCCGGGCGAGGAGTAGATGCCGATCTTCAGGCCCTTGGAGTGCACGTAGTCGGCGAGGGCCTTCATGTCAGGAAACTTCGAATTGGTGTGCAGCACACCATGCTCGTCGCGCAGGCCTTCCCACGTATCGTCGATGTTCACGTAGATGTAGCCTGCATCGCGCATGCCGCTTGAGACCATCGCGTCTACCATCGTGCGCACCGTCTGATCGTCCACCTTGTCAGCAAACAGGTTCCAACTGTTCCAGCCCATTGGCGGAGTCTTGGCCAGCCCGTTGTAGGCAACTTTGTGCAGAGCAGGTGGCTCAATATAAGCCAATTTGGGGAACTCATCGGCAGACGTCGCCGGTAGAGCCTCAAACTTATGGTCCCATTGCATTCCGGTCAGCTTGCCATCCAACAGGTCGCCTACCAGAAAAGGCTTCTTGTCGTTCCATCCCTTGCCGAAGATCTCAAAATGAGCGCCATTGACCGTGCCTTCAATTTCGACCTCAAAGCCCATTCCGCGTATCGTTCCGGTCAACTTGCTTCCATCCTGCTTAAGATTGAAGATCGCCTTTTCCTGCTCACCGTTGTGAAGCGTCCTTCCTTGTGCCACCCAGCGCCCTGTCAGGGTTTGCGCATGTGCAACTGCGATCGTTCCCAGCGGACAGAGCATCAACGCCACAAGGCCCACCATTCCAAGGGCCCACTTCCAGATACTGCCATTCGTCTTCACTCTCATCATCCATCTCCATGTACCGCGTGCATCGTTTCGTTCAGTGGTTAAAGTTGTCGGCTTCATGTCCGCCGCTCGGTTCCCCGTCGCGACGTATCTCAATCGAGCGCATCATCTGCAGATCGCGCTCGTCCTTCTTGTCTTTGATCTGCTCAAAGCGCTTCGTCTGCTGCTCGCGCCGTGGATCATTGGTGCGCGCGTAGAGTTGCAGAAGACCAAAGTTGGCTGCGTAGTTTTCCCCGTCCAACTCGACGGCCCGCTGAAGATCCTCCTCAGCCTTCGTATAGTCACGTTCATTCACGGCGATCTGCCCAAGCTCTGCCAAGACGCTTGCCTGGTCCGGATGCAGCCGCAAACACTCGTTCAGTTCACTTTTGGCCTCGTCGAGGCGGCCCTCCTGCCGTGCAATTCGCCCCAGGTAGTAATGCGCTTCGGCAGCTGTATCCGCGTGAGTTGTCGCCTGCTTCAGCCACTCTGCGGCCGCATCGTACTCTTTGGCACGAAATGAAGCGCCGCCAAGCGCCAGAATCCCGTCCGCAGCCTGCGGGCGCAGCGCGTGATACCTCTTCAAGTACGGCATCGCCTGCGACGGGTCTTCCGAGTACGACACCACCAGTCCCATACCAAGGTTGTATACGGCGTTGTCTGGTTCCAGTTTAAGCGCGGCGCCAATGGCCTTGCGCGCTTCCGCATAGAGCCCCATTTGCAGGCAAATCACGCCGAACTCGTAGGGCAGCGCGGCATCCTTCGGCGCAAGTTCGCGCGCATGAGCCAGGTAGCCGAGTGCACCTTGGTTGTCGCCCGCGGCCCTGGCCACCCGCGTCAAATCCACAAGAGTGGCGATTGATGCGCTGTCCGCGGCGAACGCGCTTTCAAGTGTCGCGCGCGCTTCCGCAAGATTGCCACCCGCCTCCTGCGCGAGGCCAAGCATGTGAAGGCCGTTTGCCGATAGCGGCCGATAAGCAGAAGAGGCTTCCAGGAGCGAAGCAATCAGGTCGGCACGCTTTGCTGTACGAAGCGCCGGAATGCAGACGAATGCATCCTGCTCGGTAAGATCTGAGTTCGCAGCCAATGTTGCGACCGCTTGCACGGTTGCCGTATCGCTCAGCGCAGCGTGATCCTGACATGCCAGTGCAACAGCGCCAATCGCGCCCTGCGCTCTAGTGCTCAACCTGCTCAGTTGGTCGAGCGAGCGCCGATAGTTGTTCTGCCAAGCCAGGAGCGTTGCGAGCTGATAGTGAGCCTCATCGTTGGCCGGGTCCAATTGCACCACGTGCTCGCACAGGCGCTCTGCCTCGGCACGCACCGCCGCATCCGTCGCAGCCGTTTCCATGGCAATGCGGCTCAGATTCAGATACGCGCCCAGCAAAGTCGGATCGTGGCGGACTGCCGCGGAGAACGCCTGCCGCGCTGCGACTGTGTGTCCCTGCTGGACCTCCACCACACCGAGGAGATTCTCCAGCCCACCGTCGCGCGGATACAGCTTGAGCGCCTCAGCAATCGATGCTCGCGCCGCGTCCAGGTTGCCACTCTCGATCTGCTGCTGGATGGTGAGCACGCTCGTGCGGTAGGCCTCAGGCCCTGCCTGCGCGACCAAGTGGTACCCCGGCAGAAACAGGACAAGCAGTCCCGCCGCGCACGCGCGCCGAAGCGCGCAGCCGAATCCATCCTTCACATCTGTCCGCTGCCAGCCTCGCTCCACTACACTGTTCTCCATGAAACTCCGCCGCACATACGCGCTTCGCAGCTCACTGCTCGCGCTAGTGCTTCCGATCCTCTGTACGACGTTGCTGCCTGCGCAGGCCACGCCCGGCGAACCGGCCCCGCCCGTTACGGCAGCGAGTTCGCTCGACCTGCCCGATGCGCTCACTGCGCTGTTGCAACAGGCGCTCGACGCGCACGATTATCTTACGGCGGAGAAGATCCTGTTGGCCGAAATCGACCGCGATCCTCACGGCCCCGGCACAGCCCGGCTGCTGGCCTTTGCCGGCACCGTGTACTTCTTGAATCAGGACTTTCTGAATGCGGCCGTGGCGTGGAAGAAATCCGAAGCCATCGCGCCGTTGGACCCGCGGCTGCAGTTTTCGTTGGCAATGGCCTATGTCCGCATCCATCATTCCGAGTGGGCGAGGCCGCTGCTGGAGGCGCTTGCAGCACACAATCCGAACAACGCCGTCTATCCTTTCTGGCTGGGCCGCCTCGACTACGACAAGCACGAGTACAACGGGGCAATCCGCCATTTTCAACACGCCATCGAACTCGATTCCACGATGGCGCGTGCCTACGACAACCTTGGGCTCTGCTACTACTATCAAAACCAGAACACGCTGGCGGTGACCAACTACAACAAGGCCATCGAACTGGAGCGCAACACTCCGCATCCATCTCCGTGGCCCTATCTGAATCTTGCGATTACTCAGCAGTTCCTGAATAAGCCGCAGGAAGCCGAAGCCAACCTGCATCAGGCTCTACAACTCGATCCACAGTTCGCACAGGCGCACTTCCAACTCGGCACCGTGCTCGAGGACCTCGGTCGCAACGAAGAAGCCGTCACCGAGCTTCGCCAAGCTGCCGCGCTGGACGCTGCCTACGCAGAGCCGCACATGGCACTGGCACGCATCTATCACAAACTCGGAAAAGCGCAGGATGCGCGTGCGGAGGTCGACATCTATCTCCGTCTTCATCCGCATTCCACCCCAACTGTCGCCAAGTAGACGATGCGCGCTCGCTGCGCCACGCATCTTTTCCGAACAACAAATTAGCGAGGAAAAGCGCCATCTGGCCCGAGTGCAGCAGAGCCAGATGGCGCTATTTTCCATTCGTTCGTCCTTCAGCTTGTTAGAACTCAATCCGACCCGAGAACTGAATCGTTCTCGGCGAACTGGTGTTCTTGGTCCAGCTTCCGAAGGGGTTAGTGGTGCTGGAGGTGTTCACGTCGGTCACGAAAGAGACAGACGGGCCACCATAGTTACCACCCTGCGAATTGATCAGGTAGTGGTTGTTGAACGCGTTGAAGAAGTTAGCCTCAAACTTGAAGTTCACCCGCTCGGTGATCTTCGTGTTCTTGGCGAGCGACATGTCCAGGTCCTTGAAGTTCGGACCATAGATAGTCGTGACGGCGTTGCCCTTGCCGGTGTAACCAAACGTGGAGAAGTCAGTTTCAAACGCGTTTTGGTTGAAATAAGTACCGCCCTTGGCAGGGTTGAACCCATTGCGCCCATGGGGCTGGGCCGGCACCCCAGGCTTGAGACCCGGAATGCAACCCTCGCGGAACTGCGGAACAAGGCTGGACGTTGGGCACGATGAGGACCAGAACGAGAATGGCGAACCATACTCGTAGCGATACAGCGGGCTAACCTGCCAGCCGCCGATGATGGCATTCGATATGCCACCGGAGTTCAGGTACGGCTTGCCCTTTCCCATAGGCAGTTCGTAAACGACCGCGACCTGCCCGGTGATCGGAACGTTGTCCGGAGCAATTTGCCATGCACGCGGGAAGAGATTGAACGGCGAGATCTGGCCGTTGTTTCCCTGGTTGCCTGCGCCGGTGGTGTTGGTGGCCTGCGTGGTATCGGATGCATCGGTGTAGAGCTTCTGAACTGTCAGCGATCCGAGGAAGTACAGACCATTGGTGGAGTGACGTTCCACGCGAGCCTGGAACGAATTGTACATGGAGGTTGCATGCTGTTCATTCTGCCCCTGCAACACGCCACAGAACATCGGATACGGAAGTAGCGCCTGCGCAATGGTCGGCTTGCAGCTGGTCATTTGCGATGCCCATCCCACGTACGGAACGCTTACCCCGTGCGCCAGGAAGGTTGCCGGGCCGTTGGCGTCGGTGATGCTTACCGCCAGATCCGGGCCGATGCCAGAGATCGTGGGGTTGTAGGGATTCAACACGTTGAGCGGGCTCATCGCCGAGGGAAGGTGCGTGCCCTTCGTCCCGACGTACGAGATTGCGGTGAAGAAGTTGTGAGGCAGCTGACGCTCGACCGTCAAGTTCCACTGCGAGGAGTAAGGCCGGCGATTGCCGTCCAGCGGACGGTAAATCGACGGTTGGGTCCCGTTGTCGAAGTCCGAGGCGATGTGCTGGGTCTCGCCCACCTGGGACGCGCTGATGCCGGAGCTCAAATAGATCGCCGGCACTTTGAAGGCACCACTCTGAGACTCATTCAGATTCAGAGCCTTGTTGAATCCGTCCAGACTCATGCCGCCACCCCAACCAGGATAAAAGGCCTGGCCGAAATAGATGCCATAACCGGCACGGATGACTGTCTTGTCGTTGAGCGAATAGGCAAAGCCTACACGCGGGGCAAAGCCGCTCTTGAAGGGATTCTCAGGGAAGTCTTTGCCGTAGCTGGCTTCACCCCATTTGTTGCCGGCAAACGCCAGGCGACCAGGGAGTTGGACACCAGAAGTGGTCACTGCTCCGGGATTCAAGCCAATCGGATCGAAGAACGAGAGGTTGTCGTACTTCTCTTTGAACGGCGCAATGTAATCCCAGCGCATGCTGTAGTTGGCGGTGAACTTGGGGCTAACGCGCCAGGAGTCACCAAAGTGAGCAGCATAGGCATACTGCCGCGGATACTCGGCGAGGACGTTGTAGTAATTGACGCTCGCGCTCCCTACAGCGCCCAGGTAGAAGCTGGCCATTGAGTTGCCCGGGCATGACGCAGCTGCACATGCGGCATTGCCCGTGGTGTCAGCAGCGAATGAAAAAGTTCCGCCCTGGTTGCCGCCCAAGTGAATGGCTGTGCCCGCACTGCGCCAGGCGAAGCCTGCCTTGAGTGTGTGCTTGCCCTCCACCCGCGTGATGACTTCGTTCAGTGCATAGGTGCCGCGCGTAGTCTTGTCCAGGGCGGCATCCGGCACTGTGCTGTTGCCGAGTGTGCTGGCACCGTCGATGTTCATCTGCGGCAGGAAAGCCGTATTGGCCACACCCGGTACCGTCGGCAGGCTCGCATGTCCGTTCAGGGCATAGTAGCCTTCGTTGCGGTTCAGGTAGCCCAGCGTCAGGTGGTTAGTCATTACGTTCGAGAATGTATGTTCCCAGTTCAAACGCTGAATGGGTGCATTCTCAGGATTGGCAGGACTTGCAGTTGACAAGGCTACTGGCAGATCGCTTTGCGTGTTTACACCGGCAAACTGCCACCAGTAGGTGTAGTAGACGTGGTCCTTGTCACCAAGGTTGAAATCTACACGCCAGAAGTACACATTCTCGCTGTTGGTCAGCGAACCCTGGCCAGACTTGGGAACAAAGTAGTTGTTCGACTCAGCGTCGTTCGTCGGCGTCGGCAATTCCGCCATAAACGCCTTGGCAATCGGATCCTGGTAAGCCGGGTTGATCTGGTTCTTTGCCCCGCCGTACGCAATCGGCTGGCCAGCATCCGCGCCATACTTGGCTGGATCGTTGGGGTAATACAGTTGGGCTGCGTCGGCACTGAAGTCGCCCGCCTGATTCTTCTTAGACGCAATTGAAAGCGTCGCCGAGTTGGCGCTGCCGTGGTCCTTGAAGCCTTCCCAGTTGAAGTAGAAGTAGCCCTTCGCCCAGGAACTCGGCCCGTGCATCTTGGGCAGCAGAATCGGACCGCCGACGTTGAAGCCGTAGTCGTTTTCCTTGTCTGCGGGCTTCTTGGTACCGGGGCTGACGCCGTACTGGAATGCGTTGAAGTAGTCGTTGCGGTTGTACTCATACGCCGCACCGTGGAACTTATCGGTACCGCTCTTGGTGGAAATGATCAGCTGACCGGAGGTCGTGTCGCCAAACTGCGCATCGTAGTTCGCCGTCAGCACTCGCACTTCGCTCGTGATGTCGGGCGACATGCCGAAGTCGGTCTGCAGACTCACCATGCCGCTCTGGTTCATGTAGCCTTCAATCGCCGTCGCGCCATCCACCACGGCTTCGTCGCCTGTGACCAGGCCGCCGTTGATGCGCGCATTGAACGCGTTGCCGCCGCCGCCAGTCGTCACGCCGGGCATCATGATGGCCACTGCCACCGACGAACGCGGGGCACCGGACACGGTCAATGGAAAGTTCTGCAGCGTCTCAGGAGCAACGCCGCCTTCGAGCGTCTGGTTCTCATAGTTGATCAGTGAGGCGTCGCCGATTACGGTGACCGTTTCATCTGCCTTACCGATTTCAAGGTGTACATCGAGGCGTGCAGACTGGTTCACTGCCAGCTCAATACCCTGCTGCGTGTGCGCCTTGAAGCCTGCCGCCGTTGTCGCAAGCGTGTACTTGCCCGGCGTCAGGTTGCGGAATGAAAAGCCACCGGTCTCGTTCGAAACAAAATTGGACTGAAACGCGGTAGCTGTGTTGGTTAGTGTCAGCTTGGCCCCTGGAATGGCAGCATTGCTCTGGTCCGTTACCGTCCCGCTTAGTGAGGCGTTCGTATCCTGGCCGAAACTTCTTACCCCTGTGGCCAAAAGACAAATCACCAGCAAAGCGAACAGCAAGGACTGCGTCACTGTTTTTCCCTTGCTTGTCATAGCATCTCCTGTTAAATGTGTTGACATTTCATCCCGGCATGAGGGTGTTTCCCTGCTGCACAGCTATGCCTCGCACCCGGCGTCTCTGGGAGCGCCGATTCGCATCCGCCAGCCTGCAGCAGTCGCATATTTACCGGGACAATGTTCGTGAGTCCTGCGCTAGAGAGGGGCGCGCAGCACGCATACTGCAGCCTGCAATGTCGTTCTCGCCCTGGCGGGACACTGTGGAACCCGCCTATTGGCTTCACTGCACGTGGCTATTCACATCCGGACCATCATTGGTATCAAGTATTCCTTCGGTCCGGCGTTGAGGAGATATCTTTCAAAATCAGAAAGATCCACTCGACCGCGTAACAATCAGACATTTCGATTGGAAACGTTATCAACGCTTCCAGAATGGATTCGAAATCCGGGTCGGAGACTACTGCATTCGTTATTTTTCTGTCAATACGTTTTTTGCCTATCTTCCAACCTCGTCCAAGCACCTCCGCTGCTTCGCCTTGACATCTTCCAAAGGCTGACTTCCTGCAGGTACCCTACCCCCTGGTAATCCTGCCCCTAAGAAACAGTGCTTCAACCACTTGCATCCTGGTTCTGAATCCAGATACAGTGGCCCCAGATTCAGGGATGGCCGAACACAGGCGGTATTCTGTTCCCAGCCTTATTCGGGATTTGCCATGCCTTTGCCCACCCGCCGCTCCCTACTCGCTGCCTTTGCCGCTGCCCTGCCGTTCCGTCTCCTGCACGCCGCCGGTCTTCCAAGCGGCCTGCTGGCCGCGATGGACGCAGGTCCGGTCCAGCCGGCAAGCATGCCTACATCCGCCAGCTCTTCCGGCTGGTTCACCGACATTGCGTCCCGGTCCAAATTTGAGTACCGCACAAACAACAACTTCACCGGCCGCAAGTACTTTCCGCAACCGATGTGCGGAGGTATTGCCGCCTTCGACTACGACAACGACGGCCGCATGGATCTTTTCTTCACGAACGGATCTGAGCTCCCCGAACTCGCGAAGACCTCTCCCGCCTACTACAACTGCCTACTGCGCAATCGCGGCGATGGCACATTCGAGGATGTAACGCTAAAAGCCGGACTTACCGGAGCCGCACTCGGTTTCTGCTTTGGCGTGGCGGCCGCCGACTACGATAACGACGGATTCGACGACCTGTTTATCTGTAATGCCAGCCGCAATGCCCTCTATCACAACAATGGCGACGGCACCTTCACTGACGTCACTGCGGGCTCCGGCCTCGACGTCAAGCCGGCCAACATGCTGAGTGTGGGCGCCGCATGGTTCGACTACGACAACGACGGCCTGCTCGACCTGATCGTGACCAACTACACCACTTGGACTCCGCAGTCGGATATCCAGTGCCGCATGGACGACAAACGTGAGGAGTACTGCAGCCCCACCGTCTACAAGAGCGTGGCATCGCGGCTCTACCGCAATTTGGGCGGCGGTCGTTTTCAGGATGTGACCGATTCCTCCGGCATCGGCAAAGCGCTTGGCAAAGGTATGGGCATCGCCATCGCCGACTTCGCCGGCAACGGCCGCATGGACATCTTTGTCGCTAATGACACCGAGCCCAATTTTCTGTTCATCAACCAAGGCGACGGCACGTTCAAGGAAACCGGCCTTGAATTCGGCGTGGCCTACAACGCGCAGGGCGACAGCGTCTCCGGTATGGGCTGCGACGCAAAGGACTTCGACAACGACGGTCGCGTCGACGTGCTCTACAACGATCTCTCCGGGCAGGTTTTCGGCTTGCTGCGCAACGACGGAGGCAAGTCGTTCACCGATCTGACGTGGAGCAGCAAGCTCGGCCCGCTCACCCACAACCTCTCCGGTTGGAGCATCGGATTCATTGACTACAACAACGACGGCTGGAAGGACATCTACTCCGCGAACGGCGATGTCGACGATCTGACCACGAGTTCAAAGCAACACGACACCATGTTCCAGAACCTCGACGGCAAGACCCTGGCCGACGTCACGGCGCAGATGGGCTCTGATTTCAACTTCCTCGGCTACCAGCGCGGTTCCACCTTCGTGGATTTGAATAACGACGGCTTCCTCGATCTTGTTGTGACTTCGCTCGGCGAACGGCCGCGCATTCTCATCAACAATGCACTGGTCAAGAATCACTGGATCATGTTTGACCTGCGCGGTCACAAGAGCAACCGCAACGGCATCGGAGCGCGGATCCGCGTTACAACGGCCTCTGGTCGCTCACTCTATAACCATGTGACCACCAGCGTTGGCTTCATGTCGTCAAGCGATCGCCGTGCTCACTTCGGCCTTGGCGCAGAAACAAAAATTGTTTTAGTCGAGATCCGCTGGCCGAGCGGCATCGTTCAGCGAATCGATCATCCCTCCGTCGATCAGATTCTCAAGGTGGACGAGCCCGCCAAGTAGCTATTTGGCGGGCTCCACAATCGTAAGCACCTGATCCACTTTCACGTTCGTCAGCACCTGCTTCACGCCCGTAGGCCACGCCAGTTCAATCCTGTCGATCACAGTGGCCTTGCCCAGCCCAAAATGCACACGCTTGTCACTCGATGAATTGAAGCCCACTGCGGTCGTCGCCTCGTTGTACTGCGCGCTCTCCGCGGTCACAAGCTTCACCTTCGTGCCTAGCCCATCGCGATTGTCGCGCGTGCCTACGAGTTTGAGCAGAATCCAGTGACCGCCATTTACCGTGCGGTTCATGAGCATCTGAGGCTTGTCGTTGAGCGTGCTCACAACAATGTCGATTCGCCCGTCGTTGTCCAGGTCGCCGAATGCCGCACCACGATGCGCCCGCGGCTCCAGGAAAGCTTCGCCTGCCTTAGCGCTCAGGTCGGTAAATGTGAAGTCACCGTTATTATGCACAAGGCCGTTTGGTTGCAGCGTGGGCCGGTGCAGTACTTCAAGCTCGTTGTCCAGAATTGCGCCGCAGTCGACAAACAGGTCCTTCCAGCCGTCATTGTCAAAATCGAATGCGCCCGTGCTCCAGGCGGTCATGCGATGGCTGAAGGCCGTCATGCCCGAGGTCTCCGTCACGTCATCGAATTGCCTGCCCATGTTCCGATAGAGCGGAAACGTATTGCCAAACATGGCCGTGTGAAAGATGTCCGGCAGCCCGTCGTTGTTCAGATCGCGAAACTCTGCTCCCATGCCAGCTACCAGTGAACCGTTCGACGTGTAGGCGATACCCGCCTCGAGCGCTACATCCTTGAACGTTCCGTTGCCATTGTTGTGCAGTAGGAAATTCGGAAACGTGTCGTTCGATACGAACACATCGGTGAACCCGTCGTTGTCGTAGTCTGCAAACGCAAGGCCCATGCCCTTACCCAAGTACTGGGCAATATGTGACGCCTGGGACACATCGGTAAACGTGCCATCGCCGTTGTTGCGGTAGAGAATGTTTGTCGTGCCCTTGAAGTTCCCCGGTGCGCAATACGTGCGAACTCCTTCGAGTGAGCACAACTTCGCCGTAGCGATGTCATAGTCGAGATAGTTGATTACCAGCAGGTCGAGCTTCCCATCGTTGTTGTAGTCAAACCATCCGGCCGCCACAGCCCACGGTTTGCCGTGGCCTGACGCCGTGCCTGCTACGCCTGCCTTGTCAGTGACGTCGGTAAACGTACCGTCGCCATTGTTGTGCAGCAACTGGTTGCGGTTCACTCCGGCGATGTAAAGATCCACGAACCCGTCGTTGTCGTAGTCGCCCGCGGCAACGCCCATCGAGTAGCCTGCGCCCTTCACGCCTGCCTGATCGGT
>DCFV01000175.1:25271-25869 GCA_002314435.1 Acidobacteriaceae bacterium UBA1795 | reverse complement strand
GCCTCGTCGATGAGGTCAATGGCCTTATCGGGCAGGAAGCGGTCGGGGATGTAGCGGTTGGAATGCGACACGGCGAATTCAATGGCCGCATCGGTGTAGCTGACCGCGTGGAACTTCTCATAGCGGTCTTTGATGCCCATGATGATCTTGATCGCATCAGCCTCGTTGGGCGGCGGCACCTTGACAGCCTGGAAGCGCCGCTCGAGGGAGCGATCCTTCTCAATGGACTTGCGATACTCGGCGGGGGTGGTAGCGCCGATGCACTGGATTTCGCCGCGCGAGAGGGCTGGCTTGAGGATATTGGCCGCGTCGAGCGAACCCTCAGCGGAGCCGGCGCCCACGAGCGTGTGCAGCTCATCAATAAAGATGATGGAGTTCTGATTCTCCATCAGTTCCTTCATGATGGTCTTCAAACGCTCTTCGAACTGACCGCGGTACTTGGTGCCTGCGACGATGAGCGAGAGGTCCAGCGCCAGCACTCGCTTGTCGGCGAGGAAACTGGGCACTTCGCCGTCTGCGATGCGCTGCGCAAGCCCTTCGACGATAGCCGTCTTGCCTACGCCGGGCTCGCCAATGAGCACCGGGTTGTTCTTGGTGC
>DCFV01000175.1:11989-25012 GCA_002314435.1 Acidobacteriaceae bacterium UBA1795 | reverse complement strand
GGGTTGTTCTTGGTGCGGCGGCAGAGGATCTGCACAACGCGCTCGAGCTCGCCGTCGCGGCCCACGAGCGGATCAAGTTGGCCGTCCATGGCTGCTTGCGTCAGGTCACGCGAGAACTCGGCCAACAGGCTCGACTCGCGCTGGCGTTGCTGCTGCGGAGCCTTCTCCTGCGTGACGCGTGCCAGTTCCTCGCGGATCTGCGCGAGCTTGAGGCCGCGTTCCTGCAGGATCTCCGACGCGAAGCACTTCTCTTCGCGCAGCAGACCCAGCAGCAGGTGCTCGGTCCCGATGTGTTTGTGGCCCAACCGCTCGGCTTCCTCGGCTGCGTAGGCCAGGACGCGCTTGCACTCATTGGATAGCGGCAGGTCGACCGAAGTGGAAACCTTCTCGCGAATGGTGGTGTGCGCCTCGATCTGTTTGCGGATGGACTCCACCGAAGCATGCGAGCGCAAAAAACGGTTGGTTAACGCCTTGTCCTCGCGCAGCAGGCCGAGCAATAGGTGCTCGGTTTCGATATAGGGCGAACCAAACTGGCTGGCCTCGTATCGCGCGAAGAAGATCACGCGCCGTGCCTTCTCCGTATAGCGTTCGAACATTGTGTTCTCCCTTACAGCAGGCTCTCGGAAGGAGTGGCTGTCCGGTGCTCCCGGCCTCAGCCCAACCCGCTCGCGCCTTTCTTTTGACTGCGCCGCCGGAGGCCCTGTTGGAAAAACCCTGACTCGCCCCGAACAGCCTTTGTGGATGGTTGCGGACCTCAAACGATCCGGGCGTCAGCAGCGCGGTTGAAGCGCTGGCGACTTCCACCCTTCACTTCATTGACCCGGGCGGAGAGATTCCTCCGCAAGAGCCCTATACTTTTATCTGACTCTGAAACCGGCCGGACGATGCACGGTGTGTTTTGACCGGACGGGAAAAGAGTTCTGTTTGGGGAGTTTACCCCAAAGTGGCCAGGCGCCCGCTCTCCAGGCGCAGAGTCCGCGTACATCGCGCGGCCAGATCCATGTTGTGGGTCACCAGTATAGTGGTAAGCCCATGAGAAACATGTAAGCGCTCGAGCAGGTCGAAGACGCGGCCCGAGGTGGCTTCATCCAGGTCGCCGGTGGGTTCGTCAGCGAGCAGAAGCGCAGGGTTGCCCACCAGTGCGCGCGCCAGCGCAATGCGCTGCTGCTCGCCGCCAGAGAGCTCGCCAGGCCGATGGTCGCTCCGATCGTCCAAACCCACCTCTTTCAACCACTTGGATGCTGCTGGGAGCGCTTCGCGGCGGGACTGTCCGCGTGCCAGCAGTGGCATGGCTACATTTTCCAGTGCCGTGAACTCCGGCAACAGATAGTGAAACTGCCACACGTAGCCGATCTGGCTGTTGCGAAAGCGTGCGCCCTCGCGGGCAGTGAGACTGGCCACATTGGTTGACGCGCAGTGTACCGTCCCTGCCGTTGGGGCATCAAGAGCACCCAGGATGTGCAAAAGAGTACTTTTTCCCGCTCCGGACTGGCCGACAATGGCCACCAGTTCACCCGGGAAGACCCGTAAGTCGAGATTTTTGAATAAAGTAAGCGGTCCACGGGCGGTAACATAGGTCTTTTCAAGCTGATGTACTTCGACCAGGGGCGCTCGCGGTTCCGTGTCCCGCTGAGGGCGAGAAGCCGGGCCTGCAGCCGCTGGAAGGGGTGCGCTCATTCGTTGAACCGTATTCTATCGCGCCGAACTGCAATCCATTGCAAGTGCATACCGCCCCATTAGCGCTGCGCTGATACCGACTCCAACCGAGCAATGCGCCCATGCGGCCCCACCACAAATGGAAGAGAAAGGGCGTTCCAGTCGCCATCGTCCAACGGTTGCCAGGTACGGCCGTCGTCGCGGCTGATGTCAGAGCCGTTGGTTCCTGCGGTGATCCAGGCCTTCAGAGAATCCGACCATCCCACCGCGGACCTGTACCCGTGCGGCGGCCGCGTTGCTGCCGTCCATGTCCATCCGCCGTCAGAGGACCAGGCCGCAGTGGCAGACGATTCGTTGGGCTTGGTGTAGTCCCCGCCCACCGCAATAAAGAGCGAGTTTTCGTTGAAGCCGCAATTCGCACAAATCCCGGTTGTAACCGGGTATCGATACGCAACCGAAAATGCGCCCGAACTCTCTGTGCCGGATTGAATCGGAATTCGGCTGGTTTTCCAGGGAGGCTCCTTTCGCACCATGCGAGTAACGATGCCGTGCTGATCCTCTTCAGCGGTGAATGGACGGCTGAAAAACACAGCGCCGCCCTTGCCCCCGGTTGCAAAGGCCCGCGCAAAAAGCGCATTTCCAATAGGGATGCAGCTATTGCTCGCTGCAAACGCCGATTGGGAGTCTCCACGAATCGCAAGCCCGGCGTGTTGGTCACGCTTCCATGTCTTGCCTTTGTTATCGGTCAGAAAGACGGCCATCTTTCCCTGCACCGGATCGCCTAAGAGGATGCCACGCGGCCCATTGAACCAGAAGCTGTCGAAAAAGCCATTCGGCGCATCCGAATTCTTCAGCAACAAACCCCACGTCTTGCAGCCGTTCGTGGTTTTGTAGAGGCGGCTTTTCTCTCCGGGACCGCTCGCCATGACGACGGCGGTCTCAGCGTCCCAGGCCTGCACGCCGCGAAAATCGAGGTTCGTGCCATCCTTGTCGGCGTCCGGCGTCGCGCAGCGCAGCCAGTGCCGGCCGCCGTCGGTAGTGCGCAAGACGGTGCCGCCGGTGCCGCTGGCCCATGCAACGGCACCGTCGACTGAGTCAATGCCGCGCAGGCCGGCCGTGGTCCCGGAGTCCTGCATCTTCCAAGGCGTGCCGGTTTGCGCCGCGCTGTACATCGCTGCCAGAAGGAGAATTGCCTGAAGCGCAACAAAACGAACAGATCCCATGGCAGGCAGTATAGATGCACCCAGGCCTGGTCTTGCAGCGATTGTCTCACGGGGCATGACGGCGGTCTTTTGCCCAGCCGTGCTGCAGGTCACTGAGCCACGCCGCGCGAGCGACTTGAGAGAACGTAGCACTCGAGCTTGTGCGGCTTTCGATTCGAAAACTCGCAACTGTAACCGTGATCACATGTGGCTGTTGCAGTCTCTCTGCGCTGCGCTCATGCATGGAGCAGTTTCGCGTCCACAATGCCGAAGCAGCCGCAGGCCACCACGGCACGCAGAAGCGCAGGCAGGTTGGCGCCGCGTACACCGAAGGACGCACGAATGAAAACGGGAAACGGAATGCCGTACTTTGTACCGGCGTGTGCATTCAGCAACATGGGCACGAGCACGATCATGTTGCCGAGCAGAACGGTAGCGAGCGCCTGCTTTCAGTCCATGCCGTTGGCGATGAGCGAAGAGGCAAGCTGATAGGTCGTGATCTCCATCGACATGGAGAACCAGAGCGCAATGTAGCTGTACATAGTCCAGGTGCGCTGCGTGGGCGTGGTGGGGCGCAGGTCCTGGTTCGACAGTGAGGGATCGAAAACGCTCACGGACGCTCCTGATGTGAAGGAAGGTACTCGAATGCGCCGGGGAATCTGCGTGAGGGACTTAGTATTTGATCTTATTCGGCGATGCAACCCACGCGGCAAAGCTGGCCCAGGCTTCCTCGCCTAACAACTGCGTGGCTGGCAGCGAGCGAGCGGGCTGCTGCCTGCGGAACTCTTCATAAAGAAACGCGTCGTCAAATCCGGCGCGCGAGGCATCGTCAGCGCTGCAGCCGTAGTAGATTGCGTCGAGCCGTGCCCAGTAAGAGGCAGCCAGACACATGGGGCAAGGCTCGCAGCTGGTATAGAGCTGGCAACCAGAGAGCGTAAAGGTGCCGAGCGCCTTACAGGCAGCGCGAATCGCATTGACCTCACCATGAGCCGTTGGATCGTTCGTGGACGTGACGCTGTTGGCGCCTTCGCCGACGATGTTGCCGTCACGCACGATAACCGCGGCAAACGGACCGCCCTTGCCAGACTCAACATTCTCCGTCGCCAGAGCGATGGCGCGGCGCAGAAACTCGGGATTTGGTGCGCTGGACATCACAGAGCTCAAGCTTCCCCAAAACGCAAAGAGCGATTGATCAAGAACAGTATGGCACAGGCGTTTCGTTCAACACGCGTACTGACTTAGCAGCGCCTGCGCCCCATTCATGACATATTGGAACTGAGCACAAAGGCCGATCGCGTGTGGGCAACTATGGAAGAGGCCGACTGGCTGGAGGCATTTGCGCGCCATCCGCGTATTGGCGAGCGCAAGGCGATACAGGCTTCAGCACAATCTGCAGTGTGATCGCGGCAGGAGCAATCGTCCATCAGCGAGGCACAGGCGCGCGTGCTCGCAGAACTCGCCGAGGGCAATGCGCTGTCTACGAACAGCGCGTTGGGTTCACCTATATCGTGTGCGCCACGGGCAAGACCCCCGACGAGATGCTGGACATCCTGAACCGCCGTCTGGCGAGCACGCGTGAGGCCGAACGGCGTTTACGGGCTACATCAAAGACAAGCTGACCACGCTGAAGCCCGCGACGGACCGCATCTTCGGCACCAGTGCAACCGCCACGTGGACCTACTTTGCGGCTCCTGCAAACTTCGCGGACGTACGGACGCGAGTTCTAGCCGATCTGGAAAAGGTATTCGCAGTGCACGACAACAAGAGCGTGCAGCACACACTCTCTGACATGGGCAAAGCGGCCCTTGAAGCAGCGCCCGAGGTTGGATCGATCACGCTGACGATGCCCAACCTGCATCACCTGCTTGCTGACCTGAGCCCATTTGGTCTGAACACCCCAACCACATCTTTGTGCCGATTGACGAGCCGCACGGCTACATTGAAGCCACGGTCGAACGATAAGCGTCAGTTGAGATTGTCGAGGTCCTCGGGAGTGTCGATATCGACTTCGCCCCCCGCAAAGGGCACAGAGACGATTGGACACGGAGGTTGCTTTAGCAGGCTGCGTGCTCCCCTGTCGCCGACCAGTGCATGCAAATCCGGAAAAGCCATGCGCGGAAAGACCGCCGGGATGCCCAACGTTTCCGCGTAGGCCGATGCCGTAATCGAAGGAGTTCCTTGGCGAGTGAAAGACTCCATCAGCGCCCGCAGATGCTCCGCGGTGAGACGCGGCTGATCGCACGCCAGGATAAGTGCGGCCTCGGACTCAGGCGCGCGCACGTCGAGTTCACGCAAGCCAGCCTGGATCGAACTTGACATCCCCTGCTCCCAGCGCTCGTTGAAAACGGGAATGGCATCGTTAAACGAAACGGTCGCGCAGATGCGGGCGAAATTAGCTCCGAGCACGGCAAAGACCGGCCCAGCACCAGCTTCCCTGGCAAGACGCAGAGCGCGTTCGAGCAGGGCTTCGCCAGCAAAGCCGATGATCTGTTTTGGCTGGCCGAGGCGGCGGCTTGCACCAGCGGCCAGAACGATGGCGGAAACACGCATCAGGCTCAGTGTACGCGAGAGCTTCTTGACGGCAAGGTTACCGTCGGGCAAGACTAAAGCTACCGGCAACAATCTAACTTCCGAAGGTGGGACTGTGGCGGACTTGATGAACGCAGCGGGCGAAGTGTCTCTCGAAACCAGTGCAACAGAGAACTACGGCCTGCATGCCGGTGTACTTGGTCCAGTAGAAACGCTGGCACAGTCGGTTTCAGCAATGGCGCCTTCAACCTCGCCGTCGCTGACCATCCCTCTCGTATTCGCGCTGGCAGGCAATGCCACGTGGTTTGTGTACCTGCTGGCTACTGCGACAATCCTGCTTGTGGGCTTTTGCGTGAGCCGCTTTGCGCGGCTTTCCGCTTCTCCCGGGTCGCTTTACAGCTACACGGCGCATACTCTGCCACCCTTCTTTGGCGTTGTTGCCGCATGGGCGCTTCTGCTGGCCTATCTCGCCACTGGAGCGTCTGTTGCTGGCGGCGCTCTCTACTACAGCAATCTGTTGGCGCTCGAGTTTCTGCACTGGACCCCGCCTGCTCCTCTGGTCCTGAGCGTCGTTTGTGCCGTCGCAGGCTTCGTTGCTTACCGCGATGTAAAGCTCTCGGCGGAGTTAATGCTGTGGATCGAAGTGGGCTCGCTGAGTCTGATCATGGCTGTTCTAGTGGTGATGCCCGTGCACTTTGGCATGCATATTGACCTCGATCAGATGCACATGAAGGGCGTGTCATTTGCTGCGCTCGGACCGGCCTTGGTCCTGGCCATGTTCAGCTTCGTGGGCTTTGAAAGCGCAACGACGCTTGGAGCGGAAGCGCGCAATCCCCTGCACACGATTCCGCGCGCGGTGCTGCAATGCGCGGTGCTCGCAGGCGTGTTCTTCATGCTGTGCTCTTACGCCGAAGTGCTGGGCTTTCGTGGCGAAACGGGCAAGCTCAGCGAGTCGACGAGCCCATTGCACCTACTGGCGGAGAGAGCGCACGTTGCGCCTCTGGGTGTGGCGATTGATTTCGGCGCATGGATCAGCATGTTTGCCTGCGTGCTCGCCTGCACCACGGCAGCTGCACGCGTATTGATGCGCATGGCGCACGGCGGACTGCTGCCGTCCCTGTTTGCGCGTACCAGCAAAAAACACGGCACGCCAGTTGCTGGGGTTGTGCTGTCCATTGTGCTGATGCTGGTAGCGACACTGATGATGACATCACGCGCGTTCACCGGATCGGACATGTACGACCTGCTTGGGTCGCTCTCCGTGTTCGGATTCCTGACTGCGTATGCGCTCGTCGCGCTGGCGCTTCCGTTTGCGCGACGAGCCATGGGGCAGCATTCCCACGTCGTCGCCGCAGTCTCCATCTTCACTGTGCTGGTGCTCATTCTCGTCGCGGTCTTCGACCTGCGTTCGGTCTCTGACGCAGTGCACGCACGCATCCCCTATATCTACCTGGGCTACATCGCCGCCGGCATTGCATGGTATCTGGTGCGGCGCAAACGGACGGCACTTGAAGCAGATTAAGGCTGCACTTCGGTTTCAGGCTGCACTAGCAACAGAAGCACGATGCCGACCACGGTAAACATGCGGAAAGCTGCCTCCTGCCCGTTCCATGTGTGCGACTGCCACATCAGGAACCACTCCGCGCCGACAGAGAGAAACGCGACGAGCCACATGAGCATGGAAAGCGTAAGGGCCACGATGGCCGTGCGCTTGGCAGCGTGAAACCTCACCGCCGGATCCCGGAGCGCTCGCAAGAGATCGACGACGCCCCACCAAAGTAGGACCGTGGTCACGCACTCCCACGTGATGATGGAGAGATAGAAGCCCAGTTCCAACGTGGGCGAAGGCAGGGCGCGCCACATGCCATGGTTGCCGGGAAAAGTGGAATCCATGGAGAGCACGTGTCTGACGAACTGGTAGTTCGAGTCGAAGTCGGTGAGATTATTGAAGACGACGAGGGCGTAGAACAACGCTATGCCAGCAACCAGCAGCAGCTTGGAAGTACGAAGAATCAAGAAGGCGACCTCGGAGGGAATGTACCGCTGACCGCCACTCACGGCGGCCACCGGCATGCGCACATACTACCCGTGGCCACGTTGAAATCCAATAAGGATTCGTGCAGCCTCGTGCTAGAGTCGAAGGGAAATGACTGTGCAACTTTCCCCTGAGAAAAATCTGGCCGCGCTTGGCCTCCAGTTGCCGCAACTGCCCGCACCGGGCGGCAATTATGTTTCGGCCAAGCGAGCAGGATCGATTGTGTATCTGGCGGGCGCGATTTCGACCAATGTGGAAGGCGTGATTGCCGGAACAGTTGGCAAAGACCGCGCCATCGAAGACGGCTACGCAGCGGCAAAGACATGCGCGCTCACGCAGCTAGCGGTGCTGCAGCGCGAATTGGGCTCGCTGGACGCCGTCGCCGAGGTACTGACGGTGAACGGCTATGTGAACGCGATGGCAGGCTTTGCCGATTCGCCGGCAGTGATCAACGGCGCGTCAGACTTGCTCGTGCAGGTGTTCGGTGAAGCCGGACGGCATGTGCGAGCCGCGGTGGGCGTAAGTGCGCTGCCGCGCAATGCGCTGGTGGAGTTGCAAATGACAGTGAGGGTGAAAGAAGTATGAGGGAGCACGAACTCTCAGCAGAGCCGACACACTCGTTATGGGATCGCACGCTTAAGCCGCGGCTGCACATTGGGCCGGGCGACGAAGTGCAGATCGAGTGCGTGGACGCCAGCGGCGGGCAGGTGACCCCCGGCATGTCAACGGCGGAGTACCTGCAGATTGACCGGACGAAGATTCATGCACTAAGTGGCCCCATCTGGGTGAAGGGCGCCGAGCCCGGCGACGTGCTTCAGGTAGACGTGCTGGCAACACGGCACAGCGGCTGGGGATGGACAAGCGTCGTGGAAGGCCTGGGCTTTTTGAAAGAGCGATTCCGCGAGCCGTATCTGTTTCACTGGCTGCTCGAGGGCGAGTCGACCCGTTCACTGACGCCTGCGGTGGTGCCGGTGCGCCCGTTTCTGGGTGTGATGGGCGTGGCACGTGCAGATGACGGCTCGTTTCGCACTCGGCCGCCAGGTCCGTTCGGCGGCAACCTGGACGTCCGCGAACTTTGCGCGGGATCGACGCTTTACCTGCCGGTATACAACCAGGGCGCGCTGTTCAGCTGCGGCGACGGGCATGCGGCACAGGGCGACGGCGAAGTGTGCATCAACGGCATCGAATGCCCACTGGACGTGACGCTCGGTTTCGCACTGCACAAGAGGCAACCACTCGCCGGGCCAATCGTAGAAGCGGGCAACTCCATTGCTCCGGACTCGAGCGGCGACGCGTGGATCGTGGTGGAGACTGGCACCGACCTCGCCGACACCGCGCGCGCAGCCACAAACCGCATGGTTGATCTGCTGATGAGCCGCTGGGGCTTCAGCGATGTGCATGCCTACCTGCTGTGCAGCGTGGCGCTCAAGCTTCGGTTGAGCCAGGTGGTCAACGAGCCGGTCCACACCGTCAGCGCGGCGTTGAGCAAACAGATTCTGCCCGCGCGGGAGCTATTCGCCATCTGATGACGATCAACGACCCAAAAGTGATTGCGGAACTCGAGGCACTTTACCCGCAGTATGAGCAGGCGCTCGTAACCAACGATGTGGAGAAGTTGGTCGAAATGTTCTGGGCCGGGCGACAGGTGATGCGGTTTGGAGTGACCGAGAATCTCTACGGTCCCGCGGAACTCGAGGCGTTCCGCAAGGCACGGCCCGCAGCAAACCTGGCACGGGCAGTGAAACGGCTTGATATTGTGAGCTTTGGCAGCGATTTCGCCAGCATCACGCTGGAGTTTGAGCGAGCCTCGGCAAAGGGCCCAGTCCGCGGGAGACAGAGCCAGGTGTGGGTGCGGCTGCCCGAAGGCTGGCGCATTGTTCAGGCACATGTGTCACTTCTGCCGGCCTGAAGTCGCGTTCCATTTCCCACAGGCGTTCCAAATCTGCGTTCCAAATCTTTAGATAACCCTTATCTAGTTACCGGTATCCTGTTCACAAACCAGAAACACGCAGAACCCCGATCAAAGGGAACCTCCTTTATCGGTGGAGCGTTTTTTCTTCCCCCCTCTTTCCGGGACTCAGAACCAACGCAATTCGATCCGGCATAGGTTTTGGCATCCCCGCCAACCATTGCCGCCATTTCCATTCCTTGAGGCCGTTTCAATTTGAGGTATTCGATGCGAGTGTTTCCCTCTCTGCTTCCCAGGCTGCTGGCACTTGCGGCAGTCTTCGCGCTGTGCAGTTCGCTACTCGTCGCACAGCAAACGCTAGGTGGCATCACCGGCACCGTGACCGACCCCTCAGGAAGCGTGATTCCGAATGCCACTGTGACGGTAGTGGGCGATGCAACAGCGTTTACCCGGACGACAACGTCGAACGGCGCAGGCGCCTACGCCTTTGTGAACCTCCCCATCGGCGCCTACACGCTCACTTACACAGCGAACGGCTTTGACACGCAGAAGACCCCGCACATCACGGTGCAGGGCAACCGTACCGTCACGCTCGATGCACAGTTGAAGGTGTCGGCAGCAGCGAGCCAGACCGTCGAAGTGGACGCCGTACCGCTAATGAACGCCGTGGACACGACCAACGGCTACGTGATGGATCGCTCGCAGATTGACGCAGTGCCACTGGCCACAGGCAGCTTTACAGGACTAGCGGTGCAGTCCGCCGGCGTGAACGCCGAACTCTCTGGAGGCACGGGCGCCAACTCCGGCCTGGGCAACGCACCCATCTGGTCCAACGGCCAGCGTGACACCTCGAACAGCTTCCTGCTGAATGGCGTGGATGCCAGCAACCTGTTTAACGGCAAGAGCACCAGCCAGGTGCCTTCGGCGCGCGTCATCAACAGCACCGGCGTTTCTTCCAGCACGGGCGCAGGCGGCGTGATCCAGACGCTGGCTTCTGTTTATCTCTCGATCGGCAATGCCATTCCGACGCCGGCCCCGGAGACCCTCTCTGAAGTGCGTGTCAACGCTTCGATGTATGACGCGCAACAGGGTTCTACCTCCGGCGCTCACATCGACATGAGCACGGCTTCCGGCACGAACAACTTCCACGGCACCGCCTATGTCCACCGCGGCACCAGCTGGTTGAACGCCGCGCCGTTCTTCTTCAACCAGGACGGGAATATTCCCGCCAATAAGAAGGTACCAGAGCTACACCGCTACACCGCCGGCGGCTCTCTGGGCGGCCCGATCATCAAGAACAAGCTCTTCGGTTTTCTGGCCTACCAGCACATTCACGTATCGGATCAGGAAATCGGCGACTCCGTTCTCGATGTGCCGGTTGGCCTGAGCGACGATCGCTCGGCTGCTGCGCTGGCAGACATCGCCAACAGCTCGTTCGGTACATCCCTGACTGCAGCGAACATCGACCGGACAGCTCTGGCGCTATTCAACTCCCCGTCGTTGCCCGGTGAACCGGGCAACTGGCTGATCCCGAATGACAACCTGAAGGGCGCTGCTCCGACGGTCGCTCATGAGGACAACGCCTTCCTGCCCGGCACCGGCCGCTTTACTGCAGACATGGCCGTGGCTGATCTGGACTACAACGTCACCAGCAAAGACACGCTGGCGGCGAAGTACTTCTACCAGCACGACCCGGCGCTCGCCCCCTACTCCTACTCGAGCGTGCCCGGTTTTACTGAGCACCTTGACTCCGGCGCGCAGGTTCTGTCTGTCACCAACAGCTACATCGTGAAGTCGAATCTGAGCACCACTGAAACGCTCGGCGTCATCCGCGAAAAGATCTACGGAACGAATGAGCAACCCTTCGGCCCCGACTCTATCCCGGGCGGCTCGGCAGGTAATGGCTCCATCAACGTTTTCGGCTCCAAGTACTTTCCAGGCGTCTCCGTTTTCAACGTGCTGGGCAACTATCAACCGTCGGGCACCTCCACCGCAATCCTGAACATCGGCCCCAACGCAGAAGGCCAGGCGCCGAACACTGGCGTCTTCCAGAATCGCATCGCCCCTTCGGGAAATGCGATCTGGATTCTGGGGAAGCACACGGTGGCCTTCGGCGGCAACTACAGCTACACACAGCTGAACACCATCGACAAGCGCACCGGCACCGGCACGGTGGCCACCGACGACTTCAGCCAGATGATTCAGGGGCTGGTGACCTCGGGCAGTTCAGGAACAGGCTTCTACGTCACGTCGTTCCTGCAGGGCGACGCAAACCGCTACTACCGCGCCAACCAGCTTGGCACGTATTTGCAGGACAAGTGGCAACTGCTGTCAAATCTGTCCATCACCGCCGGTGTCCGTTACGACTGGGACGGTGGGCTGACGGAAAAGTACGGACGCCTGTTTAACTTTGACCCCAGCAGCTACAGCTACAACGTAGCCTCCGACGCCATCGAGAGCTCCGGCCTGATCATCGCCGGCAACAACGCCAACGGCAGCAAGGGCGTTAGCGCGACGACGCTGACCGGACGCCAGTGGGGTATCGCACCCCGCCTAGGAGCAGCCTGGCAGCCCGGCATGTTCCATAACAAAGTTGTGGTGCGTGCCGGCGGCGGCATGTACTACGACCGTGGCGAGCTGTTCAGCTACTTCTCGCCCGGCTACGCCATCGGCACCGTCACCGGCGGTCCCTTCGGCGTGAACCAGCAGTTGCCTTTCGTTAACGCCTCGTCCTGCCCGGTAGAAACACGCTACTACTACGAGGGCTACATTCCCACCTGCGGCGGTTCCGACGTGGAAGGCAACCTGGAGAATCCGTACGGCACCACTCCCCAGTTCGCGACCCCTAACAACCCCAAGGCCTCGGACCTAGCCAACTATCTGCCCAACGCAGCAAGTATCCTCAACTACGGACAGCCCATTTCGCTGGGCGTATACGACCGCACCAACAAGCTGCCTTACACCTTCAACTACACTCTTGACGTCCAGTGGCAACCTCGCAACGATCTGGCGATCGAGGTCGGCTTCGTCGGCAATCGCGGCCGGCATCAGGTCATCCCGGTCCCCTTCAACCAGCCCGGTATCGCTTCGCCTGCCAGCCCGTCGCTCTCCGGTAGCCCCTATCAGCAGAATTACAGCTACGGCTACACCGTCAGCGACTCCGACTACAACGCTCAGCAACTGCCCGATGGCACCACCTACCTGGCCAACTATGAAGGCGGCAACGTCGACCTTCGCGTTCCTTATATTGGATACGCGGCTGAATCGATCTCCTACAAGGCTGCTGGCGTCGATGCCTATGACGCTCTGCAGGTCCACGTGGACAAGCGCATGAGCCACGGCCTCCAGCTTGGCATGTCCTACACCTGGTCGCACACGCTCGATGAACAGAGCGGACTTGGTCTGTTCTACAACGGCAACAACCCGCTCAACCTGCGTAGCTCTTACGGTTCGGCCGACTTCGACCGCACCCACGTGCTCAACTTCAACTACGTCTACCAGCTGCCCAAGTTTGCCCGCGATTCCTCTCTCGCCGGCAAGGTGATCAACGACTGGTCGCTGATCGGCCTCACCGTTCTACAAAGCGGTCAGCCCTACAGCGTCATCGACTTCTCCGGTGCAATCGGCTCCATCTACTACTCAACTGCCGACGGCATCACCAACCCTATCGTTCCGCTGGCCCCCGGTTGCAC
>DCFV01000175.1:3331-11663 GCA_002314435.1 Acidobacteriaceae bacterium UBA1795 | reverse complement strand
CTTGACCCGGCTTGCTTCACTCTGCCTTTGCTGCCAGCCGGCGGGCTCAACGGCGCCATCCCGACGAACGATCCGTTCGAGACCGGTTTCACCACCGGACAGCGCAATATCTTCCGCCAGTCGTTCCAGAAGCGTGCAGACGCTTCTGTGATCAAGGCCCTCAACATCAAGGAACGGTACAACCTCAAGTTCACCTTTGACGTCTATAACCTGACCAACACCACCAGCTTCGACGTCCCGGGTAATGAGGTTTCACAGAACCAGTACTACAACGCGTTCCCTGACCAGTCGCTCACCCCGCTGCCCACCGGCTGCTCGGCTGACGGCTCGCAAACCAACAGCAGCTTCTACAACTGCCCCGGCGGTTTGGGCATCATCACCCATACCATCGGCAGCCCGCGCCAGATCCAGATGTCGCTTCGCCTAGACTTCTAGGCAGCGTAACGCAGGCACAACCGAAGGGCGGCTCCCGTGGGAGCCGCCCTTCTTCATTGCGCACATGCGTTCGAGCCCTGGATGCGCGCCGAGACGCGCACTATTATTCGCTGAGTGTAACGGTAAGCTGCTCCGTGGGAGCGACAGCAAATGCAGACTCCAGCTGCGCGGAACAGTCAAAGAGCGTGCCTGTGACATGGCGCGCGGGAAAGCTGAACTGCAACTCAGGCTCTGCAAAAGGCCACGGTGCCAGGCGGAAATGGCGCGGCCCGAGCGGCTCCACCTTCACTTCCACCGCACCGCCGTCATTCAATGGAAGCGGGTGCAGCAGGTGCGCCGGTGCATCGAATGCCACACAGGTAAGCAGAGAAAGGTTGTCGCATGCCTGCAACAGCCGAAAGTGTTCAAGGATCATCTGCCCGGCTTTCGCATCCGGCTCCAGAGAAGGGTCCGCTTCAATCCGTGCGCGAAGTTCTTCCTGATAATCACGCTGCCGCTCGAGAAATGCATCAAGAAGCAAAAGCCCTTCCGGTGCGATGGCGGAACGATCAGCATGAGCCGTGAGCAGGTTATAGGTGTGCATGGCGATCAGCAGCCCTGCATAAGGGTCGTCCTCAGCAATCATGCGTACCGCACGGTCGCGAACGGCGAGATACTCCTCAAGATCGATTTCTTCAAATGCGGAGTACTTGCCCACCAACTCGATCGAGAAGGCCGACGGCTTCCCCTGCCGCGTGATCGATGGATGCCCATCGCGCGCTGCCCACCCGTCGTCATGGCGGGCGATTCCGTGCAATACGCGTGCACGCGGCTCTGGTTTGCGAAACTGCGCGTTGCCCCAGGCGGCGGCAAACGCCCCGGCCAGCTCTGCGTGATCGGGGTGTCGAATGAGCCACCACCCGCTGTCTGATTCCATGCGCAACATTCTTCCTGCTCCTCCTATTCCGATGCTTCTGTTCTCTTCGACTCGTGCCAGTTATGCAGGAACAGCCACTCGAAGAACATCACGACAAAAAAGAAACTGAAACCCAGCACCGTGGCGGCAAACACCAGCGCGAACAGGTAACTGGTTTCCATCTGGTTGCTCGCGTAGATGATGGCATAGCCCAGGCCGCCCTCGCCCACGCGCGTAGACCCGGCAAACAGTTCGCCAGTGAGCCCACCGATAACGCTGATGCCTGCCGCGATCCGGATGCCAGTAAATAGATTGGGAAGCGCATTCGGCAAACGCAGCTTGAATAAAAGCTGCGATGGCTTGGCGTTGTGCATGACGAAAAGATGGATAAGATTCTCATCCACGCTGATGAGCCCTTGCGTGGCGTTTGCGATCACCGGTGCCAGGCAAATGATGAAGGTGACCACAACGACGGCCAGAATACCGGCGCCCACCCAGTTGATGATCAGCGGAGCAATGGCCACAATGGGAACCGTCTGCAGCAGAATCGTGTACGGGTAGACCAGTTGCCGCAGCCATCGCCACTGCGCAAAGATCATTGCGACGACAACACCCACAACAATGCTTGCCAGCAGGCCGCCCAGTGCCTCAATCGTGGTGATCCACAACGAATTGAGTAACGATGGATAGCGCTCGCGCAAAGCAGCGGCAACTGCGAGCGGCCCTGGCAGGATATAGGACGGCAGGTGCGAGAGAACAACTATGCGATCCCAGATCACGAGCAGTGCCGTGAATACGATTATGCTGTTGGCGATGAGCCAGGTCCTCTTCTTCATGCCTGGTACACCCCGCGCAGCAGGCGCGATGCCTGCGTGACCATGTTTTCAAACGCAGCCGACTCGCGCGTTTCAGCGGTGCGTGGCCAGGGCAGATCGACGCAAATATCATGCGCTACGCGGCCCGGGTGCGGCGCAAGGATGACGATGCGCGATGAGAGAAAAACCGCCTCAGCGACGGAATGTGTAACGAACAAGACCGTCCACCTCTGTTCTGCATAGAGACGAAGAAGCTCCTCATTCATTCGATCCCGCGTCATTTCGTCGAGCGCGGCAAAAGGTTCATCCAGTAGCAGAATGCGCGGACGGCTCACAAGTGCACGGGCAATGGAAACGCGCATCTTCATGCCGCCGGAGAGTTGGCGCGGATAACGTTCGGCTACGTGGCCCAGGCCTACCAGATCCAGCATCTTCGCTACGCGCTCCTGACGAACGGCGCGCGCTGCGTACTCAAGTTCGAGTCCCAGGCCAACGTTTTGCTCCACCGTGCGCCACGGCAGCAGGGTCGCGTCCTGAAAGATGAAGCTCATCAACTCGCGCGCATTCTGTGGCGTCATGCCGTTGACCCTGACTTCTCCCTCCGTTGCAGGACTCAAGCCGGAAATCAGCCGCAGCAGTGTCGATTTGCCGCAGCCCGACGGGCCGAGAAACGTAACAAACTCGCCGCGCTCAATGGTGAGCGAGACATTCTCGAGCGCCAGTGCCGCGTTGCGAAAGCGCTTCGTTACGCCGCTCAGATGGACTTCCGGCACGGCGCCGGCAGGCACACTTACCATCCGGGCGCTCCTTTCACCGGAAGGTACAACGCTGAAGGATGATCTGGCGTGTGCAACACCTGTTGCGTCGAGCGCGCCCAGTTCCAGTTGTCTGCCAGCTGCGGCGGCACATCGGTCGACGGGTTGCGGTCATACAGCGGAAACGCTGAACTGGCAATTTCAAGGCGCAATCGCTCACCCGGAGCCAGCACAAAGGCGATGGGCTCGAGCGTGAACTCCCATGCATGGACCACGTCAGATTGATAGCCTGTTTCACGAAACAACCACGAACTTCGCGCGATCCCGATGCAGAGGAACTCCGCGCGACCGGCTGCTGTGACGCGCACCAGCTTTGCGGCCAAATCAGCGTGCGGCGCGGAGGTTGCCGCGTAGAGCCGCATGCGTGGCTGCCCGAAGAACTCCATTTCGCACGCAGCTTCGGGCGACGTATAAACAAGGATGTTGTTGCCCATCTCCAGCGCTGACTGGTCGAATGGTCCGCTCAGCGCCTGCGGTCCACCCGCCGCGTGCACAGGCACCTCCGGGTCATACACAAAGACATCGCGTGGTTCGTCGACATGAGGCGCTTCGAGCGATAGAACCCCGTCTCCATCGCGGGAATTCGCTTTCCCCGTACTGCGCAGATAGAGAGAAACTGGGGAAGGCTCCGGCCAGTCCGACGCACTCCGCCATTCATTCGGGCCGAGAGCAAAGTAACGAACGCGCGGCTCTTCAGAGAACGCCTTCGTCTCCTTCAGCCAATGGTCGAACCAGCGCAGCAGAAGGTCATCGGTGTTCAGGTTCGCGGCGTCGCCGAGATTGGCTTCGCCGACGCGATCGCCCCATGGAATGTGTACCCATGGCCCAGCGAGAAGATATTGATATGTGCGCGCGAACTCTGTTGCCGCGCCCGCGCGTAATGCGAGATAGGCAGCGATCGAGCCTTCGAGATAAGTGTCAAACCAACCTGCGATGTGCAGAGCGGGAATCGCTATCCTGTCGATCCGCGTACTGATGTCCTGCTTTTCCCAGTACTCGCCTGCCTCGCGATGCGCAAACCAGTCGCGCACGTAACCTGGTAGAGCAGGATCTGTGATGGCAGGATGCTGTGCGTAGGGTACGTGATTCGCCTGCATGCGAATACTTGCCCAGGCAGCCTCAAGCCTGTCACTGGCCTCGAGCAGTTGCCTACGGCGCGCATCTTCGCGCAGCATCTGGATCCCCCAGCCGAAGCTGGAGGCCAGGCGCAGCGCTCCTTGATGGTAGAACCATCCGTGATAGAGGTCGGCGGCGGTCATGTGCGGGGCGATGCATGCCAGCCCTTCCGGCTGCTCTGCGGCAGCAAGCAACTGCGTCGCTCCCTGATAGGAAAAGCCATACATGCCGATGCGGCCATTGCATGCTGCATGCCCACGCAGCCACTCGATGGTCTCCGCGCCATCGCGGCCCTCGTCGCGAAACGGATAGAACTCTCCTTCCGAATCGCCTCGGCCGCGTACATCCTGAATCGCGACGTGATAACCGTGGCGCGCAAACCAAACAGGATGCGCATAGACAACGGTGGACGCGATGTCGCGTCCGTAGGGCTGGCGCATGAGCAGCGTTGGCCAAGGCCCTGCGCCTGCCGGATAATAGTGATCCGACACGAGCGTGACGCCGTCGCTGAGCCTGCATCGGATGCCCCGCTCCAAACGTACTCCGCTGCCGCAATCGACCAGAGCCATCGTTAGGCTCCGTGCTTCAACGTGAAGTTGTACATGGCTACGAGAAGCTCAGCGATGCGCGCGCTGGCCTCTTCGCTCCAACGTTCACCCTTCTCGGCTGTCGCTGCCGTAGGGTCACCGAGCACGCCGCTGGGCGCAATGTCCTCGGTAAGCCACGCAAAGTTGGCGGAGGAACCCTCAGGCTTCAGCGGTTCGGGTTGGTCCACATGCGCAATGTAGTTCGCTGTGTAGTGATCGGGATGTACCAGTTCAGGCGCGCCGTGCAGCAAGAACGCAGTTTCGACTTCACCCGCGTGAAAGCCATAGGTCTTCTCCTGTGCACTCACTCCGTCGAACGCAGCACCAGGCGAGCCGAAGAGCGAAAAAGTGCGCAGGCCTAACTCAGCGCGCAGATCGCGGGCGAGAACGTCGACGAGCGAGGTGTTGCCACCGTGCGTGTTGTAGACCACCACCTTCTTGAACCCACTCGCAGCAATGCTCGCACCCAGATCGTGCACGACAGCCAGAAACGTATGCGCGCTGACCGAAAGCGTGCCGGGGAATCCGACGTGCTCATTGCTCTTGCCGTAGCACACGGGCGGCAGAGCGAAGATTGGCAACTCCGCTGGAACCTTCGCAAGCGCCTTGCCCAGAAGCAGGTTGTTGATCAGCGTATCCGTAGCAAGCGGAAGATGGTGCCCGTGCTGCTCAATCGCAGCCGTGGGTAGCACCAGCAGCGTGGTCTCGCGCGGCAGAGCATCCACCTGCTTCCAGGTGAGATAGGCAAAATTGCGTTCATCAGGAATCCACGTCTTCACTGGGCCACCGCCTTACGAAAGCTGAGCATCTTTCCAGGATTGAGAAGGCCGCGCGGGTCGTATTTCTGCTTGGCCAGCAGTTGCACGTTGTCGGCGCGGAAGCGGCCTCCATCTTCGAGCGAATTCACATGCGGGTTGGCGACGAATACGCCGATCGAGCGGCAGTACGCGATCATGTCGTTCAACCGCTCTTCCGTTGTGAAGCGAACCACCGGAATTGCGCCGGGAGTAACCACTCCTTCTCCGTTCTTCATGAATTCAATATGGAAGAGAATCTCTTCGCCGTAGCGTGCGCGCAGCAAGTGGAACTGCTCGCGGCACTCGGTCGGCGAGAAACCGCATTGCAAATAGGTGTAAGCCGGATCAGCCTTCATGGCCCAGAGAGTGGTGTGGTTCCACGTATAGTCACTGAGCAGGGGCTGAGTGCGCGGCCCCTCGTAAGATTCGGCAAAGGTCGCTTCTCCACCCGCTGCAGCGGCAGCCGCGCGCAATGCATCGAGTTGCTGTGTTGCAATCATTACCAACGCCATCGACTTGCCAGCACGAACCATCTGTTTGATCGGCGCAAAGTACGACGGAATTGGCCATTCAAAGACTGTTGCGAGGCGCTTGGTCCACGCGGAGTTAACAGCGACGGACTCGGTGAAGGTAAACGCCTGATCAAAGGTGTCAAAGGCTACCGTACACTGTGTCCACTCAACCGCCGGCGCAAGCGCGAACCATATGCGTGTGAGAACACCATTGGTGCCCCACGCATGCAGGATTTCATGCACCGCCGGCCCTTCATGCAGCACAACGCGTGGTTCCTCTTCCATGGTGACAACCTCGAAGGCGCGCACCGTATCGAAGTCGCGCAAGCCGCCGTGCGTCACCGAACCAATGCCGCCCGAGCCGCCAGCGAGGAAGCCGCCAATGGAAGCCTTCGCCAGCGTGGAAGGATACATGCGCAGTTCCCAGCCATGTTTGCGTGCTTCAGCTTCCAACGCGCCAAGACGCAGTCCCGGCTGGCAAACCGCTACGCCATCGGTGGTGATCTTTTCGAGCTTGTCCATCAACGCAAGGTCGAGAACAATGCCGCCCTCGAGCGGGACACACTGGCCGTAGTTGCCGGTGCCCGCACCGCGCACGGTAACGGGAATCGCATGGCGGCCAGCATAGCGCAGCACGGCAAGCAGTTCATCCATGTTCAAAGGCTGTACTGCCACATCGCCGCTCTTATTCGCAAGCTTGGGACGCAGCACCGGAGAGTACCAATAGAAGTCGTGGGAGAGCCGTTCCAGCACAGACGGCGCAGTGAGAATGCGCGCCGAATCGGAAACCAATGAAGACAGTCCTGCGAGAAGTTCAGCGTTCATGGGGAAGACCTGTTGTTTTCCGGTTCGCACCGGTTTCTTCTATTTGCGCTTACGGGTGGACCAGCGGCGCATGGCCCGCAGCATGTTGGGATGGGTAAAAATCGCGTAGCATTCCTCGCGCATGAATGGCCCATCCACGATGCAGTTCATGTCGCTGCGCGCGGCGATCTCCGTGGCTGGAATCTGGATCTGGCTGAAGTGGTGGTTCGCATCTTCAATCGTGGCGCCGTAGACCACACGGTCGAGACCGGCCCACAGTGCGGTGCTCATGCACATCGGGCAGGGTTCGCATGTGGTGTAAAGCGTGTATCCGTCAAGCGACAGTTGCTTGAGCCGCTTGGTCGCCCGGCGGATGGCACGCACCTCGGCATGCGCACTGGGGTCGGACTCACCCGCAACGTTGTTGAGCGCGCGCAACAGAGGCTTGCCTGTGCGCGTGTGCACAATGGCCGCACCGAAAGGCCGCGGCCGCTCCGTTCGCAGAGAGCGCGCCGTAAAAGCTATGAGCGCACTCATGCGCTCGGCGTCCCGATTCAGTTTCGTTTTCTGTTTTCCGATGGGGCGGGGTGAGGCAGTCGAAACAACTCCCATATCCGAACGTAGCATGCCAGCACAGAGCCGCGGAGACAAAGTGCGGTTTACTTATGCGGTCTTTATGCGATTGAAGCAGGATCGAAATCTACATCCTACAATCTCAACATGCATCCCTCTTTCTGGACCATTCGCGAGCTGCGAAGAGAATTGGCCGCAGGCCATCTCCGGCCTTCCGGGCTTGCGACGGAAGCGCTGGGGCGGGCCAATGGAAACGCCAGCCGCAACACCTACCTGTGGCGCGACCCGGTGTGGACGCTGGCGGAAGCAGCGCATGCGGAGACGATGCCGCGCGGCGAGGGTGGCGCCTTCGGCGACGGCCGCGAAGCACTATGGGGCGTACCAGTCTCCGTGAAGGACTGCTTTGACCTCGCAGATGCGCCCACCAGTTGCGGCGTGCAGTTCTATCGGGACCTCAACGGAACCGCGAGCGAAGACTCATGGCTGGTGCAACAGCTGAGAGCGGCCGGCGCAGTGATCACGGGCAAAACGCATTTACACCCGCTGGCTTATGGCATCACGGGCGAAAACCCGGAGTTCGGCGACTGCCTGCAACCGGGCGACGCCAGCTCGCTGACCGGCGGTTCGTCGAGCGGTGCCGCGGCCAGCGTGCTAGAGGGCTCCGCCGTTACTGCAATCGGCACGGACACCGGCGGCTCGGTGCGCGCACCCGCATCGCTATGCAGGCTGGTCGGCTATCGAGCAACCATCGGGCGCGGCGACTGGCGCGGCGCTGGGCACCTTGCGCAGTCGTTCGACACCATGGGGTGGCTGTTTCGCGATCTGGAAGACGCGCCTCTGCTGGCAGTTCCCTTTGCACCGCCGCATCCAGAACCGCACACGCCGCTGACTCGCTTCGCCGTGATTCACGACAGCTTTCTACACGATTGCGAGCCAGCCATCGTGAATGCGCTACACTCGGCAGCAACTGAGCTGAATGCCCT
>DCFV01000175.1:0-3049 GCA_002314435.1 Acidobacteriaceae bacterium UBA1795 | reverse complement strand
ATCCAGGCATGGGAGGCGGCGCGAATTCACGAAGGCCACTACGCGCGCTTCGAGCCTTTGATTCGTGAGCGGCTGGAGTGGGGAGCACGCATCACGGACGCCGAGATCGCCACACTGCGCGTACGGCATGCGGAGTTCCGCGCACGTATGGATGCGCTCCTCGCGGAGCACGAGTTATTGCTGCTTCCGGCAACGCCGGTGACTCGCTTCATGGCCGGAGCAGATCAGAGCCAAACGCGCGCCCGTGTGCTGCGCTACACCACGCCCTTCAGCCTGGCCGGTGTGCCCGTTGTCACCTTTCCCTGCGCTGCCGCAGGTATGCAGTTAGCCGCAGCTCGCGGCGAAGACGAAGCACTGCTGAATCTTGCTGCACGGCTTGGCGCGCAAAGAAAGGCAGCGCACGCATGATAACTTTTTTGCAAGAGCGTCCCGCTTCTTCCCGAGGTTGGCATTGAAATCCATTCGTATTCTTCCCCTCGCCGCATTCATCGCCTTGTCTTCGCTAGTTGGCTGCCGCGCCCACAACGCCGCCGTCAGCGGACTGACACCCGTTCGGCTGCAACTGGACTGGTATCCGCAACCAGAGCATGGCGGCTTCTATACAGCACTGTTGCAGGGCTTCTATAAGGCTGAAGGCCTGGACGTTACCGTAATGCCCCTGCCGCAATATGGCAGTGTGGCGCAGCTGGTAGCTACGGGCAAGACAGACATCGGGCTCGGTTCAAGCGATCAGATTCTTGAGTGGGACTCCAACGAACTTCCGCTGGTAGCCGTTGCGGCGACCATGCAGCACGACCCTCAGGCCATCATGGTGCATGCCAGCTCGCCGGTGCATGACTTCAAAGATCTGGAAGGCCGCACGATTGCTGCGCAAACCGGGGCCACGTGGCTCAAGTTCGTGACCTCACGCTACAACCTGCACCAGGTAAAGCAGATACCGTCGACGCTCTCAATCGCAAACTTCCTCGCCAACCCCAATTACGTGCAGCAAATCTTCATCACCAGCGAGCCGTTCTTCGCCAAGCAGGCCAGAGCCGATGTGCGCACGATTCCGATCAGCTCATCAGGCTACGATCCGTATCGCGTGCAGTTCTCCACGCGCGACTTCGCCACGCAGCATGCGGGAGTCTTGAGGCGGTTTGTGCGAGCCAGCATCCGCGGCTGGCAGGAGTACTTGAGGAATCCCGGTCCCACCAACGAATATCTGCTCAAGCTGAATCCTGCGTTGAACCCGGCTCAGGAAGCCTACACCGCAAAAGCATTGCGCGACGGCGGTTTCGTCACTGGCGATGATGCGACTGGCGGACAGACCGGACACATGACAACTGCGCGCTGGCAAGCCAGCTACGATCAGCTCAAGTCGCTAGGCATTCTGCACGGACCGCTCGATCCTGCAACTGCATACTCGCTCCAGTTCGCACAGTAGACGCAGCTACTCTTCGCCGATGTCCTCATTCCAGATTTCCGGATGCTCGGCGATATAGCCCTCGAGCAGTTCGCGGCACTCGCTGCTGTCAAGGTCGATGACTTCCACACCGCTCGCACGAAGCCAGTCTGCGCCTCCTGAAAAGGTGCGGCTTTCGCCCACCACTACCGTGCCGATGCGGAACTGCCGCACCAGGCCGCTGCAGTACCAGCAGGGTGCAAGCGTGGTGACCATTACCAGGTCGCGGTAGCTGCGCTGGCGTCCGGCGCGACGAAATGCATCTGTCTCGCCGTGCACGCTGGGGTCGCCCTGCTGCACACGGCGGTTGTGCCCGCGACTCACCAGTTCGCCCTCGCGTGTAAAGATGGCCGCGCCAATGGGAATGCCGCCTTCGGCACGGCCCTGCCGTGCTTCTTCAATCGCCACGGCCAGCATGGTTTCGTACAACTCCCTGCGCCCTGTCCCACGCGTCTCCGCCAATCCACTCATAGCCTGCACCGTCCTCACACGATCATAAAGCGGAGGCGGCCGACCTTGCCACGACGCTAAGGCACGCAAATCCAAAGCCTTGCCGTTGTCGCTCTGCCCGCGCGCGCAACGCCCTTCACTCCAATTCCAGTTCCCTCTCAAGGCTGAGATGCGGACGCCTTGACTTTGAGCGCGCTCAAAGATGTACGTTGGGATTATGCAGAACTCGGGATACACCATTCAAATCATGGCCGAGCGGTGCGGTATGACCGCGCACACGCTTCGCTACTATGAACGCGTTGGCCTGATCCAGCCCGTGGGCCGCGCGCACAACGGACACCGGCGCTATTCCGATGCCGACGAGGCATGGATCAATTTTCTGCACTGCATGCGGGCCACCAATATGCCCATCCGCGAAATGCAGCGCTACGCCGAACTCCGCGAGTTGGGCGACTCCACATCGGAACAGCGGCGCAAAATTCTCGAAGACCACCAGGCCGCCATTGCAGAGCAAATCACTCAGTTGCAGCAGGCGCACGCACTGCTAATGCACAAGATCGCCAACTACAAGGCAATCGAGCAGCGCATTCGTATTGATCAACCCGCGCTGAGCGAGCCTGAAATTGACTGCGCGATCGAGTCCGTAGGCTAAGGCCAATCACAATTTGAGGTAGATCCATGAAGACTCGCAGGCTGGGCGCTCATGGTCCGTCGGTCTCTGCCATCGGACTGGGCTGCATGGGCATGAGCGATTTTTATGCGGGCCGCGACGACAAGGAGTCGCTGGCGACAATCGACCGCGCGCTGGAGTTGGGCATCAACTTTCTCGACACTTCCGACGCCTACGGACCACACATCAACGAAAGACTCGTGGGACAGGCACTCAAGGGGCGGCGCGACCAGTTCTTAGTTGCAACCAAGTTCGGCATCGTACGCGACCCGGCTGATCCCGAGCGGCGCGGTGTCGACGGCAGGCCCGCGTATGTGCGCAAGTCTGTTGAGGGCAGCCTGCGGCGGCTGGGCATCGAGACCATCGATCTCTATTACCAGCATCGCGTCGATCCAAAGATACCTATAGAAGAAACCGTAGGCGCAATGGCGCGGCTGGTCGAAGAAGGCAAGGTACGCTTTCTGGGCCTGTCGGAGGCGGCACCG
>DCFV01000148.1:647-7498 GCA_002314435.1 Acidobacteriaceae bacterium UBA1795 | reverse complement strand
CACGTGCTGGCGACGGCGGTGCTGGAGCTTTTCCCGGAGACGAAGCTGGGCCATGGACCGGCAACGGATGCGGGCTTCTTCTACGACTTTTATAGGGAGAAGCCATTTACGCCGGAGGATCTGACGGCGATCGAGAAGAAGATGGCCGAGGTGGTGGCGCGCGACGAGAAGTTTGTGCGCGAGTATGAACCGCGCGAGCAGGCGCTGGCCGAGTTTGATAAAGACGGCGACTTCATGAAGACGCACTTTGTGACGAAGTTCACCGAGCCGGGCGCGGAGGTGAGCTTTTATCGCAACGGGAAGTTTGTGGACTTTTGCCGCGGGCCGCATGTGCCGTCGACGGGGCGCGTGAAGGCGGTGAAGATCACGAACCTGGCCGGCGCGTACTGGCTGGGCGATGAGAAGAATCCGCAGCTGCAGCGCATCTATGGCACGGCGTTTTTCTCGCAGAAGGATCTGGATGCGCACTTTGCGCGGCTGGAGGAAGCGGCCAAGCGCGACCATCGGTTGCTGGGCAAGCAGCTGGACCTGTTCAGCATTCAGGAACTGGCGGGCGCGGGGCTGATCTTCTGGCACCCGAAGGGCGCGATGATCCGCAAGGTGATGGAAGACTGGATGCGCGATGAGTGCCTGCGGCGCGGCTATCAGCTTGTGTATACGCCGCACGTGGCGCGCGTGAACCTGTGGCAGACGTCGGGCCATGAGGGCTTCTACGCCTCGAACATGTTTACGCCGATGGAATTGGACGATGCGAACTATCGCATGAAGCCGATGAACTGTCCGTTCCATATTCTCATCTATAAGAATTCGCCGAAGAGCTATCGCGATCTTCCGGCGCGCTACGCGGAGCTGGGCAACGTGTACCGCTACGAGCGCTCGGGCACGATGCACGGGCTGCTGCGCGTGCGCGGCTTTACGCAGGACGATGCGCACATTTTCTGCATGCCTTCGCAGATTGAGGATGAGGTGGTGGCGTGCATCGACTTTGCCGAGGCCGTGTTGCACACGTTCGGCTTCAAGGAGTTCAAGGTCGAGCTCTCGACGTGGGACCCGAACGATCGCGCGCACTATGCGGGCTCGGACGAGAACTGGACACTTGCCGTGGGCAGCCTGCAGCGGGCATTGGAGCGGAAGGGGATTGCGTACAAGACGATTCCGGGCGAGGCCGCGTTCTACGGGCCGAAGATCGATGTGAAGCTGGTGGACGTGCTGGGTCGGCTGTGGCAGTTGTCCACGGTGCAGTTCGACTTCAACCTGCCGGCGCGGTTTGAGCTGGAGTACGTGGGCGAGGACGGCGAGCGGCATCAGCCGGTGATGGTGCATCGCGCGCTGTTCGGGTCTGTGGAGAGATTTTTCGGCGTGCTGATTGAGCATTATGCCGGAGCGTTTCCGCTGTGGCTGGCGCCGGTGCAGATGGGACTGGTGCCGATCAGCGAGCGGCATCTGGACTACGCGAAGAAGGTGGAAGCGGAGCTGAAAGCGGCGGGCTTCCGCGTGGAGACCGACGACCGCAACGAGAAGATGAACGCCAAGATCCGCGACTTTGCCAACCAGAAGACGCCGTACATTCTGGTGTTCGGCGACAAGGAAGCAGCGGCCAATGCGGTGAGCGTGCGCACGCGCGGCAAGGGCGATCAGGGCTCGATGCCGCTGGCGGAGTTCATCGCCAAGGCGAAGGGGATCGCGGAGAGCCAGTCGACGGAGCTGTGATTCGGACTTGTCGGTCAGGCAATCAGAAGCCTCTTTTGTCCCTTTCTGCAACTCGTTTTGCAGAAAGGGGCCGCAAGCTTAGAGCGATGGTGTCAGAGTCTTACTTTGGTGCGATGACACTCGTTAAGGCTCTCGCGAGATGCAACCGAAACGCCTTCCGAACATTTTTCGGAGGGTTAATGTGGATCCTCTCCGGATCCCCAGTTCGGCAGCAGTGAATTTCAGAGTGCGCGTAGCATGTAGCTAATGGCGCATGAATTGGCCAAAAGACAAATCCATACGTATCGTTCTCAGATATGTAATTAGCGGACACAGCTTGCATTGCCAAGACACCGAACCGCGAAACGTCTTGTCCGTCGGCACAATCCACATGTAACGCGTCTTGGGCCGAGCTGAACGCACTCCGGAGAAATGAGGGCGGTTCTCCAAACCGGATTGCGCTTGGATCCAACTCGCCGTCGACAAAGTGATCGGCAAGATATCTCCTATAAAGCTGTTCGTCGTCCTGGAATTCTAGTTGCGGTGTGCGTCCTAACGCGTGCTGAGGCGGCAATTGTTCACCTCGTAAAATGCGCAAGGACTGATTTGATTACCTCGCTCGGAGCTTCAGGCTCTTCAGGTTGGGTCACCAAATCTCCATTAGAGTCGTACAGGATGGCTTCGACTGAGCCGTCGTTGAGAAACTCAACGAGTGCGCGCTTATCCATCGAAACGAACCGAAAAGCTACCCCGCCTTCGGCCGACGGAAGGATCCTGATCGGCAGTAGATCAGTGCTAGTTAGGTCATTTAGGAACTGCAGGGCACTCTTGACTGACGTAGTATTTGGCGGCTCGGCACCATAGGAGTCCCAATTTGGCTTAAGCCGTGCGAGCTCCTTGATTGGGTCAATAAAAGACTCAAGTCGCACATATCTCCGGATGTATTGGCTACCCTGGATGCTCCGCATTACCTCCCGTTCGACCTCTCTGAGTGGTGATACGGAGTTATGCGCCGAGTAGGAATCGCGGGAACTACCTCGACCAAATGGGAGAACTTCAGCAATGTCAGCTGTGGCCATTACTTGATCATCTCCTTCGTCTTCAGTGTAATTGCGCGATTAAAGAACTGGTTCTTGACGTGTCTAGACTCGCTGATCGCCTCCCAAATTGCCGAATCAGTCTTTCCGATGGCCGAAAAAGAGAATTCATTGTCCAGCATGAAACTCACAGTTCCTTCGCTTTCAGGCGGGAGCTTAACCAATTGCTGCGTCAGTATGCCTTGGCATGGTTCGTTGACGGGAAACTCTAAACGCATGAAGCAGCCTTGAAATGTCTGAGGAAGTCCCTCTGGGATATGAGGATACACCTCCAAGTACTCTTTTATGGATTCTGACTCCAGCCAGGATAACTTGTTGATATACCTGACCGTCCATTTAGCTAGTTTGCTGGGGCCAATCGTCTTGCGATAAAGTCCCCATGTTCTCTTTGCCTCGTCGAAGAACCTAGGCCACTCTTCATAGGGCGCAAGCCTGCTAAACGCGAATCCGTTACGCTTCGCATGCACAACCTGCCTGCCATCTTTTGATTTCAAGAAATATCCAAGGGGCGTATCAGTCTGTTTGGGCTTTTGTCCAAGCGCGAATTCGACTTGTCCAAGTACGATATCCTCTCGAACCGGATACTCGTTCTTAAGCGTCTCACCCAATTCCTGCAAGACAGGAAGCACGTCTTCAGCGCGCATCTGTTCGAAGTCAATCCCGATAAGCGCTTCTACAATCGGCGCCCTGCTGAAGTGGGTTGATTCGCACATCATCATCGGAACTGCCTTTCAGATCGTTTGGATGAGTATACAACCGGGATCTTCAGCAATCAGGATTACGCGTTGAGGGCTTTGCCTTCTACAGCGGAACAGGCGTGGGGCATGCTTCGGCTGGATTCTGTGGTCAGGTACGGCTTTTCAGTTCGGGGTACCGCGCGTAGATGCGGCGCTGATCGTCTCCGCTTAATTGACCGAGCTTCACGGGTTTGTCCTGAGGCCGCGTGCCTTTCTGGTTCAGGACGTTCATCAAACTCCACTCACGCTGCAGCGCCTGGGGTTCGCGGGCCGGAAGATCGTAGCGGGTAAAGTCGATGACCTGGGGCGGGTTGTTTGTGGTCCAGTCATGCAGGAGGGCGAGGCGGAACTCGCGGTTCATGAACCACTCGATCTCGAGTTCTTTTTCCGAGCCCGGCGCACCAGTGCCGCGGGCATCGAAGCGGTAATTCAGCGCCGCGTTGTTCGGAACATGCTGGCGAAACGCGAGGCCGAAGGCACCTTCGGTCATAACCTGTGTGTCGGGCCAGCGATCGTGGACGGCCTGGAGCCACCAGGCCAGGTCTTCATCGTGGCCGATCGATGTTTCCCAGATGGACGTGACCCAGCCGAAGCCGTTGAGTGCGTGGCCGCGATCGAAGTGCATGGCGGTGGTGTCGAGCATCTCTCTGCGGCCGACGGTGGTTCCGAGATTGCCAACCGCTTCGATGGGGCCCACGCCGAGGCGGCTGTTGAATCCGCCCTGAAAGCCGTCGCGCCGTGCGGCGAGAAAATCGCAGGTCCAGCCATCGAGGCAGACGCAATCGATGAAATCGGTTTGGCTCTGAGCGGGCTTCAGATAGTGCTCGCGGCTGGGGTAATAGGGATAACAGATGCCTCCGTCGCCATCGCCGTTATCGATGCCGTGCTGGCTCCAGATCTGGCCCTGGCAGACGTGGATGCCCTCGTCGGCAGCGAGCAGGCGCTGGTTCTCTGCATCCATGAAGCCAGCCACGAGGCACTCGGGACGGTAACCACCGCCGACCATTTTGGAGACGAGGCCGAGCGCCTGGTGTATGGTCTGCCGGTTGTTCTCGCGCGTGTCGTACATAGGCGCGAAGTAGCCGCCTGGGATGAAGGTGATTTCATCGCCGTAGCGGTCGTGGTAGGAGGCGAGAAGCTTGCGCGCTTCCTGGTATTCCTTCCGGTCGTCGTGGAGCGCGAGCCAACTGATGGCCCAAGTCATTTTGCCGTCGGGACAGCCGCGCGCGAAGGCTTCGCGGCGTGAGCGAATGCGCTCGGGGCGATTGTCGGGGGCTTCGTCTTCGCCGATGGAGCGGGTGGGCGTGACTTCGATCTGATTCACGCGTACCACGGAGACGTGGGTGAGATAGCGGCCGCGGAATGGGCTGAGGGGAGCGGCCGCGGCTGCCTGTGCCTGCGCGGGGAGTGCAAGCGATGCTGCGGAGGCGACGGCGGTGCCGAGGAACTTGCGACGGCTCCAGCCGCTCGGCAAATGGTGCGTGCTGCGTGTTTCGCTCATCGCTTGCGTCCTTGCTGCGACTTGAAACGGTTGCGCGGATCTAGGCGTTGATGGCCTTGCCTTCTACCGCGGCGTAGGCGTCGAGCATGGCTTCGCCGAGTGTGGGGTGGGCGTGGATGGTGAACATCAGCTCGTCGACGGTGCCTTCGAGTTCCATGACGGCGACGGCTTCAGCGACGAGTTCGGTGGCCTGCGGGCCGATGATGTGCACGCCGAGGATTTCGCCGTACCTGGCGTCGGCGACGATCTTCACGAAGCCGTCGTGGCTGTTGATGATGGTGGCCTTGGAGTTGCCCGCGAAGGGGAACTTGCCGATCTTCACTTCGTAGCCATTCTCCTTGGCCTGCGCTTCGGTCAGTCCTGCTGACCCGACCTGCGGCTCGGAGTACGTGCAGCCAGGGATGCGGTCGCGGCGCACGGGGCGGAAGTTGCGGCCTGCGATCTTCGAGACGGCGACGATGCCGCTCATGCCGCCGACGTGGGCGAGCTGCGGCAGGCCGGCGACGATGTCGCCGACGGCGTAGATGCCGGGCTCGGCGGTCTCCTGTGCTTCGTTGACGGGGATGAAGCCGCGGTCGAGCTGGATCTTGGTTTTTTCAAGGCCGACGCCTTCGGTGCGCGGTGCGCGGCCCACGGCGACGAGGACTTTCTCGGCTTCCTTCTCGACGGTCTTGCCATTGGCGGCGGTCCAGGTGACCTTGACGCCGGTTTCTGTCTTCTCGATCTTCTCTACCTTGGCGCTGGTGTTGACGTCAATGCCGCGCTTCTTGAAGAGGCGGGTGAGTTCCTTGGAGATGTCTTCGTCTTCGGGCGGGAGTATCCGAGGCAGAAACTCAACAATCGTGACCTCAGTCCCAAAGCTCCTGAAGATGGAGGCGAACTCGACGCCTACCGCGCCTGCGCCGATGACGATGAGCGACTTGGGCACCTCGGGGATGGAGAGGATTTCGATGTTGGTGAGGATGCGGTCGTCGGGTGTGAGACCGAAGATGGTTTTGGCTTCAGAGCCGGTGGCGAGGAGGATGTTCTTCGCAGTGAGGGTGCTGGTGGCGCCGTCGGCTGCGATGAGCTCGACCAAGTGCACGCCGTCTTTTGCCGGGCCGGTAAGTTTGCCGCAAGCGGAGACGACGGTGACCTTGTTCTTCTTCATGAGGAACTCAAGGCCCTTGGCGTGCTTGGCGGTGATGGCGTTTTTGCGCTTGAGGACGTTGGGCCAGTTGAGCGTGGGCGCGGTGACGCCGTCGATGCCGTAATCGGCCGCGTGCTTGAGGTGGTCCCAGATTTCGGCGTTGAAGAGGAGCGCCTTGGTGGGGATGCAGCCGACGTGGAGGCAGGTGCCGCCGAGCACGTTCACTTTCTCGATGAGCGCGACCTTGAGGCCGAGCTGGCCTGCGCGAATGGCGGCGGTGTAGCCGGCCGGGCCGCTGCCGATGATTGCGACGTCGTACTGTGTGTCTGCCAAAGGGAGCTCCGTTCTCGCGCGCCGCGGGGGTAGGCGCACTGCGCGTTTCACTTCTTGAGTTTAATGGATGGGTGGATGGGGTGGGTTCGTGCTTTCCCACCCTTGGCGCGATGGAACTGCGCCAAGGGTGGAGCACCTGTGATCTTGCGGCGGCGAGCGGATGAAAAATGATTGGGCCGCAGCCTTTGCGGCTGCGGCCCAATGTGGGTCGTGCTTTCCCAGGTCTCTGCAAGACCTGGGGCACCCATTTTCGTGCCTGGGCACGGAGTGCTTACATTTCCTTTACGCCTTCTACGAAGGCTTTCAGCTTGCGGCTGCGGCTGGGGTGGCGCAGCTTTCGGAGGGCCTTGGCTTCGATCTGGCGG
>DCFV01000148.1:0-368 GCA_002314435.1 Acidobacteriaceae bacterium UBA1795 | reverse complement strand
TGGCGGATGCGCTCGCGGGTGACCTGGAAGCTCTGGCCCACTTCTTCAAGGGTGTGCTCGGAGCCGTCTTCGAGGCCGAAGCGCATCTTGATGACGCGCTCTTCGCGCGGGGTGAGCGTGCGGAGGACCTGCGAGGTGTACTCCTTGAGGTTGACGCTGATGACGGCTTCGGAAGGTGACACGGCCTGGCGGTCTTCAATGAAATCGCCGAGGTGCGAGTCTTCTTCTTCGCCGATGGGCGTTTCGAGCGAGATGGGCTCCTGCGCGATCTTGAGGACCTTGCGGACCTTGGCGACGGGGATGTCCATGCGGCGGGCGATCTCTTCGCTGGACGGCTCGCGGCCCAGCTCCTGCACGAGTTGACGAGA
>DCFV01000127.1 GCA_002314435.1 Acidobacteriaceae bacterium UBA1795 | reverse complement strand
TTTCCATCAGCGGCTCAAGAATCCCTATAAAGGGAACTTCCTTGTAGAGCGAGGCGTTCCTCAGAGCCAGCGTCGCCTGGCTCGCCAGCAGCTTGATCACCTCAATGTGCAGCGAAGTCAGAAAATCCGGGTCTGCGCTTTCAAACGACAGCATGCCCAGCCGGCCCTCGTCATCCACCAGTGGAATGGCATAGAAGCCCCGATAGCCGCTCTCCTCGAAATACCTGCGAAACTTCTCCCGTGTCTCCGGCCGCGCATCGCTGATCTCGCCATCGCGCATCGAAACCTGCACTTCGGTATCGAGGCCGGAGGCCCAGCGCAACAAGTCCTGCAGCCTCTGCGCCGAGGGCTCCGATGTATCAAGTTTCGTAACACCGGATATCGCCTGGATCGCCAACCGGTTGCGTTGCTCCAGCGCAATCGCCGCTCGCTCATACGGAATCACCAGCTGCGGCTGGTTCACAATCGCCTGCAACACCCGGTCCTGGTTGAGCGTCGAACCGATCTCCTGGCCCACGCTCACCAGCGTCTGCAGAATCTCGATCTTCCGCTCCGCCTGCAGCAGCGACGAGTTATGCAATGCCTGCGCGGCAGACGAGGCAACCTGTGTCAGGATGAAAAGGTCATCATCCGAAAACGGCGCATCTCCCTCCAGGCGAATCGCCTCAATCACCGCCACCAGGCTCTCGCCGTCCAGCACCGGCGCCGCCATCAGCGAACCCACCAGCGCATCCTGCGCCTTCGCATTGCGCGCCGTTAGCGCCTCATCGTCCGTCTGCAGCAGCACGGCTTCGCCGCTTTCACCCACCTCGCCCGCCACGCCGCCGTCACCTGCCGCCTGCCGGTCCCCGGTTTGCGCCGCAGGATCGACCCCGGCCTGCTGCATCAGCAGCAGATCCTGCTCATCCACCATCCACAGATTCACCGCCTGCGCCTGGAGCAGATCGCCGACCTTCTCGCAAATTACCGGCAGCAGAGTCTCCATCTCCAGGCTCGCGCTGAAGACCTTTTCAATGTCGTAGAGCTGCGTCAGCCGCATCACTGAAGCCAGCTGCGCATCGCGTTCCGTTGTATAGGTCTGCGCCCCCGCAAATCCCAGCGCAGCCAGCCGCGCGATCTCCGCTAAGCCCTTCAGCGCAGCCTGCCCCGGCAACTTCCCAAAGCTCACAATCTCGATGCAGCCCAGCAGCCGCTCTTCCAGCAGGAGTGGAATACATGTGAGCCCTGTGAAGTTTTGTCGCACATCCAGATGGGCATACTCTTCGCGCGCCAACTGGTCGGCGGCAAACTGCAGAATCGCGCGTTCCCGCGCCGCCGCACCCAGCACCCCGGCATCCACCGCCAGAGGCCCGCTGTCCACTGAGATTTCGCCTGCCGTCGCCCGCGCCGACCAGACCGTAGCGTCCGCGTCATTCACGGCAAACACGGCCACTCCCGTGTCGCCCAGCACGTCGGTGATGCTCTGCGCGATAATTCGCGCTCGGGGGCCAATTTGCAGCTCGGCAAGAAGCGCCGCCGCAATTTCCAGCACGGGAAACGCCACCGCCGGAGCCGCCAACCGGAGTGCCTCCATCGCTGAGGGGTCAGATGTTCTGTATGGTATCCTGCATCCGCTTCTTGCGGGAGTGGATTTTTTCGGCTAGCCTGACTTGCGCGCACATGCCCGTTCGAGACCATTGATCAGATATTCAAATGACCAGATGATCAGGCCTCCCTCGTCATGCAACCCGCAGGAGCAATTCCGTTGCCCTCAGAGCACAGCTTGCTGAGGCATCCACAGAGGGAGCCCCATTGAGGCCATTCGAAACCAGCTATCTGAAATTTGGTCAGGTCAGCGTCATCGCCGTGCAGGGCGGCCTGGTTCTCGGGCCCCCGGTGGAGTCTCTGCGCCTGACTCTCGAGAATCTCATCCGCCACGGTGAGACTCGGATCGTTCTCAACCTGGGCGGCATCGATCGCCTCGACTCCAGCGGCATCGGCCTTCTCGTCAAGGTTCTCCAGTCCTGCAAAAGTGCCGGGGGCGATTGCAAACTCACCAGCCTCCCCAAGGTCGTCGCGCAAACCCTCAACATGTGCCGCCTGCTACCACTCTTTGACGTACACGACCAGGACGATCAAGCCGTCGCTTCTTTCGGATAACACGCCGATCCGCTCCTCGAGCAGCGATGGACTGCCACTCAGCCTCTTGCGAATCCTCGTTCGTTGTCGCTATCCTCTTGCGCATGACGATTACCATTCCCCGGATCGCCACTTTCGCCGCGTCTTTGTTGCTTCCGCTCGCTGCCATCACCACCCCGGCACAAGAGTGGGCCAAGGCCCGCCTCGACGCGTCTCCGCGCCATCACGAGTACGTCGCTCTCAAGCACGACAACCGCACCATCCAGGCCTTTGTCGTCTACCCCGAGGTCAAGGAGAAAGCGACAGTCGTCATCCTCATTCATGAGATCTTCGGCCTCTCTGACTGGGCCAAGGAGATGGCCGACGAACTGGCCGGTCAAGGGTTCATCGTCATCGCCCCCGATTTGCTCTCCGGCCTCGGCCACAACGGCGGCGGGTCCAGCGAATTCCCCAGTCAGGACGCAACGGTCAAAGCCGTATCCAGCCTCGATCCCAACGCCGTCAATGCCGACCTTGACGCGGCTGCCGACTACGGAAGACATCTCCCCGCCGCCAACGGCAAAATCGCCACCGTCGGATTCTGCTGGGGTGGAGGCAAGTCCTTCGCCTTCGCCGCGCACCGCAAAGACCTCTCCGCCGC
>DCFV01000078.1 GCA_002314435.1 Acidobacteriaceae bacterium UBA1795 | reverse complement strand
TGGTACAGAAAAACTGGGCCCTTCAGCGTTGCGCTACACTAACAATCTCGCTGGTACAAAACTTCGGGCAGGCCACTGGACGAAATGGGCTGATGGCAGAGAGCAAAACTGTAGCGATGGACTCTCGCCGCACATTCTCTGCGATGCCGCAGTACTGGACCTACTTCGATTCCTTGATAATCACGTCCGCGGCGTTGCCGGCGACCACCCAGCTTGCCGACCCGGCAACCACCGCCTCATCCTCGAACCAGAGGAATCCGAAGTCGTCGATGCACTCGGGAAAGTCCGGCTTGATGATGATGTATCCCGGAATCACCGCGCCGGGGATGTAAGCGTTGTCGGCGCGGTTGTTGCTGTACGTCTTCGTCTTCGAGACGGTGCCGACCCCGGCGACATACGAGGTGCTGGAAACCGGGTGGGTGCCGAGGATGTAGTTGACGGCGCGCAACGTGTATTCCGGGCTCACAAGATCCGGAAATGCCCTATGCAGGAAGTACATCCGAATAGCCATGTCGACGACGGCGCCCGAGCCGCCCCAGGTTCCGAGGGAGGGGGGCACGCCGAAGGGCGTGGCGTTCAGTTGCTTGTCGAGACCGGCCATGTAGGTCTTGACCGCGTCATGCAGTTGATCCTTCGCGCTTGCGTCCAGGTAGGGCAATGCCCGCACCGCTGTCCAGCCACTGAAGCCCATCTGCTGTGGCGTGATGACCTTCGGGAACAACTCTTTCAGGCGGGACTTGTAGGACTCGGCGCCATCGGTGGCGATAGTCAGCTCCAGGGCGGCAGTCCAGTCCATCGTGGCTTCAAATGCGGCAGGATCGAAGCCGGCCGGTGGAGCGGCTGGTGGGTTCGCTGAGGCAGAACCTGCCGGAGCGCCCGAGTTGCCGTTGCTTTTCCGAGTGCGCTGCCCGCCAGCAACTGTACCCTGCGAGGCAGCCAGCACGCCTCCTTCAAGAGCACCATCCGGAGCCTCTGCACCGAAGGCGCGGCCCGCCGGAACCGTTGGGTGGGCCTTCTCGTCGTTCCATGCCTTGATCGCGGTTTCCAGGCAGTCTTTCGCCAATGCGTCATCCCAGCCCTTCAGCGTATCGGCCGCCGCGGCCAGCGCCGCGATGGCGTTCCACTGGAAGAACGGGTTGTTGGACGTGAAGATCCAGCGATCGTCCGGCTTGCCGGAGTAGTCGCCTTTCACTTCGTTCGGACCGAGATGCGGGTCGTAGATGCGGCCGTCGGTCTTCGACGCTCCATCCCCCAGGTGCGTATATTGGCGCAGATCCGGTTCGTGCGTCCCGCGGATCGCGTGACCGATATTGTGGAATTGCGCAAGGATAAGCAGTGCGCCGTGCTTGACCTGCTCGACCGTATCCGGCACCCCATCGGGACGGTGCATCTCCACCTGGCGGGCGGTTTCATCCACGGTGAGCTCGTCGTAGTTGAGATGAAACTCGCGATAGGCCAGCGCCAGGCTCTGAATCACGCTGAGTTGCGCAGGCTCCTCGAGATCGAAGTCGCCGGCATCGTACCAGCCGCCCACGTTCATCCCGGGAATGTGATCGCCGCCTTTGTACTTCCCGTCGGTTGCCGTAGCCTGATTCCAGCCGTCGAATTGCTCGCCGACTACCGGCGCCATGCGGCCGTCGTCCAGATGCGACGCTCCGTGCCACACGCGGTAGCCTTCGCGCACGGAAACGTGATCCATCTGCTCGGCGAGGTGATGGTCCAGGCTGTCCTGCCAGATCTTCGCGTACGCGTCCTTCGAGATGGGGAACGGCGCCGTACGCTGGTCTGCGTACTCGATGACATACAGTCCGGGATCCTTCACCGCGGTAAAGTCGAATTTTGAATAGACGTACCGCAGCCATGGCGTTGAAGGCGTGATCGGGCCCTCGAACACCTGCTTGTATGCCCCGTCCTCCATCAGGCGCAGCACTTTTGCCGTCTTCGGACCGTTGTACTTCGGGTCGAGTTCGATCACCGCTACCTTGGAGAAGTCAGGGGCATACCCCACCTGGCTGTGCGCAATCATCGGCGGCCGCGTCCAGCTCGGAATCACGTCGGGCCGGATGTGCCATACGATGGCCCCGGTGGTCTTGCCGGAAGGGATCAGCGAACGTAAAACGAACCAGCCGTTCTGTGCGCGGTTGCGTCCATCGAACAACATGAGGTCGGCCGTATCCGACTTTATGTTGATGCGGGCCAGCGCGTCGTCTACCCCGAGCGTGATGCTCTTGCCTTGGGCGAAGGGCAGCGGCTCGGTGTAACCCTTGGCCTTCTCCCAGTCCTCCAGGTAATAGGCCTTTTTCGGCTCATCGGCCAGCGGCAGCACTTTGACCATCGCATCGTTCGGCGTTCGCGGAAGGATGCCGGCCCGGTCGCCGTCCACCAGGTAAGTCTTGCCCATGTAAATCGAGGGCAGAAACTCCAGATTGAAGCCCGCCCGCCCAGCCAGCTTCTGCGGCAGCGGCTTGTCGAGATGGACGCTCACCTTCACGCCGCCAGGTTCGGCTGCGACTTCAACGGTGTAGTTCAAATCGAAGGTCGGAAAAGCAAGGTCGGCAGTGAGCCGGTTGTTCTCTTTGTCAGCATGACGTTCTTTGAGCGTCGCCACCAGGTCCCACTGCTCGGGCGTGGGCATCAGGCGCACGTCCCCGTTGGTGGCGATGCGCTGGCCGTGGAGGATCATTTCCATGGCCGTGTTCTTCTGGTCCACGAAGACGGGATGGTACGTGCTGTCGTAGAGAAATACGCTGAAACCCTGTGTGTCGAGGTAGTTCTTGTCGGTCACCTGCATCTGCACCTGGGCGTGACAAGCCGGCAGCGAGAAGAGCAGACAGAGAGCGAAGGCAGCGAACCGGAACGATGTTGCGAATGAAGCAGTGAACATCATGGCATGAACCTCATGGACCGAACTTGGCGGGACTTCGAAGGGGCCCGCGAGTGATCTTGTTTCTTGTCGGACGGGGAGGCAGAGACCGGCGAAGGTCTCTGCCCGCAGGTGGTTGCAACTGCCGGATTCGGCGAATCCGGCAGTTGCTCATTCGGTCAAGGCAAGCTGCCCGTCGATGCGGAAATGACCACTGGCCCCCGGCGCGCCGGTATCGGGCTGGCCGCCGCCAATGCTGACAGCATACTCGCCGGCGGCGACGATGGGATTGCCCTCCTCGGTCACCATGCCTAGGTCGCGCGCCTTCAGATCGAAATGCACCGATTGGCTGGCGCCCGGCTCCAGGTGAATCCTCTGAAAGCCGCGCAGGGCGGTCAACGGCGCGCCCTTGACGGCCGGGAACTTGAGATAGAGCTGGACCACCTCGTCGCCGGCAACCGTGCCCTTGTTGGTGACGGTGACCTCGGCGCTCAGGTCTTGTCCCGCCGCCACCGGTTGCGCGGGCAGGGTCAGCCCGCTGTAGTCGAACCTGGTATAGCTCAATCCGTAGCCGAACGGATAGAGCGGCTTGCCGGTGAAGTAGCGGTAGGTGCGGTTGGCCATGCCGTAGTCTTCGAAGTTCGGCAACTGGTCGACTCCCTTATAGAAGGTGACCGGCAGGCGGCCCGCCGGGTTGTTCTTTCCGCTCAGGGTTTCGGCCGCGGAGGCGCCACCCTCTTCGCCCGGATACCAGGCTTCGAGAATGGCATTAGCGTGGTCGTTGATCCAGTTGACGGACAGGGCGCTGCCGTTCATCAGCACCACCGCCAGGGGCTTGCCGGTGGCGGCCATAGCCTCCACCAGGTTCTCCTCCGGCTCAGGGAGATCGATGCTGGTGCGGTCTCCGCCGAGGAAGCCGGGTTCGCTAACCGGCATTTCTTCACCCTCCAGCTGGCTCGTGATTCCCACCACCGCAATAACGACGTCCGCGTCTTTCGCCGCTGCAATCGCCTTGGGTGATACCCCGTTCTCGACCTTCGCCCAAATCAGCTCCGCCTGGTGCTTGCCGTTGTTGCTGCCGTAGGAGACTACAAGCGTCACCTTGCGGCCCTTCTCAAGATGAATGCGGCCGACGCCCGAAGCCGGCTCCGAGCCGTCGCCGAAGGCCATGGCAACCTGCTTGTCGTCGGCACTGAGCCGGCAGAAGCCCTCGCAGCGAACTCCGATCTGATAGTCGCCCGTCTCGGTGGGAGTGAGCGAGCCCGACCACTTTACGCTGAGGCTCTTCTTGGTGGAGATCTCGGCGGGGACGGACTTATCGTCCAGGCGCACGTTAGTCTCAACGCGGCTGACCAGCGGCGGCTTGGCTGGGCCGGCAGCGGGCGGACCGAACATCCTGTCTTCGTTGTACTCGGCCTTCAGTCCCGGCTTGCCGTCGGGTGTGGTCAGCAGCGCGTCGGGTACAGCAATGCCGTCCGTGCGCAGAAACTGCGTGCCGGGAACAAACGTGATCGTGGCACCGGGAAACTCCGCTTTCAAACCCTCCAGCACAGACACAATGTGCGTCGGCTGGCCGGCATAGTTGCCAATCAGCGGGCGGGTTTGGTCCGCGAGCGGCCCCACCACCGCAATCTTCTTCACGCCTGCATTCAGCGGCAGCATCCCGTCGTTCTTGAGCAGAACCATCGACTCGTTTGCCAGCCTGCGCGCCTCGGCGCGGTGGGCAGCGCTGTCCAGTTCCTTCTCGTCGATCTTCGCGTAGGGCACCATCTCAGGAGGATCGAACATGCCCAGCCGAATGCGCGCGGTGAACAGGCGAATCAGCGCCGTGTCGAGCTCTTTCTCAGGAAGGTATCCCTGCTGCACGGCATCCTCATAGGCCTTTACGACCGGCTCGCCAAAGCGATCGGTGAAGGTGACGCACTCGTTGTCCATGCCGCGCAGCACAGAGATCGCCGCGCCCTTCGCCTGGGTGGAACGATAGCGGTGGTTGGCGGCAACATCCCGCACCGCGTCGCAGTCTGAAACGACGTAGCCCTGAAATCCCCATTTTCCGCGCAGCAGGGTCTGGAGCAGGAACTCGTTGGCGCAGGCCGGCTCACCGTTGATGGCGTTGTAGGCACACATCACCGAGCCGGCCTTGCCCTCAACCACAGCAGCGCGGAAGGCAGGCGTGTAGGTGTCCAGTTCGTCGTGCAGGCTGACGTCCACATCGGCAAAGTGGCGGGTCGGCTCGGGGCCGCTGTGCACGGCGTAATGCTTGGGCGTGGCGATGGCCAGATAGTAGTTGGGGTCGTCGCCCTGCAGGCCGGTCACGTAGGCAACGCCCATCCTGCCGGTTAGGAAGGGATCTTCGCCGTAGGTTTCCTGGCCGCGGCCCCAGCGTGGATCGCGGAAGATGTTCAGATTGGGGGACCAGAAATCGAGGCCTCCCATGATACCGGTGTGGCCCTCGCGCCCATTCTGCACATGCTTGATGCGTCCCTCGATGCCGATCTGGCCCGCCATTGTGTGTATGCCCGGCGCGTCGAAGGTGGCGGCCAGGCCTATGGGCTCGGGGTACTCGGTGACGCCTTCGTTGATGACCCCATGCAGCGCCTCGCTCCACCACTGGTAGGCGGGAATGTTGAGCCGCGGAACCGCCGCCGAGTTGTTCTGCATTTCCGAAGCCTTCTCTGCAAGGGTCATGCGGTGAACCAAGTCGGCGGCGCGCTGCTCTGCCGGAAGCTTTGCATTCATGTAGGAAGGGCTTGCTGCGTCCTGGGCGGAGGCAAGTTGGGGAAGGACGCCGACCAGAAGCGCTCCGGTACACGCGACGATGCACATGACGACTTGCGTTATGCGGGTTTTCATGCGGGTCTCCAAAGTGGGGTTGAATGGTGTGCCATGCTGCCGGCAGTGTGGGCGAGTGCGGGTTTGGCCGCCGGTCCCGGGCAGTTTCCGGCGGGACAACCGCTAAATCGATTTTTCAGGAAACCATACCTGTTCCAGCATTGGTTCGGCAACATCGGAATTCGAGGCTTCTTGGAGCCGCCCCGGAGCCCGGGCGCCGCCATCGTCCGCAGACTGCGACCAACCTTCACTCGGCGCAAACCTGATTTGGGCCAGGACGCCAGGCCGGGTGCTATCGCCTCCCTTTTTAGTCGACAAATCGAAGAAAAGCGATTTACTCTTTCGGCGGTCTTGGCTGCGCCATTTCAGAGGGACTTACGGCGCTGCCATCCAGGGGGATATGCGTAATTTGGCGATTCCGTGTGCGCCGCGGACCAAAGCGCAGAGGACGCCCGCTGGCCCCTGCGGAAGCCGCATGATGCACGGAACCATCCCAGGAGAAGAAAGCAATGCCGCAAGGACGTGATTCACTCGAATTCAACCGGCGCGAGGCGATGCTGCTTTCCGTCACGGCAGGCCTCGGCATGACTTCGGCCCGCGCTGCCCACGCAGCGGACGACGGGATGACCGCGTCCCATCAGGCGCCGGGAAACTGCACCACGCCGCGCAGCGCAATCGCCGGCACGCAATACGGCAAGTTCCGCGGTTTTGTCGACGGCGGTGTCCTGACCTTCAAGGGTATCCCCTATGGGCAAACCACGGCCGGCGAAAACCGTTGGCTTCCCGCCAAGCCCCCCTCGCCTTGGAAGGACGAATATCCCGCGCTGGTCTATGGCGCAAATTGCCCGCAGATCCTGCATCCCTGGACAGCTGCCGAACAAACCTTCCTGCAGGAGTGGGACGATGGCTGGCAAGGCGAAGAGATGCTCAAGCTCAACATCTGGACGCCGAGCCTGACCGGCAAGCGCGCCGTCATGTTCTACATCCACGGCGGCGGTTACAGCTTCGGTTCCTCCTACGAGCTGGCCGCGCACGAGGGCGCGCAGATGGCCCGGCATCACGACGTGGTGCAGGTCTCTGTGAATCACCGGCTCAATATCCTGGGCTTCCTCGATCTCGCCGAGATCGGCGGCGCGGCCTACGAAGACTCCGCCAACGTCGGGATGACGGACCTTGTCGCAGCATTGAAGTGGGTACGGGAGAATATCGCCAACTTCGGCGGAGATCCTGACCGGGTGATGATCTATGGTCAATCGGGCGGCGGATCCAAAGTCACCACGCTGATGGGCATGCCTGCCGCGGCGGGCCTCTTCCATTGCGGCGCGGCGCAGTCGGGCGGCGGCGGCAACATTCCATCAAGGGAACAGCAGCGTGAAGTTGCGCGGGTCATGATGAAGGACCTGGGCCTGGCGTCGAACGATCTTGCCTCGCTGCAAAAGATGGAGTGGTCAAAACTCTTCGCCGCAGGCAATGCCGCTGTGGCCAAGATCAATCCGCCCCTGCGCGGACCCTTCGGACCCTTTGCCCCCGGGCCGCCAAGGGTCGGCTGGTCGCCATGCGTCGATGGCAGGAACATCACTCTGCGAAGCTTCTTCGACGCTGCCCCCGAGATATCAAAGAACGTGCCCATGCTGATCGGCTCGGTCAGCGAAGAGGGCAACCAGATGTCGTCGCGGCCCACCGAGGAGGAGTGGCGAGCCAACCTGTCCAAGGCCTATGGGGAGCAGAAGGCGTCCGCGCTCATCGACGTTCTCAAAAAGTCCTATCCGAAGAAGGCCATCCACACGCTCTCGTATATGTGCAGCGGAGTCTCGGGCCTGAACAGCCTTCTGATCCGCAACAACGTGGTGAAGATGGCCAGGCTCAAGCACGAATTGAAGGACGCGCCCGCCTATGCCTACTACTTCTCCTGGCAGACGCCGATGCTCGACGGAATTCCCGGCGCATGGCACACGGCCGACTTGCAGTTCTGCTTTGACAACACTAAACGCTGCGAGCAGGGAACCGGCAACACGCCCGAGGCCCAGGCCCTCGCCCGCAGGATGGCCACCGCGTGGGCGAATTTCGCGCGCACGGGAAACCCGAGCCAGCCTGGCCTTCAGTGGCAACCGACCGATCCTGAGAACAACCAGACTATGATCTTCGACACCGAATGCCGCATGGGCGAGGATCCCGAAGGCGAAGCGCGCAAGATCCTGTTGACCTAGCTCCACGTTGAGTGTCGGCATCTAGGAACTTGTTGAAAAAGGATTCGAAGTCCCGGAATACGACAAAAGAGGTCTGCCAAAACCATCACCGAGTGTCTTCCGATCGTTTCTCGGGCATTCTGGCGCGATCATGTTTTCGGTTTTGCTGCCCGTCAATAGTTTTTCAACAAGTTCCTAGAGGTTTCCCGGGACCCGATCGAAGGTCCCGTGAACCAAGTTCGCAATAGAACGACTCCAGGGGAATCCAATGAAAACACTTCGGAAGACGATAGAGATTGCTACCCTGAGCGCGGCATTGGCGCTGGTCTTGAGCCTTTGCGTTCACCCGGCCGCGGCACAGAAGATTGTCGCAAGCGTCGACACCAGCCAGACCGCTACTCCGGTCTCGAACTACATCTTCGGAATGTTCATCGAGCACATCGGCAAGACCATGTATGGCCCGCTCTGGGCGGAGATGATCGACGACCGCAAGTTCTATTTCCCGATCATCTCAAAGGACCACGAGACTCAAGAACGGCGAGGCTTTCCGGGAATGGAGCTGCGCAAGTGGCGGCCCGTCGGCGGCGATGATGTTGTCACCATGGACAAGGAGAAGCCCTTTGTCGGCGAGCAAAGCCCACGCATCGCGCTCGATGCGAAGGTGCCTCACGGCATCCGGCAAAGCGGCATCGCCCTGGTCAAGGGAAAGCGATACACCGGCCGCATTGTGGTGAAGGCATCGCCTGGAATGCACATCGCGGTTTCGCTTGCGTGGGGTCAGGGAACCAGCGAGCGCCAGGCCATCGTTCTTGAGCCACTGGCGGAGACCTACAAGACGATCCCACTCAGCTTTGTCACGCAGGCCGATGCATCGGAGGGCGCGATTGAGATTACCGGCACGGGCTCCGGAAGTTTCCATTTGGGCGCCATCTCGCTGATGCCCGCCGACAACATTCATGGCTTTCGATCCGACACCATTGCGCTGCTCAAAGAGATCAAATCGGGATTCTGGCGGTTCGGCGGCAACTACACGTCGAATTACACCTGGTACAACGCCGTTGGCGATCGCGACCAGCGCCCGCCCGAGTGGGACTATGCGTGGAACCAGATGCAGACCAACGACCTGGGCATGGATGAGTTTGCCGAGTTCTGCAAGCTGATCGGCGTGGAGCCTTACATCAGCGTGAACGCGGGCCTCGGCGATGCGCACTCGGCGGCGGAGCAGGTTGAGTACATGAACGGGCCAGTCAACACACACATGGGCGCGCTGCGGGCAAAGAACGGCCACGCGGAGCCGTATCGGGTGAAGTTCTGGAACATCGGCAATGAGCCCTGGGGCCCATGGCAGATTGGCCGTACCGACACGCAGTACTTCATGCAAAAGCACAATGACTTCGCCAAGGCGATGCGCAAGGTGGATCCCTCGATTGTGCTGATTGCCTCCGGCGAAATGCTGGAAGACGGTAATGTGCCGGGCCCCAAGCGCGCGCAGTATATAGGCAATCTGGGCCCGCTCTACTCCACCGATGCCGACTGGACCGGGAGCTTCCTGAAAAGTTGCAAGGGGAACTTCGACGGAATGGCTGAGCATTGGTACGCCTCGCCCGGCGTGCACTTCGACCAGGAGAAGGCCAAGACCCTGCCGTCGGATGCGAACTCGGATCAGGCCAACTTGAAGGTGCCCCAGACCCTCCAGGAGTTCGCGCGTTACCCGGCCAACATTGTGCGAGTCAAGTCGGAGGAGTGGCAGGGATACATGCAGAGATATCCCGCTATCTCGACAAAGAAGATCTTTCTATCGATCGATGAGTGGGCCTATTTTGGCGGCGACTTCGGCCGCAGCCCATCCCTAAAGCAGGCGCTTGCTTACGGAATGGTCTTCAATGAAATGCTGCGCCACACGGACTCCATCACCATGGCCGCGCACACCATGGGAACCTCAACGCTGGACTTCAACCAGACAGCTTCCACTCTGAACGGGCTGGGGCTCCTCTTCAAGATGTACAGCAACACATTCTCCGGCACCGTGCCGGTGGCGGTCGGCGGCAATGCGCCGCAGCCCGAGCCGAAGTACCCCGCCGGAGGCGACCAGCCCAGGCAGAACTCCGGCAGCCCCACCTTTCCCCTCGACGTGTTTGCCGCGCTCTCGCCTGATCGAAAAGCATTGTATGTCGCGGTGGTCAATGCAACGGAATCCGCGCAGACGCTCGATTTGGAACTGGCCGACGCGCATGCCGCAGGTCCGGCCAAAATCCTTCGCCTTGAGGGCTCAGGGTTGAACGCCGCAAACCACATAGGCAAGCCGGCTGAATTGGCGGTGAGGGAGACAACGGCGAGCGAACCAGCAGCGGCAACCACAGTTCCGCCCATCAGCGTCAGCATTTTTAGTATCCCGCTAGCTCCTTAGTCGGGCAGATGTCGAGTGGCGCTGCTGATCGGCCCGGGAAAACTGAACCATATGAAATGCAATCGTCATGGTTGCTCCCCAGAAACGCTAGGTTCCTATCGGGACTGTCCCGGCGCGACGTAGATGTCCTGCCGCAGGATCTCTGCCGGGACAGTTTCGATAGGGGCGTTTGAAGTAAGTCGCTGGTGTTTGCGACGGGCGCGGTGATCTACCTATGGGATTTCAATGGGCGCCTGATGGCTTGTGTGGGCATTGGATCGGCGAGCTGGGACGAATCGTGCGGGGCGAACTCTGGTTTCGGCGGAAGTGTTAGTCCAGATCGGCGGTTGCATAGGAGCATCGCGAGGTTCGTTTGCGGAGCCAGAACGCACGCCGGCTTTTGCGTGCGCGGGCACGACAGCGTGGGAAATGGATAACGAGTCTGGGAGCGGAGTCTCTCATGAGCTGTCAACACTGCACCTCCTTGGCTGGGGCGCGATCAGGTTCGGATGGAAGTAAAGCTGGCCGCGGGTGAGCCGTTCGACAACGAGCATGATGCCGGAGCATGCTGGACAGCGCAGGCTGGGCGGCTCGGTTGGATCGACGCATGCCGTTGCGCCGAGCAGAACGCGGCAGCGTTCGAGCGCAGCACTTCGCCTGCGGTTGGCGAAGAGTCCGAAGTGGCGGATGCGAACCAGTCCGCGAGGCAGAACATGAAGCAGGAAGCGGCGCAGGAACTCATGGGCGGAAACAGTCATGACCTTCTTCTTGCCGCCGTGCGCATAGTCTCGCCAGCGAAATGAGACGCTGCCGTTCTCAAAGGTCACGAGACGATGGTTGGAGATGGCAACGCGATGGGTATAGCGGGCCAGGTAGTTGAGAACATGTTCGGCGCCGCCGAATGGTGGCTTGGCGTAGACGACCCAGTCCTGCCGGAATAACTGCCTGAGGAAGTTGGGAAAGCAACCAGAAGCAGTCAGATACTGCTGTGAGCCATGAAACTGAAGCTCACTCTGCGCGAAGAGTTGGTTGAGTCCAGCGACGAACTTGCCACGGAAGACTCGGCTCAGAGCGTGAACAGGCAGGAAGAAGCGGCGCGAGGAATCGATCCACCTCGGTCCGTCGATGGTGAGGCCGCCGGCGGGAACGATGTAATGGACATGAGGATGATGCTCGAGGTTCTGTCCCCAGGTGTGGAGCACGCCGAGAAATCCGATGTCGGCTCCGAGGTGCTTCGGATCGCGAGCCAGCTCGAGCATCGTCGCGGCACTGGTGCGATAGAGAAGATCGTAGAGCAGTCGCTTGTTCTGGAGGACAAGAGCGGACAGATCATGTGGCAGTGTGAAGACCACGTGGAAGTACGGAATGGGCAACAGTTCAGCCGAGCGCGCCGCGAGCCATTTTGCACGCGCGTTCCCCTGGCACTTGGGGCAGTGCCGGTTGCGGCATGAGTTGAACGAGATGGCCTGGTGGCCGCAGCGGACGCACTGATCGCGATGACCGCCCAGTGCCGCGGTGCGGCATCGGACGATGGCATCGAGCACCTTGCGATGTGGCCATGCAAGATGCGGCTGCTGCTGTTGCCAGAAGCTGATGTCCGTTTTACGGATGATGTCGGCCACCTCGAGGGTGGGCCGGCTCATCGCTTCATGCGTCTCCTGGAGCGTTTTGCTTCGTCGGGGCGTGACACTTCGATCGCTTCCAGAGGACGGGGAATCGCTTGCAGGTGGCGCCGCGACAGGTGCAGATAGACAGTCGAATGTTCGAGCTTGGAGTGCCCGAGAAGCACCTGGATGGTGCGCAGATCGGCGCCTGCTTCGAGCATATGCGTGGTGAAACTGTGTCTCAGCGTATGAGGGGATACGTGCTTCTTGATGCCGGCCTGCTTGGCTGCCTCAGCCATAGCCGCCCAAACGATCTTCTCAGTGATGGGCACATCAGCCCGCCAATTGTTCACCATGCCTGGGAACAGGTAGGTCTTGGGCTTCATCCAGCGCCAGTACTCTCGCAGAGTGTCTAGAAGCTTGGGAGTCAACAGAACATCGCGATCGCGACTGCCCTTGCCTTGATGGACATGAATGACCATCCGTTCGCTGTCGATGTCGGTGACCTTCAGGTGACACAGCTCGGCTCTTCGCAGCCCGGTTGCATAGAGTGTCATCAGCATCGCGCGATGCATCAGGTTCTGAGCCGAATCAATTAATCGCGCGACCTCTTCTGGACTGAGTACAGTCGGCAACTTCCTGGGGCGCTTGGGAAAAGGAATCTCATCGAGCAGATAGGGACGACGAAGGGTCTTGACGAAGAGAAACCGCAGAGCCGCACAACGGCTCTGGATAGTACCAGGCGACAACTTCCGATCGCGAAACAGATACACCTGGTACTCGCGAATATGGCTGGGACCAAGGCGCTCTGGCGAGCGGTGGAAGTACTTCGAAAAATCCTCTACTGCGTGGATGTAGCAGCGGGTAGTACTTGGGGAGTAGTTGCGACGCTGGAGTTCATCCAGCATCAACTGCCGAAGATGGGTCACGGTAAACCTCCTGTGACCCGAGGCTTACACAGCCAACAATGCCCGGGGAAAGCCCACGCCGCAGCGTCCGTCGCGCCAGCGACTTAGTTCAAACGCCGTTGTGACCATGAGCGGTTCTCAGTTGACGCTAAATCGCCAAGGCACTCACCGACGACGCGATTACTCCAGGAATGTCGGCTTGTGTTCAGCAGCGGACAATTGGTCATAAGCATTGAACGACAAACGTGGGTTATGTGCTCACTGATCAAACCGTGCGAAACAGTGGTTAGAGCAGGTCCTTGGAAGGCCGAATCAAGGTCCATTACGGGTCCGATCAGCATTTCCTACATGTCTTTTCAATACTTTACGGAGCCACTCGTATTCGCTAACTAGTTGAAAATACGCTTGTGACCGCCCTCATAACCCAAAGGTCGCTGGTTCAAATCCAGCCCCCGCAACAAAAATTTTGAAGATTCTAAACGGCTTCCGATATGAGTTCGGAGGCCGTTTCTGGTTCTGGAGTGAATTTAGGCAAATTTTGGGCAAGGAATTCTTGCTCAAGAAGAGCGCCAAGGACCTCGGCTACTTTAACGTCGTCCGCGGTGATGAGGTGGGTGCCCTGCCAGAGGCGCAGCATCACGACATCGTTGATCGGATCGAGTCGCGCGGCGGACGCCACCTGTCTGCCGATCGGCCCTTGATCGGAACAACCTGTTGAGACTACACAGCTAGCAGGTAACACAGACAGTCCGTTGACTCGGACCTGCGATAGTACCTGTCCGCAGGCCGCCGACTCAACGCAATCACATCAATGGCCAGATTTAATCGATCTGGCCGCTCATAAAGCTATAGCTTCTGTGACAGCGGCCCCTCAGCTGAGGCAAGTGACGTAGTCCTCTGAGCTCTGGATTATTCTCCTTTGCCTCGATCGTCAATTGACCATTCAGCTTTTCCAACTTCACGGTTCGCTCAGAGAGCTGCGGCTTAGAAGCAATTGCTGAAAACTCGCATGTTCGGTGAATGGAATCGTGTCCGGCTCCATACTCCAATCATCATCCGGCTTTCGAACTTTCAATGAATCGAGTGATTTGATCAAAGATGCTTCGATCTATTGGCGTTTGACCTCCTCTGCGAATGCGTCCGGTGCCGTGGTAGACTTTGCCCATGCGGGAGCGCCGTACCAGACGACTGTTGGCACATATCTTGCCTGCGCTTGTGCTATGTTTGCTCGCCGCGCTTTTCGCCTCTGAGGCGAAACTGGTCAAGTATGTTCATGCTGATGGCACCGGGGGCGAGGTTCATGCCGGCAAGCTCTATCGAGCTGAACAGCCCAGCCTCTCCCTATGTGAAGCCGTCCGTATTCGTGTTGGTTCTAAAGTAATCAGCTGCACGTCCGCGCTGCTCCTGCTCGTCGCACCCCTGGTGCTTTTTTGGGGTGTCTTGCAGGTTGAGCCGTACCCAGCGCGTGTACTTGGCCGCTCCCTCTCCGCGCTCTCTCCCTCCGTATACCTTCGTCCGCCGCCGCTGTTCTAGCGTTCCAGTTCCCCCTGCCGCTCCCTCTTTCCGGCTCTGCACCTAGTTTGAATGTGGATGCCCGGGCAGTTGCGCCGCTGCAATGCCTTTCGACCCGGCGTGCAGGCGCTGCTCCATGCGCATCAACACCGCACCCGGCGCCGGGGTACATTGCGCGCATGCGCTAGCAACAAAGGTAAAGGACTACGAAAATGCACATTGCTTCCTCAGCCCGGCTGCTGGCCGCGCTGATTGCGTTGCCGATAGCGTTGGCTGCTGGCTGTCATTCCTCCTCCTCCGCGTCTTCTGCCGCAGTGCTGCCGGTAGCGCCCACGGCGCGCGTGGAGCGTGCCGCACTCACGAACCGCCTCGACGTGGCCGGGGAATTCCTCCCCTATCAGGAAGTTGAGCTGCACGCCAAGGTCGCCGGCTACATCCGCCACATGTATGTCGACATTGGCGACCGTGTGCATACGGGCCAACTGCTGGCCGAGCTCGAAATCCCGGAGCTCACCGCGCAGGTGGTTGGTGCGCAGGCTGGAGTCAATCGGAGCGAACAGGAGATCCAGCGGGCGCAAAGTGCGGTTGATCGCGCCAATGCGGATCACATCGCGCTGCACATGGCTGCCGATCGTCTGAAGCAGGCTGCCGCTGCGCGTCCCGGTCTCATTGCCCAGCAGGAGCTCGATGACGCCGTGGCCAAGGACTCGGCATCGGAGGCGCAAGTTGAAGCGGCGAAGTCGGAGCTCTCTGCAATGCAGCAAGCTCTAGGCGCTGCGCAGGCCGAGCACCAACAATACAGCTCGCTTGCCGGCTACTCGCGGATTGTTGCGCCGTTCAGCGGCATCGTTACCTGGCGCTATGCCGATACCGGCGCATTGCTCCAGGCCGGCACTTCCAACTCCGGCACCATGCCAGCCGTCAAGGTTGCGCAAATCGATACGCTGCGCTTGCGATTGCCTGTGCCAGAGTCGCTATCGTCCTTTGTTCACACGGGCGATCCCGCGCAGATCCAAGTACCGGCCACTGGCAAGCAGCTTTCCGGCAAGGTCGTGCGCACCACCGGCGAACTCGACCTTGCGACGCGCACTCTCCAAGTGGAGATTGATGTGCCCAACAACAATGGCAAGCTACTGCCCGGCATGTATGCGCAGGTCACGCTTAACCTGCAGCGCGACGGCAACGGGCTTTCCGTTCCAGTTGGCGCGATCGATCGCACGCAGACCGCTCCATTTGCTCTGGTCGTTAATGCGCAAGGGCGCGTGGCAAGACGAACACTCACCCTCGGCATGGAAACCGCCAATCGCGTAGAAGTGCTCGGCGGTCTGAGCGAGGGCGAGCAGGTGATCGTCGCCAACCTCTCTACGTATCCGCCTGGCGAACAGGTACGAGCGCAGATCTCGCAAATCGCAGCACAGAAGGGAGACAAATAGCCTCATGTCGCGATTCGCGCTTCGCTATCCCTTCTTCATCATCATGCTCTGCATGATCATCGCTGTCGTGGGCACGGTCACGCTTGCCCGCATGCCCGTTGATCTGTTCCCTGAGATCAAGATTCCCGTTGTCGTGGTGGCCACCTTCTACAACGGCATGCCGCCCGAGCAGATCGAAGCCAATATCACCAATCCATTCGAGCGATTCTTCACACTCGGCAGCGGCATTGACCACATCGAATCGCGTTCGCTCACTGGAGTCAGTCTCATTCGCGTCTACTTTCAGCCCGGTACCGACGCCGATGCAGCCGTCACGACGATTTCTAATCTCGCTATGGCGCAGCTTCGCCGCCTTCCGCCTGGCACGTTGCCGCCCGTCGTCCTTAAGTTTGATGCCTCCAGTCTCCCTGTGTGCCTCGTTACGCTCAAGGGTGAAGGCCTGAATGAAACGCAATTGCACGACGTTGGCCAGTTCAGCGTGCGCAATCAGATTGCGAACGTGCCAGGTGCCAGCGTTCCGCAGCCTTTCGGTGGCAAATACCGTCAGATCCAGATCTACGTCGACCCAGTGAAGCTGCAGGCGCATCAACTCAGCCCAATGGATGTGGTGCGTTCCGTAAATCAGGGCAACGCAATTCTGCCTGCGGGCGACGTGCGCATTGGGCCGCGTGACTTCAACATCTACACCAACTCGCAGTTTCCCACCACCGCAGAGATCGATAGACTCCCGCTCCGTTCGGTCGGCAATGGACAACTTATGGTCTCCGACATTGGTGAGGCGCGCGACGCCGCGGCAATTCAGACCAACATCGTGCGCGTCGACGGGCAGCACTCTGTCTATCTCTCCATCCTCAAGCAAGGCGGCGGCAGCAACACCATCGCTGTCGTCAGCGGTGTACGCGCCGCACTCAAGGATCTACTCGACGTACCCAAATCGCTGGTAACGCGCGTGGTCTTCGATCAATCCGTCTTTGTAAAAACAGCCATTTCGAACCTTGGCAGTGAGGGCGGAATAGGCCTATTGCTCACTGCCGTCATGATCCTCATTTTCCTCGGCAACGGTCGCGCTACGGTCGCCGTCATGCTCTCCATCCCACTCTCAGCGCTCGCTGCGTTTCTCTTCCTCAGCATGATGGGCGAAACCATCAACTCCATGGTGCTCGGCGGCCTCGCGCTCGCGTTCTCGCGTCTCATCGACAACTCCGTCGTGGTGCTCGAGAACATCTTCCGTCACCTCGAAATGGGTGAATCGGTGGACGAGGCTGCGGAAAAAGGCGGCCGAGAGGTTGCGCTTCCTGTGCTGGCCGCCACCTTCACAACCGCCATCGTCTTTTTTCCGGTGGTGTTTCTCTATGGCGTCAGCCGCTTTCTCTTCACATCGCTCGCTCTCTCAGTTGTGCTTGCGCTCTTTGCCTCTTATGCCGTTGCTCTTACAGTGGTTCCGCTCTTCTGCGCCAACTTTCTGCGCAACGCGCATCACGCCACGGCACACCGCGGAGGCGGAAACTGGTTCGCTCGTCTCGTACGCGGCTTCAATCGCCGCTATGACCGCATGCTGATGCACTACGACATCGCCGTACGCAAGAGCCTGCTCCGCCCCATTGCCACCGTCGTAGGCGTACTTGGCATCTTTCTGCTCAGCCTCGGTCTCTATCCCCTGATGGGCCTCTCGTTCTTTCCGCGCACAGACCCAGGACAATTCGTCATCAACGTCAAAGCTCCTACCGGAACGCGGCTTGAACTGACCGATGACTACATTGCCCGCGCAGAGCAGGACATTCGTTCCGTCATTCCGCCCAGCGATCTTGGCATGATCGTCTCAAACATCGGCATCACGCCTGACTTCTCCGCCATCTACACGAGCAACTCCGGGCAGCATACGGCCTTCATTCAGGTGAGCCTCAAAAAAGGCCACACACTCAGTAGTTTCGTGTACATGGATCGTGTGCGTTCCAAACTCGCCAACGATCTGCCAGAGCTCTCCACTTACTTCCAGACGGGCGGTCTCGTTGACGCGGTTGTCAACCTCGGCCTTCCCGCGCCCATTGATATCCAGGTAGGCGGCAATGATATGAAAGAAGCCTTCGCCACCGCGCAGCAACTCGCTGCACAGATTCGCCCCCTGAAAGGTGTAAGCGATGTAATGATCCCGCAGGACCTAGACTACCCCGGCCTCCAACTCGACGTGAACCGCGAGATGGCCGGCCGCCTTGGCCTCAATTCCAGTGAGATTGTTGACAACGTCATCACCGCGCTCACCTCCAACGGCATGATCGCGCCAAGCTATTACGTCGATCCCAAGAATGGCAACAACTACCTGCTTACGGTGCAATTCCCTGAGACCGCAGTGCAATCCCTTACCGATTTCGGGCAGATTCCCGTGCGCTCCAACGGTTCCACAACAGCAACCACGCTTGGCGCCGTAACTGATATGCACTCCATCGAAACCCCGACTGAAGTGGACCACTACCAACTGCGGCGCGTCATCGATATTTACGTGTCGCCATCAGGCGAAGACCTGGGCGGCCTTGCCAACCGTGTGGATCGTATCATCGCGCAATCCAAAATCCCTGGCGACCTCCGCGTCAACCTGCGTGGCTCCGTAGAGGGCATGCGCCGTTCCTTCATGAGTTTCGGCATCGGCCTGCTCCTCTCGATAATCCTCGTCTACCTCATTCTCATGGCACAGTTCTCCTCGTTTACGGATCCGTTCATCATTCTCCTCGCCGTCCCGCCGGGCATCATGGGCGTGATCCTGTTCCTGCTGGTTACACACACAACGCTCAACGTCATGTCGCTCATGGGTGTCGTTATGATGACCGGCATCGTCGTCTCCAACTCCATCCTCATCGTCGAGTTCACTCGCGGCCTGCGTAAGGAAGGGATGCCCATCGACGAGGCGGTGGCGCAGGCATGTCGCGTACGCCTGCGACCTGTGCTGATGACCTCGCTCGCCACCATCCTCGGCATGGTGCCCATGGCCCTGGCTCTCGAGGAGGGCAGCGAGCTTTACGCGCCCCTGGCCCGCGCAGTCATCGGTGGCCTCACCGTTTCGGTCGTCCTCACTGTGTTTGTCGTGCCCGCCGCATACCTGCTCGTTCATGGCAAACGCGCTGCGGCGGTTGAAGGAGGCCGTTGATGAAGTCGCTCACCTTATTTACCTCGATCGGCCTTGCCCTGTGCGCCCTCTGCGTAACGGCGCAACAACCCGCCGCGCCCTCCCTCACGCTCGCCGATGCCGAGCGCATCGCTCTCCAGCAGAATCCGCACATCAGCGTCGGGCGCCTGCTCGCGCTGGCGCAGATGCAGACTGTGCGCGAAGCGCGCTCCGCAGAGATGCCGCAATCCGTGGCCAGCCTCACCGCCGTCGACGCGCACCTCAACGGCCGCATCTCCGCGGGCTTGCTCAACAACCCGAGCGTCTACGATCGTGCCGCTGGCGGTCTCACCGTTTCTCAGCTCATCACGGACTTCGGGCGAACGCGCAACCTTGTGCACAGCGCGCAGTTGCAGTCTGCTGCACAGACTGACCGGTTGCGTGCCACCAGTGCGGACATTGTGCTCGCCGTCGACGGAGCTTTCTATCAGGCACTCAGCAGCCAGAAGGTGGTTGAAGTCGCCACCGGCACAGTAGCCTCACGGCAGGCCACAGCTGACCAAGTCAGAGCCCTCACTGCAGTGAAGCTCAAATCCACGCTCGATCTCAGCTTTGCGAATGTGCAACTGGCGCAGGCAAGGCTTCTTCTGCTGGATGCGCGCAACGCCGCCGCCGCCAGTATGACGCAGCTCGATGCGCTCCTCGGTTCCGAAGCTAATCTCCAATACACACTGTCCGAGGATGCCACCACGGAGCCCGCACCCCCGCAGGACGGCGAGGCGCTTGTGCAACTGGCCCTCAAGCAGCGGCCGGACCTGCTAGCTCTCGATGAGGACGCAGCGGCTGCGCGGCAGTTTGCCTCTGCGGAGCGCGACCTCAGCAGGCCAACCCTGTCAGCCCTGGCTGCCGCCGGCGGGGCTCCCATCCGCTCCGATGAATTCACTTCGTCCTGGTACGGGGCAGCAGGCGTTAACCTGAGCATCCCCGTTTTCAATGGCTTCCTCTTCTCTGCCCGCGCGCGGGAAGCGGATTTGCGTGCCCGTGCCGCGCAGGAGGATGTACGCGGTCTGCGCGAAACGATTGCTGGCGACGTTCGGACCGCCGTACTCAATGCACAGACCGCATTCGAGCGCATCGCCGTCACCTTGCAGCTGCAGTCCGAGGCAAGCCAGGCACTCGACCTTGCGCAGACCCGATACAAGCTTGGCCTGAGCAGCATTGTCGAACTGGAACAGGCACAACTGGCACTGACGCAGGCGGAGATCGATGCAGCAAACGCCCATCTGCATTACCTAACCGCGCTCTCGGTGATTCGATATCAAACAGGCCAATAGGAACCCTTCCTGCCGCTCGCTGTGGTGGCTGTGACGATCGTTCGCGCGGCTGCCTCAGCTGAGCAGCCGCTGTCGCAGAAGGTATAGCAGTTCCGAACGGCCAGATCTCCTCGATCTGGCCATTGAGGTGATTGGGCTTAGTGGGCGGCCTGCACGCCCTCCACGATCTCGGCTGCGATGACTTCTGGTGCGGGCAGCTGGTCGCGTCTTCGAGGCTCTCGTCCTTCAACCAGAAGATGTTCAGGCTCGGTGGTGTGATTAGAGCTAAATGTAGCCATCTGGGGTGCGCAGCGGTAGACCCACGGCGCTTGGATTGCCGGGAATCTCGTCTCAGCTGACTATGAGACAAACCTGCACTTTGACGGATCCATCACTGCAATCCACCAACAGCCGGCGGGCTCCACAGGAGGCGGTCGGTTCGTTCGATGCGCTAACATGACGACATTCCTCCAAGTCTCGAACTTATGGAAAGGAACGCTGTGCTCTCATTCTCAAGACGGAGCTTTCTTGCCGGTTCAGGGCCTGTCCTAGCTCTCGGTGTCGCGAAGCCCAGGATGGCCTGGGCTGCTCTCTCCAATTCTCCTTTCAAGATTGCCGTCATCAACGACGAGATTTCGCAGGACTTCGACCATGCTTGTTACGTGGCTGCGCATGACTTCGGCATGACCTGGATAGAACTCCGCTCCATGTGGGACAAGAACGTAACCGAACTCTCCGAAGCGCAGATCGCCGAAGCCCGGCGCATCCTCGCCAAATACAGCCTTCAGGTCACCGACATCGCCAGCCCGCTCTTCAAGACCGACTGGCCCGACGCCCCGCGCTCTTCCTATAGCTCGAAGAGTGATATGCATGGCGCCGCCGAATCCACATTCAAGGAGCAGGATGAGATTCTCGAGCGTTCTCTGGCCCTGGCGAAACAATTCCAGACCGGCAAGGTGCGCTGCTTCGATTTCTGGCGGCTGGACATTGTGTCGCCCTATCGCGCGGCCATCGACGAGAAGGTGCGCACCGCCTCCGAGATCGCCGGTAAACAGGGAATCCTGCTCGTTCTGGAGAACGAGTTTGCCTGCAACACCGCCACGGGCCGCGAAGCCGCCCGTATCATGAACGCCATTCAGACACCTCATCTAGCCCTCAATTGGGATCCGGCAAACGCGGTCATGCGTGGGGAACTCGATGCCTTCCCCGTGGCCTGGGAGTTGATCCCCAAGAACCGCATTCACCATTGTCACTGCAAGAATGCCGTGAAACTGGCTGAAGGCAAGGTCAAGTGGTCGCCGGTGGGCAAAGGCGTCATCGATTGGACAGCGCAGTTTCGTGCCCTCAAGCAGGCCGGGTTCCACGACGCTGTCAGTCTGGAGACGCACTGGCACGGAGCCGGTTCTCCCGAGGAGTCGTCACGCATCAGTTGGGCAGGCATGAGGCAGGCTATGCAAGACGCATCTGCGTTGTGAGCGGCTTTTCTTCGTCTGCGTACTTCAAAACAATCGGATGGAGTGAACCATGATCACGCGGCGCGATTTTCTTGACACCCTTGCGTTGGGAACGGCTGGCTTGGCCATCAACTCCAGCGCGAAGAGCTATGGCCAGATTCTCGGCTCCAATGACCGTCTGAACTTTGCCGTTATCGGCCTCAATGGCCGCGCCTATGCACACCTTTCGTCGTTAAAGGCCAACCAGGAGAAGGCGCGCGTCTCTCACGTCGTCGATGTGGACTCCAACATCCTCAAGCGGTTCGCCGATAACACGGAAACGGAACTGGGCTACCGTCCGGCCATGGACCGCGACTTCCGCAATGTACTTCAACAGAAGGATGTGGACGTCATCACCATTGCTACGCCTGAGCACTGGCATGCGCCCATGGCCATCGCCGGATTGCAGACGGGCAAGCATGTCTACGTGGAGAAGCCATGCAGCCACAACGCTGCCGAAGGCGCTCTGCTGGTGGAGGCTCAGCAGAAATACGGCAAGCTGGTGCAGATGGGCTCGCAGCAGCGCTCTTCTCCGCACACCATCGAGATTGTGGGCAAGATTCGTGACGGTATCATAGGCCGCGCCTACTTTGCCCGCACCTGGTATTGCAATGTGCGCAAATCGATGGGAGTGGGCAAAGTGATTCCCGTGCCAGCGAATCTCGACTGGGAACTCTGGCAGGGACCTGCTCCGCGCCGTCCATACAAGGACAACATTCACCCCTATAACTGGCATTGGCTGCGCAATTACGGCACCGGAGAGACCCTCAACAATGGCACCCATGAAGTTGACGTGGCACGCTGGGCGTTGGGCGTCGATTTCCCGCAGCGCGTCGCCGCGGCCGGCGGGAGATACCATTTTCAGGACGACTGGGAGTTCTACGACACGCTGGAAACCAGCTTTGACTATGGCGACCGCATGATTACTTGGGAAGGACGCAGCTGCCAGGGCATGAAGGTCTACAACCGCGACCGCGGCGCGGCGATCATGGGCACCACCGGCTCGGTGATCGTCGATCGCGACGGTTACGAAATCTTCGACCTCAATGGCAAGAAAACAGGAGAATTTGTCACCGGCAAAGCCACTTCGTCCGCCGATCTAACCGGCCGCGATTCCATGACCGATCTGCACTTCAGCAATTTCATTGCGGGCATACGCCATGGGGAGAAGCTGCATGCTCCCATCGCCGTAGGCAACGTCGCGGTGACCATGCTGCAGCTTTCCAATATTGCCTGGGAGACTGGCCATGAACTGCATCTCGACACTGCTAATGGAAAAATCAAGAACGACGGCGAAGCCATGAAGCTGTGGAGCCGCGAATACGAGAAGGGCTGGGAGCCGCACCTCTGAGGCTCGTGCGGACTATTGGGGCGGCAGCTGATTGTCCGCCCGCAGGCATCATCACTGCTTCTCCAAGGAGCTTTCCATGATGAAGTCATCTTTTTCCCGCCGCAGCTTCATGCAGTCGAGCGCCCTCGCTGCTGCTGCGTGCGCCGCATCCGGGGCCTCACGCTCCTTTGCTCAGGCGCCGACCGCCAAAGCCAAGCCCAGTCCGATTCAACTGGGCATTGCCAGTTACACCTTCCGCATGTTCAATCGTTCGCAGGTGATCGGGTTCCTCAAGCAACTGAACATCTCCGATCTGAACGCCAAGGATGTCAAGGATCATCTGCCCGCCGATGTGCAGGAAGAAGCCAAGGCACTGGCTGACTATGCCGCCGCCGGCATCAGGCTGCACGCCGCAGGCGCCATCTACTTCGCCAAGGATGAAGATGCTGATATTCGCGCCAAGTTCGAGTACTGCAAACGGGCCGGGATCGGTGTGATCGTCGCGGGCGATCCAACTCCGGCGACGCTGCCCCGCCTCGAGAAATTCGTTAAGGAATACGACATCCGCATCGCCATTCATAACCATGGCCCGGAAGATCAGCTGTGGCCCTCCCCGCTCGACGTTCTCAAATCGCTCAATGAAATCGATCCGCGCATTGGCTGCTGCATCGATGTGGGGCACACCGCTCGCGCCGGCGCCGACGTGGTGCTAGCAATTCACGAAGCTGGCCCGCGCCTTTACAACGTACACATGAAAGACCTTGCGGACTTCACGAAGAAAGAGAGCCAGGTTGCCGTGGGCGAGGGCCGCATGCCGGTGCGGGAGATCTTCGCCGCGCTCTCCAGCATTGGTTACAAGGGCTTCGTCGATCTGGAGTACGAGATCCACGGAGACGATCCGATGCCCGGGGTGATCGCCAGTATCGCCTTTATGCGGGGCGTCCTTAATGGGATGGATTTCACTGGCCCTATGGATGTGGTGTCTTAGGCCTAACCGCGAATCTGAACCGGGTCCTGTGTCCAAATCCAACCCCCGCAGCCAATCTAATCAATTAGTTATGGAATCCGAGAGCTTTGAGCGTCGATCCGAAAAAGGTCCATTCAGAGTTGTGCCCAATTGATTGCTGGAGAACGGATGCACTTAAGCAGCCTCTTTCTGCTCTGGAGACGCCTTTAAACGACACCGGCCCTCTTCGTCGCCGGTCAAAGGCTCATGCGACCCACCATGCTATTCTCTGCCTGCTGGACTGCATCCGAATGGCCTCCGTTCTAAGGTGTACTATTCTTGGCAAATCTGAACGGCTTGCGGCTGCGAAGCGGTTGCTGAGTGAAGGATGTATTCTCTGCCGCTTTTGTTGACTCTGCGACATCCGAAAGACACTTGGTCTGCGCATTCGGCCCGTGACTCCTGGCCTTTGAGCCATCGAGCAAGAACATGAGCAACAGATTCAAGAGGCGGAGATGGGCACTGCTTGCGCTGGCGCTATGCTGTCCGGCGCTTTGGTCCCAGCGGTTCTCTGATCTGGCTGTGCCAGTACCGATTCCGCCCGGGGGGACGCTCGTCATCGGCTTCCTCGGTGGATTTGACCGGTGGAACGACGAACACCGAGGCATCCGCGAGCTCACGCTCAGGCTGCGCCAACAGCCCGGTGTCTACGCCGAGTCTATTTCGAATCATCATCGCTCGGTCGCCCTTAAGCTGATTCGTCTGGCACTCGACACCAATCACAATGGCAAGCTTGATCCCGAAGAGCGGGCACGAGCCCGAATCATTTTGTACGGACAGAGTTGGGGAGGAGCGGCGGCGATCGCCACAGCGCGCGATCTGGACCGGCTTGGAGTGCCTGTGCTGCTGACGGTGCAAGTGGACAGTGTGGGTGTCCATGACGAGTCCATTCCTCCCAACGTTCAAGCAGCCGTTAACTTTTTCCAGCACGATCCGCTGACCATTCAGGGCCGCCGGGAAATCAGGGCAGTTGACCCCGCGAAGACCCATATCCTTGGGAATTTTCAGGCGTCGTACTTTTTGCGCCCGATCGACGAATCCAATGCCTCCTGGGCCCGACGGGCCTTTGGCGGCAGCCACGTGAAAATGGAGCTTGATCCCACAATCTGGATCCAGGTTGAGCGGTATATTGGCGATGCGATATCGAGGAGATGACGATGATACGAACAGCTCTCCTGAGTTTGTTATTGGTTACGCCGCTCTGGGCGCAGACCCGCACACTGGATCTGCAGCACGCACAAGGGTGGGTGGATACGGGACTGGACCTCAAAGCCGGAGATACCGTTCGGATCAGCGCGACCGGACAGTTGCAGTACTCCAACGCACGCGAGGCCAACGGGCCCGAAGGCTTGCCGCGCGGCTTTGCAGACCTGGTCCGCGCCTTGCCGCTGAATAACGTAGGGCGGGGGACCGTAATTGGGCGGATCGGCTCCAGCGATGCCGACCGGCCGTTCCAGATCGGGTCACTCTACAACGGCCAGGCGCGCATCGATGGGCGGCTGTTCGTTGCCATCAACGAGACAGCCATTGACCAGGCCAGCGGTTCGTTTCACATCACGATTGAGCGAACCGCTACGACGGTTGCAAAGCCAACAGCGGTGAACGTGCCGGCGTTTTCGCAAAGTCTGATCGACTCGATTCCCCTGCGGGTGAGCGATCCAAACGGCGCGCCGGGTGATCGCGTCAACTTCATCATCATTGGATCAAAGGACCAGATGCAGGCAGCACTGAAGGCTGCCGGGTGGGTTGTCGTAGATCGTTCCGAGAAGGATGCGATCATGCGCGGCATCTTCGCTTCGTTTTCCAAGGAAGCCTACGTGACATTGCCGATGAGCGAACTCCGTCTCTACGGGCGCGCGCAGGATTTTGGATATGCGCAGGCCGACCCGTTGCGCGTGGTAGCCTCGCGGCATCATTTCCGTCTCTGGAATGCACCATTTGACTTGGATGGGCAGACCATTTGGGTGGGCGCCGGTACGCACGACATCGGGTTCGATCGCGACCAACGGAATAACGGCATCACGCACAAGATTGACCCGAAGACTGACGGTGAGCGCGATTACATCCGCGACAGCCTGACTCAGACTGGCATGGTGGTGAAGACCGGGTATATCACTCCGACCGCCCCGGTGCTCACGGCTCGGACAGCGACTGGCAGTGAGTTTACTTCCGACGGGCGCACGCTTCTGGTCTATTTAGCCGCCGCAACAGGGAACGTCTCCGCGAGTTTCAGCGACGTGTTCTGTTCGGTTCTGAAGCAGAACAATCCGGACGGAGGCACATGGAGTTCCTGTGCTCACTACATCGATAACCCGGGGAAGGAGGACGCCAAGCTGAGCGCACTGCCTGCGAAATATCGCGTTCTGATTGTGCCGGGAATCATGAGTTCGTGCGTGTCAGACTCGCCGGCGTTTCAGGAAGGCCAAAAGGCTTTGAAAGACAAATACGGGCTGGATGTAGCCTTGCTGCAAGTGCCGAACGACAGCAGTGAGTCGAATGCAAAGATGATCGCTCAATATCTGCGCGAACATCAGACAGGCGACGGCAAAAAGTACATCCTGATCGGCTACAGCAAGGGCACACCGGACATTCAGGTAGCTCTGGCCAATGAGGCAGGCGTGGCTGACCAAGTGGCCGCCTTTGTCACCGTGGCAGGAGCGTCTGGTGGTTCACAGGTTGCTGACCTTCTTCCCGGGGTGACCGAAAAGTATATGAAGGCTGTCCCCCTGAAAAGCTGTCAGGGTGACCTGTCTACCGGATTCAAAAGCCTCCAGCGCGGAACGCGGCAGGCATTTCTTGCAGCTCACCCGAACCCCGTTGTTCCAACCTACTCGCTGATTGCAAAGTCAGATCAGGCAACGACGTCGAAGTCGCTTCTCCAAACCTGGCGCGTGCTCTCAGTCTATGGGACCGACGAAGATGGCCAACTTCTGAAGGACGATGCGATTGTGCCGGGCGCCAAGTATTTGGGTGCGGCGCTGGCCGACCACTTTGCCGTCGCATTGCCCTTCGACAAGTCGCCTGACTCGGCAATTCGGTCAGGCATGGACAAGGCAGTCTACCCGCGCGCCGCTTTACTGGAATCGTTGATCCGCTTCGTCACCACGGACCTCGAACACTGAAGGCGCCACTCAGCCGGAACCAGAACGAACGCTAGTCAGGAAACTGGACCGTAGTGACTATCTGATTGAAAACAGGGTCAAGCTCCACCAGCTTGGAAGGCTGCGTGGCAAGGACCAGATACCAAAGCCCGGCTTCCCGCGTGACGGTGTACAGATACACCACCTGCTCGGGTTCCTGCTGAAGTGAAGTCTTCGTCGTGAGCCTGGTCCGTAAAGCGGGCTTCCCGCCAACTTCGGCTGGCTGCGGCTTCTCGGCTTTCAGACTGGTATCGCCCTTCTGCATTGAATCGATGAACTCCCTGGTGCTCGTCTCGAGGCGAACAGCCGACGCTCCAGCCTGAGGGACGTAGTAGTCAATCATCGCGCCAGACAGCAACTCCGTGCCGCTGTTCTGGCTCTGCGCCACTCCGCCCTGGGGGATCATGTAGAGGCTGCTGCCGGGCTGGGCTTGACCCACTTGCCATGCTCCTGGATATCCGATCGAGAAGCCATTCGCCGGGTAGTCCTTGAATCCCGAAGGCAGATTGGTTCGCTCGCTCGCGCCCTGCTTGGATTGGATCAGCTTTCCGGGCTGCGGCTTAGCCGGCGGGAGGGAAGCGACCAGTTTCTTAACCCGCTGAAAGCTTCCTGTAGCGGATACATAGTCGCACTTGGGGTAGAACTTGATGTCGTCCGAGACATACTTGATTCGGCTGCCGGTGGCGGGATGCGATGCCATCCAAAGCGCAAGTCCTTTGGGCTCTGCGGATGTGCCCTGCGTTGCCACCAGCTTCTCAAAGAACTGCGGCAGCTGGATGGGGTCGTAACCGGCAGCAGCCATCATCCGTGCACCGTTCAAATCTGCGTCGCGCTCGTAGCCACGCGAGAACTTCATGAGCAGGGAGTTCTCTCCGAGGCTCGTGCCTGCCTGAGTAACCTGGCAGAGCAGACCGCACTGGCCATTCTGGTCGGCTGTCAAAGTTCCCGCCGCTGCTCCCAATACTTGAAATAGGGCTCCGTAGCGCTGCTGCTTGGTGATTTGAGCAGCTCCGTGGCGCAGAGCCACGTGGGACATTTCGTGCGCCAGAACCCCAGCGACCTCACCTTCGCTGTCCGCCGCTTTTAGCAGGCCCGTATGGACATACATCGGCCCGCCGGGTAGGGCAAAAGCATTGATGGAGTCGTCGTTTACGAGTTTGAAGTAATACGGATAGGCATTGGCTTGCGTGGTCTTGGCGAGTTTCTGACCGATCAGGTTGAGCCATTGCTCGACTTCCGGATTGTGCACAACCTCCATTTCACGCTCAACCTGGGAGGCAAACTGCTTGCCGATCTGCATCTCCTGGTCGCGGGTCAAAGAGGTGCCCTGCACTCGGACATCTGCCTGCCTGGGAGGACGTTGTGAGGACAAGGACAAGGGAAAAGTGAGAGCGATTACAAGAAGCGTGCGGCTCATAAGACCTCCATGCTCAACAAGAATGTCACTCCGGCAGGGTCTTCATGTCAATCGAATCGCGGGCGTGAAAGCGGTGTTCCAAGTGCATCACGAACCGCCGTGGTGCACTTGAGTCTTGAGACACCGCTAAGGAGCTCATTCCGGGTTCATTTCCTGCCGTTCCCCCGGCCGGCCCTGAACGTGTTGCGCAGTTCCACAGCGATTGATCCTGTCTGCGGAGGAGCGCCTCATCCAAGGGATTTTTGCCGAAAAACTAACCTTCCAATTGGGCCATTTCTAGCCCGGACCTTCAGGTCTGGCCTTCCGCTCCAGGGTTCATTGAGCGGTGATTGCAGTCACAGCGCAACCTGCTGGCCAGAGGAACGATCCTTGGCAGCTTCAATCTGCGGGTATGCAGATTCTCATGACGCGTATGTTGACGTGCGGGGAACTGTACATGTGACGTTGCTGACGACGGCGTGGAACGTTCAGTGCACGCTTTTACTGCCAAACGTGACTCCGAACATCCCAAGTTAGCCAGTACGACCGCCGCCGCGAATCCTGGCGTTGGCAACTCCTTAGATCCTGTTCCTTCACGAATCACCTGGCGGCGGCGCGGATTCATTTCGCAACGGAGGAACTCTATGGTTACTGTCCTCGATAAGAAAGCCGACCTGGCTGGGCCGGGAATTGGCGACTACAAAAAATTGGAAAGTGTTCTCCCTCGCAACTACCGCTCCTTGCTGACACCGAAGGAGACACAGCAGGCGATCTTCCAGGTCAAACGCTATATCGAAGACAACCTGTGCAAAGCGCTGAATCTGATGATGGTCGAAGTGCCGCTCATCGTGGATGTGGAGAGCGGCGTGAATGACATGCTCGATCGCGACGGATCGCGCACGCCAATTCAGTTTCATATCTCGAACGATCGCAACCTTCATCCCATTGATGCACAGGTAGTGCAAGCCGCAACCAAGTGGAAGCGTGCCGCCCTCAACCAGTTTGAGTGTCGTCTTGGCGAAGGCATTTGCACGGATATGCGCGCCGTGCGCAAGGATTACTTTCTCGATCACGACCACTCCGCCTATGTCGATCAGTGGGACTGGGAGCGTGCCATCACCGCCGATCAGCGCAATCTGGATTTCCTGAAGATGATTGTCGGCAAAATCTGGGGCGTGATTGTTGGTGCAGAGCGGTTTGCCCAATCCTTGTTCCCCCAATTGAAAGACCCGCGCTATCCAAACCTGCCTGAGGAGCTGACCTTCCTGCACGCTGAGGAGATTCTCGACATGTATCCCACGCTGCCGCGCAAGCAGCGTGAGACGGCAGTGCTGCAAAAGTATCCAGCCGTCTTCATCGTAGGGATCGGCTGGCCGCTGCGGGATGGCTATCCGCACGAAATGCGCGCCGCCGACTACGACGACTGGGTAACCGACACCAGCCACGAGACAGGCAAAGATACGCATGGACTGAATGGCGACATCCTCGTCTGGAACCCGGTCACCGAGCGACGTCATGAGCTGACCTCCATGGGCATCCGGGTTACGGCGGAGACCCTGAAGCAACAGCTCGAAATGGCCGGGCAACTGGACTTTCTTAAACTGCCTTATCACCAGGCGATCCTAAACAACCAGATACCGCTCTCGATCGGTGGAGGAATCGGCCAGCCGCGTACATTGATGTTGCTGCTACACAAGGCCCATCTGGGAGAAGTGAGCGTTACGGTGTGGCCGAAGGTGCTGAAGGAGATGTGCGCGAAGCGGAATATTGTTGTGCTGGAGTAGGGAACTGAGAGCATCAGCCCGAGATCCGCATTCGCCGCAGGAAGGGGAGGGTTGCTTTCCTCGGAAGCGCTTGCGCCCGGCAGAACTTTGGTCCACGAAGCAGCCCGGACAGGGGTTCGTACAGGACTGTGTTCGCCGGAAGATTCTGGGGTAGACGCGCAAAGCGCGCACACGGCACGAGATCGTTCCCGGACCGTGATGGGTGTCACTGAACTGTGAGCCTTTTGCGCACAATCTAGGTGTCGGTTTCCCAGAGGCAGCCGCGGAGTTGCTCCTCTTCGACGTCTTGCTGCCGTTCCGAAGAGGCGCCACACTTCAATGCCTCACCTGCTGGCGCGGAATTGGTACTTTCGCCGACGGCATGCTGAAGAACTGACCGGAAGTCTGGAGAAGCTTATGGTGCTTGCCTCCGAATTACGGGAAGGGATGGCTCTCCGAATCGACCAGCAGGTCTACAGGGTCCTCGAAGTCGAGTCCAAGGCTGGCACGGCCAAGATGGGCGGCACCGTACGGGTCAGGCTCTCGAATGTGCACACAGGCCATTTGTGGGATCAGCATTTTCGGCCACTCGAACGGCTGGACGACGTGGAGTCGGAGAAGCGCAGAGTAGAGTTTCTCTACAGCGATGGCCCAAACTGCATTTTTCAGCGGCTCGATACCTTTGAACAGTTTGAGTTTCCTGCTGAGGGCTTGGGTTTGGCCGAGGCGCTTCTGCAGCCCGGAGCCGAAGTGCCTGCAGAGTTTTTCGAGGGAGAACCAATTAGCGTAGTCATGCCGGATGCCGTTGAAGCGCGCGTCCGAAGTACTGCGCCTCCTGCGCGATCGCAGCAGGATTCAGGCCGCAAGGAAGCCACGCTGGAGAACGGCATGATCGTTCAGGTCCCGCTGTTCGTTGCTCCCGGCGAGCTTGTGAGTATCGACCTCAAGACTGGGCGTTATGTCGAAAGGGTTCGAACGCAGCACAAGAAAAGCGCGTGACGAACTCCTGATGCAGAGGAGAGACCATGATCGATCTGATTGCAGTGTCCATGGAAATTCCACCTGAAGCCAACATCATCATCGGCCAGGCCCACTTCATCAAGACTGTGGAGGATATCTTCGAGACCGTAGTTTCGACAGCGCCGCTCGCCAGGTTCGGCCTGGCTTTCAACGAGAGCTCCGGAGCCTGCCTGATTCGCGCGGACGGAAACGATCCCGCTCTTCGCGAGATAGCGATCCGCAACGCCAAGGAGCTGGCTGCCGGCCATGTCTTTGTTGTGATGCTACAAAACGCCTATCCCATCAATTTACTGAATGCCCTGCGCAATGTCCCGGAGGTTTGCTCCATCTTCTGCGCGACGGCCAACCCGGTTGAGGTCGTTCTGGCGAAGAGCGGACAGGGGCAGGGAGTGCTTGGCGTTATCGACGGAAGTTCGCCCAAGGGAGTTGAACAGGAGGCCGACGTAGCGTGGCGGCACGATCTGCTACGCAAGATCGGCTACAAACAGTAACTGGCCGGGGACTGGACCTGCCTGGAGATGGCCGGCCGCCGAATGTGACCGTTCACTGACAAACCGTATGTTTGGAGTTGCCGCGCTCATTTTAATCCGCGCAGGAGCTCGGCCGGACAAGGAGTTGGTTATGGCACTCAAAAGGTTGATGGAGTATCTCGACACAAACAACGTCGCGTACATTGTCCTCTACCACTCGCCTGCTTACACGGCGCAAGGGATAGCCGGGCTGACGCATATTCCCGGCAAGGAGTTGGCAAAGACCGTGATGGTTAAGCTTGATGGCAAGCTGGCGATGGCAGTACTGCCTGCGAAATTCCACGTCGACCTGGTGGAGCTCAGGAAGGCGACCAATGCAAACACTTGCGTCCTGGCTTATGAAGAGGAGTTCAGTGAGCGATTTCCTCAGTGCGAGACAGGCGCGATGCCGCCCTTCGGGAATCTTTTCGACCTCGATGTGTATGTAGATGACAGTTTGGAGAGAGACAAGCAGATCGCGTTCAATGCAGGGACACATCGAGAACTGGTTCGCATGTCCTGGCAGGATTTCAAGCGGTTGGTTGAACCCAAAGTCGTCCGGTTCGCCGCGGGACGTTCCGCTGAAGCTGCGTAGGCCATGAAGCGGCTTTAGATAGGAGCTTCCGGATAAAACGGTCAAGGCTCAGGAAGTACGGTATGCTGAAGCCGGAAAAGCAGAGCCCGCCTCATAGACAATCGAGGGCGGACGCTGGGGGGGCTGTGCATGGAGGCGGGAGCGTGGTCTTCTTCACGATTCCACGCATCCAGCAATGAGAAGCCGCGCGCTGCCCGAGCCGGAACGATATATATATAGTTCGGTCTTCATAGCCGCTTAGGGCGAGCCCGTCCCTGCTTCCTTTGAGACTGCTTGGACCGGTGGCACTCTACGCCGTTGGCGTCGAGTATCCAAAGCTCCGCGCGATCGGCGGGTGTGGAATTGCAGTTGAGCCTCAGCCGCTGGGCGCCCATCAGAGCACGTCGCCGGCAATCCGGACGAGCCCGTTCGGATGAGCAATGTCCCAATCCCTCTTCAGTGTGGCCACCGAATCGCCGCGAACACATCGAGGTGTGCTCTCGACCGATGCCTGATTCCAAAGTCGAGCCTTCCGGGCAAATAGTCTTAAGGCGCTCTCGTATTTTTGGTAGTGGGCCTTTATGCCAGGTTTTGCTATAAGTGGCCGGATGAGGTGAGAAGGGGAGTACAAACATGAAAGAAAGCTGGAACCAAGGAACATTTGCGCTGGCGGCGGTAACCTGCCTGCTGTTTCTGTCAGTTGGCTGCAAGAAGCAATCCGAAACGGTAGCGCCATCGCCTGCAACAACCGACCAACCGTCGGTTGCGACAACGCCTGCCGCAGCCTCAAAGCCGGTTCCGTCCTTCTCCGCGGCAAAGAAGGTTGGCCTATACGTATACCCCACCAAAAACCAGACTGACGATCAGCAGCTTATTGATGAGTCAGAGTGCTACAACCTGGCACAGCAGCAGTCGGGTGTGAATCCTGATATGTCGGCTCCCGCGGCTCCGAGTAGCGCCGATATTCAGGCCGCACAAGCCCAGGCAGCCAACTCCGCGCCGCAGGCACAGGGAGGCCGGATGCGTGGCGCGGCACGGGGTGCAGCGGGAGGCGCGATGATTGGAGCGATCGCAGGAGATGCTGGGAAAGGAGCTGCGATCGGGGCAACCATGGGGACGGTGCGCGGCGGGAGGCAGCAACGGCAGGCAAATGCCGCATCGAAAGACCAAGCCGCTGCCAATGCGGGCGCGCAGATGCAGCAGCAGGCCAAACAGCAGCAGGCTACTTACGATCAGCAGATAGGCAGCTTCAAGCGGTCAATGTCCGCCTGTCTCGATGCGCGTGGTTATTCGGTGAAATAAGAACGCTCCAGACACTCGCGTCTACTGAAGTGAACTCGGCTGAAGGTCCAGGGTCGCAGATCTGCGCCTCCGGACCTCGATCCCGTTACCGAGTATTCCGTATGTTCATCGACTCCACTGAATTGGCGCGTGGGACCTTGAAAGGCTAGAGCAATGGAGTTTCCAGAACCGCCAGAGGTTACGGCATCTGCTGAATGGGGTCTGCAAAGGCTGATCGCTGGGAATCAGCGATTCCTGCGAGGCGAGGCGCGCTTTCCCACTGTCTGCAAGGAAACACTCGCCGATCTGGCCAGGGGCCAGCAGCCATTTGCAACAATCTTAGGATGCAGCGACTCGCGGGTTCCTCCTGAGCTGATCTTCGACGCTAACTTTGGAGAGCTGTTCATCGTGCGCGTCGCTGGAAATGTGATTTCCCCCGAGGTGATGGGCAGTCTCCAGTACGCAGGTGCGCATCTCCGCACGCCTCTCTTTGTCGTGCTCGGTCATGAAGGATGTGGGGCAGTAGAGGCCGCCCTAAAAACCAAGCGGGAGGGGCACGAGCATCGCGCTCGTATCCAACTGCTGGTCAACAGTATTTTGCCCGGGCTCCCGGACATCAACTCGCAGGCTTCCACCGTGGAACAGATGAACGTGGCTGTCGAAGCCAACGTTCGATGGTCAATTCACCAGATTTTGGAGACGCAAGAGGGCAAAAACGCAATCAAGGCCGGCGCCAAATTCGTTGGTGCCGTGTACGAGATCGCGTCCGGCCGCGTGCGGTTGCTCTCCTGAGTTTCTTGTCGCACCGATCACGGCGAGCGGGCTCGGTATGAATGCGCTGGTCTTCTACATAGTTGGGCAACTGCAGGCAGACCTTGCCGCGTCCACCGTGCTCCGCTCACTGCCAGAGAGCTTGAGAGAGGGCGGCGTGCTTCACCTGCAACGCTGTGTCGCAGTCTCTCCACCCAGGCCAGTATCCCGCACGGTACAGAGTGACTCACCCCACAGTGACTGGGCTACACTGAACAGTCTCACGAACTCCTGTTATCTGGAAGACGATAAATCACCCTGCTGCCAGCCATGCCACATCTCCTTGCCCTGAGCGACTGCCGGAGAAAGTCCTCCTGCTTGCATGCAGAGGAGCAGGGCCGCAGCAGCAGAGAGGGAGTTTGAGAATGTTTACAACGCACGTCCTTTTGCAGGAGAGTTCGATGAAGAAAGTAGTGCGCGCTCTGGCGCAATTGGTAGTCTTCTGCGTTGTTGTTTGTGCCACGTGGTCTCAGCAGAGACCTCCGGCCACGCCGCTCATTACGCACGATCCGTACTTCAGCGTTTGGTCCGCGACCGACAAGCTCACTGATTCCGACACAACCCACTGGACGAGTTCCCCTCAACCAATCGCGGGCATCGTGCGCATCGACGGCAAAGCATTTCGCTTCATGGGCCGCCAGCCCGACGCGATCCCCCCAATGGAGCAGACCGGCAGTTCAATCACGCCAACGCATTCGCGCTACCAGTTTCGCCAGGGCGGCATCACGCTGGACCTTGCATTCTTCGCGCCGGCAATTATGAACGACCTGGACCTTCTTTCGCGCCCCGTCACTTATGTGACCTGGAGCGCGCGGGCCACCGATGGGGCATCACATCGCGTCGCGGTTCTTCTCGATGCCGATCCCTTGCTTGCGGTCAATGATTCCAGTGAGCAGGTTGTGACGTTCCGCAATCAAACGTCGCTGCTCAACGTACTTTCTGTTGGATCTCGCGAACAGAGTATCCTCAACCGTTCCGGCGACAATCTCCGTATCGACTGGGGCTACTTCCGTCTCGCAATTCCCAAGGATGAGGAATCGTCGGCCGTAATTGCGCCGGATACGGCGAAGGTCTTCGCTGAAACAGGAAGGCTCCCGGAAAGCGACTCGATGAGCTTACCGCAGCCGGCAGGCTGGTCGAGTCCTCACCTTGCTGCTGAACTTGATTTTGGCATTGTGAGCGCACAGCCCGTTATGCGCCATCTGCTTGTCTCCTATACAGAAGACTATGCGATTCAATACCTGCAGCGGAATCTGCGGCCCTACTGGCAGCGGAACAATATGCCGGTTGCGCAGATGCTCGATCTTGCCGCAAAGGAATACTCTGCTCTCGACAAACGTGCGGATGCATTTGATGCAGAGTTGACTGCCGACTTAACCAAGGTCGGGGGAGCACACTATGCAGCCATCGCAGTTCTGGCATATAGGCAGACGCTTGCAGCGCATAAGCTAGTTGCCGATGTGAACGGCGATGCAATGCTCTTCGCAAAGGAGAACTTCTCCAACGGCTGCATCGCCACAGTCGATGTCTTTTACCCCTCCGCCCCATTCTTCCTGTTCCTTCAGCCAAAGTTGCTCGAGGCCCAGCTTCTTCCGGTGCTCGAATACTCCGCATTAGCGCGCTGGCGTTTTCCATTTTCACCGCATGACCTCGGCCAGTATCCGCTAGCCAACGGGCAGGTCTATGGTGGAGGAGAAAAGACAGAAGACGACCAGATGCCAGTGGAAGAGAGCGGCAATATGCTCATCCTGATCGATGCCCTGGCGCAGGCCGAAGGCGATGCACACCTTGCGGAGCGCTATTGGCCGCAACTCACCATGTGGGCTCACTACTTGAAGGAGAAGGGGCTTGATCCGGAGAATCAGTTGACCACAGATGACTTTGCCGGTCACGTTGCCCATAACGCCAATCTCTCCATCAAAGCGATCGAAGCGCTTGCCGCCTATGGCCATCTGGCCCGCCTCCTCATGCATGAGGATGTTGCCAGGGACTACCAGGTCATGGCCAAAGAAATGGCTGCGAAGTGGGTCACCATGGCCCAGGAGGGCGACCATTACAAGCTGGCCTTCAACAGTCCCGGTACCTGGAGCCAGAAGTACAACCT
>DCFV01000240.1:611-3478 GCA_002314435.1 Acidobacteriaceae bacterium UBA1795 | reverse complement strand
TCGGTATCCAGATGCAGGCGGCCACCAGCTTGAATCGCCGGATGAATGCACGCTTCACCGGCAACCTTTTCAATGTGCGCCGTAGCACCATCTCAACCAATGGCTTCAACGTCGATGCCCAGTTCGATCTTGCCTCGGCCGGCGCCTCGCTCGACTACTATCCGTTTACGAGCCACGGCTTGCGCCTCAGTCCCGGCGTTCTTTACTACAACAGCAACGCAGCCACGGGTCTCTTCACCGCTACAGCGGGCACCAGCTTTTCGCTAGACAACGTCACCTACTACTCCTCACCCAGCAACCCGGTCCAGGGAAACGGCTCGGTGAACCTGCATACGCAGAACCCGGCCCTCACGCTCACCGCAGGCTGGGGAAACATGATTCCCCGCAGCGGTGGCCATTTTTCATTTCCCATTGAGGTTGGCGTGGCCTTCATCGGCGCGCCCGACGTCGCCATCAACTTGACCTCCGGCCAAGCCTGCGACGCCAGCGGGCTCAACTGTGTCGACGTCACCACCGACCCCACCGTGCAGACCAACCTCGCCAACCAGGTAGCCAAGTACAAAAACGATCTGGAACCACTCAAGACTTACCCGATCTTCTCTTTCGGCGCGGCCTATAGCTTCGGCTTCCACAGCAACAGCGCGGTGCGCTGAGCGCGGATAGACCCGGCCTGGAAGTTTGATAGATAAATTAGATTCGACTCCCATAGAAACACTGAGGGCCGCACCTCCCGATGCGGCCCTCAGTGTTTTTGTGGAGCGAAGACTAACCCAGCAGCGTGGCCACTGTTTCCGGTACGGCCTTCAGCGCTGCGTCAATCTGTGCCTGGTCCTTGCCGCCGGCCTCGGCAATCTCCGGCTTGCCGCCGCCCGAGCCGCCAACGATCTTCGCCACTGCACCCACCAGCTTGCCTGCCTGGATGCGCTTCGTGAGCCCCGGCGTGACGCCCGCGATGATCGCTACCTTGCCCTCAGGTTGCGCAGACGCGAGCACAACCACACCCTCGCCGGCCCTCTGCTTCAGATTGTCCACCAGCGTGCGCAACTGCCCGCGCTCGAGGTTATCGGCCCGGTGTACCAGCACCTTTACGCCCTTCACGTCCACAGCGTTCGCCATAGCATCGTCCAGACCGCCCGCGGCCGACTTCATCCGCGTCTCTTCTAACTCGCGCCGCAGCCGCTTCAGTTCATCCTCTTGAGCATCCAGTTTGGCACGCAGCGCGTCAGAGAGGCTGCCCCCAGTTGGTGGTGCCACCTGCAATGCGATCTGCGCCACCGCAGAGTCACGGCGGAACGTGTCCAGCGAACCCAGTCCGCTGATGGCCTCAATGCGCCGCACGCCCGACGACACCGCGCCCTCGCTCGTCAGCTTAAACAGCCCGATCTCGCCCGTCGCAGAAGTATGCGTGCCGCCGCACAGCTCGGTCGAGAAGCCGTCTGCCAGCTTCACCACGCGCACCTTGTCGCCGTACTTCTCGCCGAAAAGAGCCATCGCGTGATACTCGTTCACCGCCACGTCGATCGGCACATCTTCCAGCGTCACAACCGCCGTGTTGGTCAGCACCTCGCGGTTCACAATGTCCTCGATGTCCTGCAACTCCTCGTCCGCCACCTGCGCAAAGTGCGAGAAATCGAAACGCAGCCGCACCGGATCGACAGAAGAACCAGCCTGTTTCACATGCGTGCCCAGCACCTGGCGCAGCGCAGCATGCAGCAGGTGCGTGCCCGTGTGGTTGCGCTTGATCGCATCGCGCCGCTGTCCGTCGACAACCGTGTTCACGTGGTCGCCCACCGCGAGAGTCTGCTTGAGCACCGCCTTGTGCGCGCGCACGCCCTGCACCGGAGCCACGCAGCCCTGAATCTCGGCAACAGTCGCGTTGCCATCCGGTGTGAGGAACAGGCCAGTATCGCCAGTCTGGCCACCGGAGTCGGCGTAGAAGCTGGTATGGTCGAGCACAATCTCCACCGTGTCGCCGGCTGCGGCCGCGGGCACGCCCACGCCGTCCTTCACCAGGGCCAACACTTCGCAGTTGGTGGAGTTGAGCTGCCTGTAGCCCTCGAACACCGTCTTCGGCAGTTCGCGATAGGCCGGGCTCGCCGTCTTCTGGCTGCCGCCCTTCCAACTTGCGCGAGCGCGAGACTGCTCCTCCGTGCGCGCCGCCTCAAAGCCCTCAAGATCGAACGCAACATGCGCATCGCGCGCCGCATCGACCATGAAATCCAGCGGCAAACCAAATGTCTCGTACAGATGAAATGCCTTCGCACCCGTGAACTCGTCCTTCAACTCTTCGTCGAGCCGGGTCAGCCCAAACTTCAGCACGCGATCAAACTGCTTCTCCTCAGCCTCGACCACCTTCGCCACGCGCTCAGCCGAATCCTTCAGCTCAGGGTACGCGCCGCCCATCAGGTCCCGCACCGCGTAGACCATCTGGTACATGAACGGCTTCTCAAGCCCCAAAAGCCGCCCATGCCGAATCCCGCGCCGCAGGATCTTGCGCAGCACGTAGCCGCGCCCTTCATTTGAGGGTAGAACGCCATCGGAAATGAGGAAGGTTGCAGCTCTCGAATGATCGGCAATAATGCGAAGAGATGCTTTCTTGTCTTCCGATAGCCCCTCGAACTCAAACCAAGAAGGGTCGCCCTCGCCGCGAATCAAGTCCCACGCCTCGTCGATAAGTGGTCTAAACAAATCCGTCTCAAAATTAGAAATCTTGCCCTGCAGCACGGCAGAGACGCGCTCCAGGCCCATGCCCGTGTCGATCGACGGCTTGGGCAGCGGCGTCAGCTTGTAGCTGGTCTGCTTGGTTGCCGGGTCCACCACAGCGGAGCGGTCGAACTGCATAAACACCAGGTTCCAGATCTCGACGT